>JBDSKZ010000068.1:0-40850 GCA_039916625.1 Pedococcus sp.
CAGGTGGGCCGACTAGGGTTCCGACCGTGAGCACCGCCCTGTACCGCCGCTACCGGCCCGAGTCCTTCGCCGACGTCATCGGCCAGGAGCACGTCACCGAGCCGCTCATGCAGGCCCTGCGCACCGGCCGGGTGAACCACGCCTACCTCTTCTCCGGCCCGCGGGGCTGCGGCAAGACCACCAGCGCCCGCATCCTCGCCCGCTGCCTGAACTGCGCACAGGGCCCGACGCCCGACCCGTGCGGTGTGTGTGACTCGTGCGTGGCGCTCGCCCGTGGCGGGTCCGGCTCGGTCGACGTCATCGAGATCGACGCAGCCAGCCACGGTGGGGTCGACGACGCCCGCGACCTGCGCGAGCGCGCGTCCTACGGCCCGGCGCAGAGTCGCTACAAGATCTACATCATCGACGAGGCCCACATGGTCACGCCGCAGGGCTTCAACGCCCTGCTCAAGATCGTCGAGGAGCCCCCGGAGCACGTGAAGTTCGTCTTCGCGACCACCGAGCCCGAGAAGGTCATCGGCACGATCCGCAGCCGCACCCACCACTACCCCTTCCGCCTCGTGCCGCCCGGCCAGCTCTCCGACTACATGCAGCGGCTCTGCGTCCAGGAGGACGTCGCCGTCGCCCCGGGCGTGCTTTCGTTCGTGACCCGGGCCGGTGGCGGCTCGGTCCGTGACTCGCTGTCCGTGCTCGACCAGCTCATCGCCGGCTCGACCGACGAGGGACTCACCTACGAGAGCGCGGCGGCCCTGCTCGGGTTCACCGACGGTGAGCTCCTCGACGCGACCATGGACGCGTTCGCCGTGGGCGACGCAGCCGGGGTGTTCCACCAGGTCGACCGGGTGATCGAGACCGGCCTCGACCCGCGCCGGTTCGTCGAGGACCTGCTCGAGCGGCTGCGTGACCTCATCGTCGTGGCCGCCGTCCCCGACGGCGCCTCCTCGGTCCTGCGCGGCCTCCCCGAGGACCAGCTCGAACGCATGCGCGAGCAGTCCGCCGCGTTCGGCAGCGGTGCCCTCTCCCGAGCCGCCGACATCGTCAATGCCGGCCTGACCGAGATGACCGGCGCCACGGCGCCACGCCTCCAGCTCGAGCTCATCTGCGCGCGCGTCCTGCTCCCGGGTGCCTCCGGTGAGAGCGGGTATGCCGCGCGGCTCGACCGCCTCGAGCGTCGCCTCGACGTCGAGGGAGTGCCTTCGGCCGGCTCCCGTGCGTCGGCCCCGGTCCAGCCGGTGGCCTCAGCCGCCGCTGCCCCGGCCGCCCGGCCAGCCCCGACCGCGTCCACCGCGTCCCCCGCGACCGCACCCGCGACCCCTCCGGCGACCCCACCCGCGGTCACGCCGACCGTAGCCGTGCCGGTGGGCGAACACACGGCACCGTCCGAACGGCCTGAGCAGGTCACCGAGGCCGAGCCCACGGGCGCCGCGGCGCCGCACCCGTCTCGCGAGCCGTCCGCCCAGCCGACGCCCGCTCACGCCGCAGACTCTCCTCAGTCCGGGCAGTCCGGGCAGCTGACCGGGCAGTCCGGGCAGCAGACCGGGCGGGAAGAGCCCGAGCAGCAGCAGGAGTCCCATCGCCCCCAGCCCGGTGGCATGGACACCGCGGCGATCCGGCGCGCGTGGCCGGACATCCTGGGCTGGATCTTCAAGCACAAGCGGACGACGTGGACGCTGCTGTCCGAGCACGCCACGGTGCACGACTACGACGGTCGCAAGGTCGTGCTCGGCATCTCGACCGTCGGCATCGCCAACACCTTCCGCCACGGACCACACGCGGACCTGGTCCGCCAGGCCCTGATCGACGTGCTCGGGGTGGACGCCCGGGTCGAGGGCATTCCCGTGCCCGACGCCCGGGTGTCGGCCGCCACCGGTGACCCCCACCCCGTGGTGCGCCCCGAGGATACGTCGCGCGGCTTCCACGACCGGGGCTCGAGCGACTCCTCGGGTCAGGGTGCTGCGGGCGGCGACGCCAGTGGCCGGGCCGCCACGGCCTATGCCGCAAGTGGTGCCGTCGTCCCGTCGCCCACGCCGGAGTCCGGTGAGGGTGGCTGGGCCAGCGCGCCGTCGGCCCCGGGGAGCGGTCCCTCCTGGGCGACCGAGTCCGCAGCGGCTGCGCCGGTCATCGCGGTCGCGCCGCCAGCTGCTGGCTCGCTGCTGGCTCGCGCCCAGGCCGAGGTCGCCGCGGAGGAGCCCGAGCGCACCCCCGAGGCGTACGTCGCTGACGACAGCGCAGCCCGCGACGACGACGAGGAGATCGAGGCCGTCGGCGACGTGGGCCGCCCGGTCATCGAGCGGATCCTCGGCGGCAAGGTCATCGACGAAGGCTGATGGGTCTCGACGGCCTGCCCGGGAGGGCTCCGAGGCGGCCATCGGACGGGTCTTGCCGCAGGGCTGCGTGAGCGCGTCCGGTCGGGTGGCTGACGCCGGCAGGGCATAGGCTCATCCGTGTGTACGAAGGAGTGGTCCAGGACCTGATCGACGAGCTCGGCCGGTTGCCCGGCGTGGGCCCCAAAAGTGCTCAGCGGATCGCCTTCCACCTCCTGCAGTCCGACGCGGTGGACGTGTCCCGCCTCGTCGACTCCATCACCGAGGTCAAGGCCCGGGTGCGGTTCTGTGCGACGTGCGGCAACGTCGCCGAGGGCGAGCAGTGCAGGATCTGCGCCGACCCCCGCCGCGACGGCACCGCGATCTGCGTGGTCGAGGAGCCCAAGGACGTCGTGGCCGTCGAGCGCACCCGTGAGTTCCGCGGCCGCTACCACGTGCTCGGTGGGGCCATCAGCCCGATCGAGGGCGTCGGCCCCGACGACCTGCGCATCAAGGAGCTCATGACCCGCCTCGCGTCCGGCGAGGTCACCGAGGTCATCATCGCCACCGACCCCAACCTCGAGGGTGAGGCGACCGCGAGCTACCTCGCCCGCTTCCTGCGGCCGATGGGCATCAAGGTCACCCGCCTCGCCTCCGGGCTCCCGGTGGGTGGCGACCTGGAGTATGCCGACGAGGTCACCCTCGGTCGGGCGTTCGAAGGAAGGCGGTTGCTCGATGTCTGACGACCTGCGCACGCTGGCCGACGAGTCGGCGAACGACGCCCGGCACTACCTCGCGACGGTGACGGAGGTCGCCTCCGGCACGGCGCCGGATGCAGCGATCCCGATGACGTTGCTCGCGCTGTCGCAGGCCCTGGTCATGGGCACGAGGCTGGCCGCGATCCAGGACATCGTCCCGGCGGAGCGCTTCGAGGCCGACACGGCCGACCCCGTGCTCGACCCGCTGCGAACCGGGTTCGCCAACCTCTTCGAGGGCCTCGACGAGTACGCCGACCTCGTCGACCCGGTCACCTCCACCGAGCTCACGACGGGTTCGTTGTCCAACGACATCGCCGTCGTCGCTGGTGCGCTGTCGCACGGACTGCGCCACCACGACGCAGGACGGTTGTCCGAGGCGCTGTGGTGGTGGCAGTTCAGCTACCTCGCCGACTGGGGCGAGCGGGCGGCAGCAGCTTTGCGTGTGCTGCAGTCCGTGCTCGGCCACATTCGACTCGACGCCGACGAGGAGACCATCTCCGAGGCCGAGTTCGACGCCCTGCACCCCTGACGCCGCCGACCTACGGCCGTCAGGCGATGCGGGTGCCGTTCGGCAGGCGCTTGATCGGGGTCTTCAGGCGACGTCCCGCGACCACCGCCGCACCTGCCCCGGCGAGCAGCAGGAAACCCAGCCCGTAGGGCCACACCGGGGCCGACTCGAGCGCCTGCTCCAACGGGTCGACGTAGGCACCTTCCTGTGTGCCGACCTGGTTCGCGCATTCGTCGACCACGGCCTCGGGCCCGTTGCGCGCCATCCGGGCTCCGCCGCTGATCCACCTCATCGGGGTGAAAGCGTTGGAGAACTGTCCGGTGTTCTTGCGTGGCTCCGAGGGGGCCGCGTCGGCGACCACGACGAACGGGTTGAGGGGCAGCAGCCACCAGATCCGTTCGGTGTGCGCGACCTGGGTCGTCCGCGTGAACGTCGTGCAGTCCGCCCGCGTGGGCTGGCCGGCGTTCTTGAGCTGCTCCTCCTGCTCGGGCGTCAGGGTGGGGTCAGCCGGGTCGATGGCCGGCGGCTGGTGCGTCTCCCACCAGTTGTCCGGGATCCCGAACACCTGCTGCTGCTCCTCCTGGGAGACGAGGAACGCCGACAGTCCGAAGCCGATGGTCGTCCCGAACACCAGGGCGCCCATCGTCAGGTACGTCAGCACGGCAGAGGCGATCGGCCGCGCGGTCAGGGTGGAGAACATCAGGCCGATGGTGCAGACGACGGCCAGTACGAGCACCAGGACGACCAGGGAGAGCACGATCCGGCCACCGGAGACGCCGCCCTCGAACCACGCCCACGCCATGAACGGCATCGCACTGACGAGGAACGCCAGCGAGATCGCCCAGGCTGCCGCGAGCTTGCCCAGCACGATGTCCCAGTGCGTGAGCAGGGTCGTCTGCAAAGTGGCCAGCACGCCGTGCTCGCGGTCACCGTTGACGGACGTCGCGGTGAGCGAGGGGACGATGAGCATGGCGAGGCCGAGGACGAAGAAGATGACGATGTCGTACATCGCCTCGCCGGAGCGCAGCTGCTCGTCGTTGGTGGCCCAGTAGGAAAGGAACGCCACGAGGGCGATGAGGGCGACCCAGGCGGCCAGCACGATCGGCCACTTCGAGGTCCGCACCCGCTGCCGCAGCTCGAGGCCGGCCACCGTCCTGATCCCGTGCCAGCTCATCGCCGGTCCTCCGTCGCTGCGAGGTAGGCCGACTCGAGGGCTCCCTGGCTAGGTGCGAACGCCGTGACCCGGATGCCGTCCCGAACCACGTCGGCGAGCAGTCGGGCGGCACTCTCCTCGCCCGCCACCTCCACCTCGGTGAGGCCGCCGCCCACGCGCCGGGCCGGCACGTGGTGCTCGGCGAGCCAGGCGGTGAGGCGTTCGAGGTCGAGGGAGTCGATGCGCCACGACGCGGGACCGGTCGAGACGAAGTCGGCGTCCAGCCGCTGGGTCTCCAGGCTGCGGCCGCGCGCCACGATCACGGCACGGTCGGCGACCTCCTGGAGCTCGGTGAGGATGTGGCTCGACACGAGGACGGTCTTGCCCTGCGCGGCGAGCGAGCGCAGGATGTCGCGCAGCTCGATCCGGCTGCGGGGGTCGAGGCCGGACGCTGGCTCGTCGAGCAGCAGGACGCTGGGGTCGTTGATGAGTGCGCGGGCCAGGCCGAGGCGCTGCTTCTGCCCGCGGGACAGGACGCGTGCGCGCCGGTCGCCGAGGTCCTCGAGGTGGACGGTGGCCAAGAGCTCGGCGGTGCGGGCGCGGGCCTGGTCGGGCGGGATCCGGTATGCCGCCGCGACGGTGTGCAGGACCTCCCGCACCGTGAGCGCGTCCCAGGTGCCGAACCCGTCGGGCATCCACCCGATGCGGGCGCGCACCTGCGTCGGCTGGGTCACCGGGTCGAGCCCGTCGATGCGGATGGCGCCCTGGTCGGGGACGAGCAGCGTGGCGAGCATGAGCAGCAAGGTGGTCTTGCCGGAGCCGTTGGGGCCGATCAGCGCGGTGACCTCGCCCGGTGCGGCGGTGAGGCTGATGCTGTCGACCGCAAGGACGTCACCGAATGCCCGGCGGACCCCCTGAACCTCGATGGTCATGGGTGCAGTCAACTCCCTTGGTCGAGGCTGGGACCCCAGTTCGACGAGAACTCGCCGTACAGCGTTCCATTCCCCGGGTCTTTGAGCGCCCGACCCTGCCATGACCGGGTCAGGCGCTCAAAGACCCGAGGTGACAGGACGGTCGATAGACTGTGCGCCGCGCGCGTGGCCCACGTCCGCACCCTGCACCCCCTCGTCTGGTCCCCAGGAGTTCCACCGTGCCGATCGTCGTCCAGAAGTACGGCGGCTCATCGCTGGCTGACGCCGCCAGCATCAAGCGGGTCGCCCGCCGGATCACCGAGGCCAAGAAAGCCGGCAACGACGTGTGCGTGGCGGTCTCGGCGATGGGTGACAGCACCGACGAGCTGCTCGAGCTCGCCAACGAGGTCAGCCCGCAGCCGCCACCGCGGGAGAGGGACATGCTGCTCACCGCCGGCGAGCGCATCTCGATGTCGCTCGTCGCGATGGCCATCGCCGACCTCGGCTACACCGTGCGGTCGTTCACCGGCAGCCAGGCCGGCGTCATCACCGACTCCACCCACGGCAAGGCCCGGATCATCGACGTCACGCCGGGCCGCGTGACCGACGCCCTCGAGAAGGGCCACATCGTCATCGTGGCGGGGTTCCAGGGCGTCAGCCAGGACACCAAGGAGATCACCACGCTCGGCCGGGGTGGCACCGACACGACCGCCGTCGCGCTCGCCGCGGCCCTCGGTGCCGACGTGTGCGAGATCTACACCGACGTCGACGGTGTCTTCACTGCCGACCCACGCATCGTCCCGGCCGCCCGCAAGATCAACCGCATCTCCAACGAGGAGATGCTCGAGCTCGCAGCGTCCGGCTCCAAGGTGCTGCACCTGCGCAGCGTCGAGTACGCGCGCCGATTCGCCATCCCGATCCACGTCCGCAGCTCCTTCTCGTCGAAGGAGGGCACCATCGTCACGGACACCACCCAAGGAGACGCCGTGGAAGCCCCCATCATCGCCGGTGTCGCCCACGACCGGAGCGAAGCCAAGATCACCGTCGTCGGCGTGCCCGACCACCCGGGCAAGGCCGCAGAGATCTTCCAGACCTGCGCCGACGCCGAGATCAACATCGACATGATCGTGCAGAACGTGTCCGCCACGGACACCGGCCTGACCGACATCTCCTTCACCTGCCCCAAGACAGACGGCCAGATCGGCGTGCACGCGCTCCGCAAGGTCCAGGAGTCGGTCGGCTTCGGCTCGATCAAGTACGACGACCAGATCGGCAAGCTCTCCCTCGTCGGTGCCGGCATGCGTTCGCACCCCGGCGTCTCGGCGACCTTCTTCAAGGCACTGGCCGACAGCGGTGTCAACATCGAGATGATCTCCACGTCCGAGATCCGGATCTCCGTCGTCACCCGCGCCGACCTGCTCGACGACGCGGTCCGCGCGGTCCACACGGCCTTCGGCCTGGACTCCGCCGACGGGGAAGCCGTCGTCTACGGAGGCTCCGGAAGGTGACCTCGCTCGCTTCCGGGGCTCCCCGCCCGACCCTCGCCCTGGTCGGCGCCACCGGAGCCGTGGGGCGGGTCACGCAGCAGGTGCTCGCGATGCGGGCCGACATCTGGGGCGAGATCCGTGCCGCCGCCGCGCCCGAGGACGCCGGCACCGAGCTGACCGTCTGTGGGCGCGACATCGTCGTCCAGGACCTCAGCCCCGAGTTCTTCGACGGCGTCGACATCGCGCTGGTCGACCTGCCCACGAAGATCGCTGCCCACTGGGCTGGGATCGCGGCAGCGCGGGGGGCCGTCGTCATCGACAACAGCTCGGCCCTGCGAGGCGACCCCGACATCCCCCTCGTCGTGCCGGAGGTCAACCCCCATCAGGTGCGCAACCGGCCCAGGGGCATCATCGCCAGCCCGGGTGCGACGACGCTGACGATCATCGACGCCCTCGGCGTGCTGCACGCAGGGTGGGAGCTCACCGAGCTCGTCGTCGCGACCTACCAGGCTGCGTCCGGCGCGGGACGGGCCGGTATCGCGCGCCTGCACGACGAGATCGAGGTGGTCGCCGGCCACCGCGAGCTCGGCCACCAGGCGGGAGACGTGCGGCGACTGATCGAGTTCGAGCTGGGGACCGACTCCCCCTTCCCGGCGCCGCTGGCGATGAACGTCCTGCCCTGGATCGGCACGGCTGCCGAGGACGGCTGGACCTCCGAGGAGCTCAAGATCCGCAACGAGACCCGCAAGGTGCTGGGCCTGCCCGACCTGCGCGTCTCGGCGACCTGCGTGCGCGTGCCGGTGATCTCGACGCACTCGGTGGCGGTGCATGCGACGTTCGCCCGTCCGATCGACGTCGACAAGGCCCGCCAGGCCCTCGTCGAGGCCCCCGCCGTGGTGGTCCTCGACGACCCGGAGACCTTCGAGTTCCCCACCCCCAACGACACCGTCGGCTCGGACCCCCGGTTCGCGGGGCGGTTGAGGCAGGCGCTGGACTTCCCCAACACCCTCGACTTCTTCATCTGCGGCGACAACCTGCGCAAGGGCGGCGCCCTCAACATGGTGCAGGTCGCCGAGCTCGTGGCCCGCGACCTGGCCACGCACTGAGGTTCGGGGTCTCGAGCAGTAGGCAGCTGGTACGGCGCCCCGTCGTCTTCAGCGTAAACTCGGCCTGGTCGTCGATCGTCACCAGTGAGCCGCCGGCGCGCGTGACGTCCTCACGCCGCACACGGCCACCGAGGTAGGCAGGTTCTGCCTCTGGAGGAGTGTCGATCCCTGCCGCGCCGAGGAAGTCGCGTAGGCCGTGGTCATCGAGCAGGGCCAGCCTGCCCCCTCCCAGGGGAAGGTCGACGAAGTCATGGGCGGACGTCATCGCACCGCCGCGGGATCGTCACGTCTCGGTGACGAAAACCACCCCGTGCGTGTCGCTTGACATGTGACTCGTGGGACTGATGTGACCATTGAGAAAGAATCTGAGCAGGAGCCAGGGGGTAGGGATGAAGGACGACGACCGCACACCGACACAGGTGTGGCGCGCGCACAGGCTGCGGCAGATGATGCTGTTCGTCACCATCCCCGGGGTGCTCCTCGGGACGGCGAGCATGACCGCGGCCTACTCCACCGGCTGGATGACTCCCGCCCCAGCGAAGCCGGTATGCCAGCCGACCGTCGTACCCGCCCCTGCTCGGGGTTCCTTCACCGTCAACGTCATGAACGCCACCGGCATCGACGGCACGGCCGCCAAGGTCGCGGCGGGTCTGGCCAAGCGCACCTTCAACGTCGGCGGCATCAGCAACGCCCCCGAGTCCTGGTACGTCACGCAGCCGGCAGTGATCCACCACGGTCCGGCTGGCCTCGACCAGGCCCTGCTGACGGCCTCGCAGATCCCCGGCTCCAAGCTCTTCGCCGACGTCCGCAAGGGCACCTCGGTCGACGTGGTCGTCGGTATCGGCTACCAGGACCTCGTGGCCATGCCCGAACGCCTCAAGCCGATCCCCTCCGAGGTCTCGGTCAACGTCTACAACACGACCTACAAGACGGGCTTGGCCAAGGTGGTCGCCGACTCGGTCAAGGCGCGCGGGTTCAAGGTCAAGGACGTCTCGAACGACCCCCTGCAGACCATGCAGCTCGGCACCGCCGTCATCCGCTACGGGGACGACGGCGACTTCGCCGCTGCGCTGCTCAAGCAGCACGTTCCCGGAGCGGAGCTGCTCAAGATCGACCGCAAGGGCACCCGCCTCGACCTGGTCATCGGCAACGCGTACACCGAGCTGGTGCCTGCGGCCGACGTCCCGCCACTGCCCGAACGGCCCCGGGCCGAGGTGCCCACCGTCGCGCGTCCCTGCAAGGACCGCTGACGCCCTGATGTCCATCCGCTGACGCCGCTCTGGTCGCGCCCACCCTGACACGGCAGAGTGGACGCATGCCTGTGAAGACTGTCGCCATGTTGACCGCCGGTGGCCTCGCGCCCTGTCTGTCCTCCGCTGTGGGTGGGCTGATCGAGCGGTACTCCGAGGTCGCGCCCGACGTGCGGATCATCGCCTACCGCAACGGGTATGCCGGCCTGCTCACCGGTGACTCGGTCGAGGTCACCAGTGAGGTGCGGTCCAACGCACATCGTCTGCACGCGTTCGGTGGCAGCCCGATCGGCAACAGCCGGGTCAAGCTCACCAACGTGGCCGACTGCGTCGAGCGCGGTCTGGTGCAGGAGGGCCAGGACCCGCTGCACGTCGCCGCGGAGCAGCTGAGCCGCGACGGGGTCGACGTCCTGCACACCATCGGCGGCGACGACACGAACGGCACCGCGGCCGACCTTGCCGCCTACCTGCACTCCAACGGCCACGAGCTCACGGTGGTCGGTCTGCCCAAGACGGTCGACAACGACGTCGTCCCCATCCGCCAGTCCCTCGGTGCCTGGACCGCAGCGGAGCAGGGGGCGAGCTATGCGCGCAACATCATCGCCGAGCACTCCTCGAACCCCCGCATGCTCATCGTCCACGAGGTCATGGGTCGCAACTGCGGCTGGCTCACCGCAGCCACTGCGCTCGAGCACCACCGGTGGGTGCAGGGTGCCCAGTTCGCAGGCTGGCTCGAGAACTCGCCCGAGTGCTGGGACGTGCACGCCGTGTTCGTCCCGGAGCGCCCGTTCGACATCGCCGAGGAGGCCCAACGGTTGCGCACCGTCATGGACGAGTCCGACGGGGTGAACCTGTTCATCTCCGAGGGCGCCGGGTTGGGCGAGATCGTCGCGTCCCTGGAGGAGTCGGGGGCGCAGGTCCCGCGCGATCCCTTCGGGCACGTGCAGATCGACAAGGTCAACCCCGGCCAGTGGTTCGCCCAGCAGTTCGCCGAGCTGCTCGGGGCCGACAAGGTGCTCGTGCAGAAGAGCGGCTACTTCGCCCGTTCGGCGGCAGCCAACGACGCCGACCTGGCCCTGATCCGCCAGTGCACCGACTACGCCGTGGACGCGGCGCTGCGCGGTGACTCCGGTGTCGTCGGCCACGACGAGGAGCGCGGCGACGAGCTGCGGGCCATCGAGTTCGACCGGATCAAGGGCGGCAAGGCCTTCGACCCGACGCAGGAGTGGTTCACGGCTCTGCTTGCCGACCTCGGCCAGTCGTAGCAGGGTCAGGGCATGACGACGCCGTCCGCCCCCGCGCCCCACCCCGGCACCGCCGCATACCGGAAGGCCCGCGACACCCTCGTGCGGCTCTCCGGCCAGCACGACCGCGCCGTCGCCGAGTTCCGTTGGCCAGACGTCGGAGATCGCTTCAACTGGGCGGTGGACTGGTTCGACGCCGTGGCTCGCGGCAACGACCGGCTGGCCCTGTGGATCGTGGAGCAGGACGGCTCCGAACAACAGATCACCTACGACGAGATGGCGACCCGCTCCGACCAGGTGGCCGTGTGGCTCTCCGACCTGGGGGTCGGCAAGGGCGACCGGGTGCTGCTCATGCTCGGCAACCAGGTCGAGCTGTGGGAGACCATGCTGGCCGTGGCCAAGCTGGGTGCGGTCATCATGCCCACCACGGCGGCGCTCGGCCCCGGCGACCTGCGCGACCGCGTCGACCGTGGCGGCGCGCGGGTCGTCGTGGCCAGCGCTGCCGACACCGCGAAGTTCGCGGAGGTGCCGGGCGACTACCTGCGCATCGTCGTGGGCGGTGGTGAAGGATGGCATGACTACGCGGACTCGTATGCAGCGCAGGGACATCGGTTCGCGGGCGTCACCGCGGCGACGGACCCGCTGCTCGTGTACTTCACGTCGGGGACGACGAGCAGACCCAAGCTCGTCGAGCACACCCAGGTCTCCTACCCCGTCGGGCACCTGTCGACGATGTACTGGATCGGCGCACGCCCCGGAGACGTGCACCTCGCGATCAGCTCGCCCGGGTGGGCCAAGCACGCGTGGTCGTGCTTCTTCGCGCCGTGGATCGCCGAGGCGACGATCTTCGTCCACAACTACGCGCGGTTCGACGCCACGGTCCTTCTCGAGCAGATCCGGCGGGCCGGGGTGACGACGTTCTGTGCGCCGCCGACGGTGTGGCGCATGCTGATCCAGGCTGATCTTGCTGGGGGGAGTGGGTCGCTCCGCGAGCTGCTGGCTGCGGGGGAGCCGCTCAACCCCGAGGTGATCAGCCAGGTGGAGAAGGCGTGGGGCCTGACCATCCGCGACGGCTACGGCCAGACCGAGACGACCCTGCAGATCGGCAACATCGCGGGCGAGCGGCTCAAGCCGGGCTCCATGGGCAGGCCGATGCCCGGTGTCCCGGTGGCGCTGGTGGACCCGCTCACGGGCGAGGAGGGCGACGAGGGGGAGATCGTGCTCGACCTGTCCAAGCACCCCGTCAACCTGATGACCGGCTACCTCGGCGACGTCGAGCGGCAGAACCAAGCCATGGAGGGTGGTTGGTACCACACCGGGGACGTCGCACAGCGGGACGCGGACGGCTACATCACCTACATCGGGCGCACCGACGACGTGTTCAAGGCCAGCGACTACAAGATCTCGCCGTTCGAGCTCGAGAGCGTGCTCATCGAGCACCCCGCCGTGGCCGAGGCCGCAGTGGTTCCGGCGCCCGACGCCACGCGGCTCGCCGTGCCCAAGGCGTATGTCGCACTGGCCGCAGGTTGGGAGCCCGACGCCGAGACCGCCAAGGCGATCCTCGCCCACGCACGCGAGCACCTTGCGCCCTATCTGCGGGTGCGACGCGTGGAGTTCTTCGAGCTGCCCAAGACGATCTCGGGCAAGATCCGGCGGGTGGAGCTGCGCGACCGCGAGCGGCACGCCTTCGACAGTGGGAAGTCGTTGTCCGAGGAGTTCCGGGACGATCAGTTCCCCGAGCTCAAGGGGCCGTCCTGACCTGGTGAGACCCTCGTGGCGCGCAAGCGGCATACCGACGCAAAGCATGACGATGCGGACGCGAATTCGCTTGACGGTGAATGGGATTGACCATGATCGACTGCTGTCGGACCCTATCGGTGCGGTGAGGCCGCCGCTACCGTGAGATGTGGTGGCCCGTCGGGTCGCCGGGCGTGCAGCAGGCCGGGGGTCCTATGCGAACGTACCCATATGCATTCCACGTCGCCCTCGACGGCAACGGGCTCAACGGGCTCGAGGGCCGGGCTGGCGTCTGCCTCTTCCACTACGACCCCGTGACCGGTGACCACGCCTACAAGGTCAGGTACTTCGCCGGGGCATCCGGCGGGCACGCTCCGAGCGTGGACCCGACGCGGCGGATCGGGTTCCTGGGCAACACCGGTCAACATCTGTTGTTCTACGACCTGGTGACCCTCGAGGAGGCCGACCGCGTCTCGACGCTGAGGTTCGAGGTGCCGGACACGACGATCAAGGGGAGCACCCACCTCGTCTGGCTCGATGACACGCAGTTCGTCACGTCGATCGGCGAGCACCTGTGGAAGTTCGACGTCAACCGGCTCACCAAGGCCGAGCAGGTGGCCCCGCACGGACTCAAGATCCCGCACGCCATGAAGCGCACCGCTTCGGGGCGCTACATCGTCTACGGCGGCATGGACCACCCGACCCGTGGCGAGGCCCGGGAGGTGGGGATCCTGGACACCGTGACCGGCGACGTGCGGCGGATCGAGCTGCCGACGACGTGCTGGCACGTGGTGTGCCACCCGGTCCTCGACGTGTTCTACGCGATCTCTTTCAGGGTCAACCCCGCAGACCGCTCCGACTGGGAGCACTGGGGTATGGCCTGGCTGCGCCAGTACGCCTTCGAGATCGATGCCGAGGAGGGGCGCGTGGTGCGGCACTGGACGGCCGACCGCGACCTCCCGGCGCACATCAACTCGGATGTGACGATCTCCGACTCCGAGCTGATCTTCTGCACCGGTGGCAGCCACACCGTGGTCTTCGTCGACCTGCTGACCCTCAGTCAGCACCGCCTCATCGACGAGCACCCGGGAGCGCTGGAGAGCCTGGCCCTGACCCGGCAGTCGGCCTCGTCGATGGCTGAGTCCTTCATGCGGGGCAACGTCTTCGGCAACGCCCAGCTCTACGCCGAGTCGTTGCGGGTCAGTCGCGGTGCGCTGGTCGACGGCATCTACGCGTGCCAGCTGTCGGCCGACCAGACACTCCTGTTCACCGCCAACCGGGGCCAGAACCACGTCACCGTGTACGACTACCCCTCGCTCGAGGTGCGCGACCGCATCGTCATGCCCGAGCTGCAGGAGTTCGACGCCGGCCTCGCGCCGTGGGGCGACCCGCGGCTCGGGTTCCACCACTCCTACCTCGTCAGTCCCGACGCACCGCGTGAGGAAGTCTCCTGATGGCCGATTTCACTGTCGACAGCACGGTCTTCGGGGGCAACACGTTTGTCGCCGACGTCACCTCGAACCTGGCCGGGCTCGAGGACATGAAGCTCACCCTCGACGGAGGTACCACCACCCGGTTGGAGGGGGACAGCACCGTCCACAGCGATGCCACGATCACCCTCCAGCCGGTGACGTCGACCTCGACGGTCACCGCTGCTGTGGACGCGACGCTGAAGTCCGACTCGACGCTGACGTCAGACGCGACAGTCAGCTCGACTTCGGCCGTCGACACGCGGTCGAGCGTCGACCTCAAGCCGGTAGCGGTCGACACGTGCGTTCGCCTCGAGCTCGGCCCGCCCCCGGCAACCGAGGTGTGCATGCCGTACGACCAGCAGTGGAGCTGGTCGCTGCTCGGCCTCGAGCTGTTCGCGATCTCCGTGCGCGGCAGTACCACCGCCCACATCCGGCCCGAGCACCACGGCCCCATCGTCATCGATCTCTGAGGCGGGACCCGATCATGCCCACCGCCCGACGCAGGACCGCTGCTTCCAAGACCGCGGCCAAGGCCACGGCCAAGGCCACGACCAAGACTGCGGCCAAGGCTGCGCCCAAGGCCGCGCCCAAGACTGCGCCCAAGGCCGCGGCCAGGGCCACACCCAAGGCTGCGCCCAAGGCCCAGCCCAAGCCTCGCGACGTCGTCGAGGGGATCGTGCTCACCGGTCCGCCCGGGCAGCTCCGCACCACCGTGTCCGTGGAGAATGCCGTCGACCAGCGCCTCGCGATCCGCGGGATCGCGTTGCACCGCAAGGGCCATGAGGCGCTGACTGGTTCGGCGGCTGCCGTCATCGCGCCGGGCGCCACGGCCCAGGTCCCTGTGTCAGTGCGCCTCGAACCCGGCACGCCGCCAGGGGACCACGTCGGGGAGGTCGAGGTGGGTGGGCTGCGCCGTCAGGCGGTGCTGCGTGTCGAACCCGATCTCGCGCTGCGGATCAGCCCGCGTCGGATCCTTGCCGTCGAGGGCGACCAGGCACTGACCCTCACTGTGAGCAACGAGGGCAACGTGGCCATACCGCTCGCCGCGGCGCAGCGCGCCCGGAGCGACGACGGCGGGCCGGATCCCGGCCCCGATGTGGTCCTGACGTTCCCCGACCCGCCCGTGCTCGGTCCCGGCGCGACGGTGCAGCTCGTGGCCACGGTGTCCGTGCCCCCCGGCCTCGACCCGACCCGCCGGCACACCGCCCTGGTCCCTGTCGGGACCGCGGACCTCGACGTCATCATCCTTCCTCGCACTGCATCGGAGAGACCGTCATGACCACCACCGCACCCGAGTACCTCGCCACCCTGCGCGACGGCGTCGCCGAGGCCGTCCAGCAGTGGCTGCACCAGTCGAGCACCGCCTGGGACGAGTGGTCCCGCGCCTGGACGCCCACCGATGCCGCGATGGGCTGGTGGGTGCCTGGGTCGACCGGCGGGCCCGAGAAGGCCAGGGCAGGACAGCGCGCCATGAAGGGCAGACACGACCACGGGTGCGACTGTCACCAAGGACACCGGCAGGATCGCGGCTCTGACCACGAGCACGGGTGCGGCGGTGGACAGGAGGGCTGCCACGCCCACGACCACGGCGCAGCGCGGCCCCAGCGCTGCGGAGGTGGCTGCGGAGATCCATGTCGGTGCTGCGTCCCGGACGCCGACGTCGTCATCCACGCACGGGTCGGTGAGGTGCGGGTGGTGCCGTTCCACCTGCGCAACGCTTGGCGGCGTGAACGGCCGGTCTCGCTCGAGGTCGGCCCCTGGCACGGCTGCGACGGCGACGGCCTCACGGTGCGGGCCCTCCTCGAGGAGGAGTCGGTCGTGCTGGCCCCGTGCGAGGACAGGGTGGTCCGTCTGCTGGTCGCCGTCCGACCGTCGTCCACGGACGGCCAGAACGACGGCGCGGACGCCGGCTCCACGGACGGCCCCGACGCCGGCTCCACGGACGGCCAGGACGACGGCCACAGCGCGAACCTGGGCCGGATCGGTGGCGACGTCGAGGGGTGCGCCACCGCCTACGCCGATGTGCGGTTCGAAGGCTGCGCCAGGCCCCAGCGGGTGGCCGTGGTGGTGCTGCCCGCCGAGTGTGACGCGGTCGACGTCGGGTGCGACTGCGGATGCTGCTGCTAGGAGAGGTGGACCCATGAGCGAACGAACTGGTGCAGGCGACGAGACCTTGGTGCGCATCACCGAGCTGGCCCGAGCGGCCCTTCAGGCGCAGTCCACGTTGGCACGGCAGTCGATCGACCTCGGTCGAGCCACGCTGTCCGGCGACGTGGACCGCACCGCGACCGGACGGGCCTACGTCGACGCCATGACGCGCGAGAGCGCCCGCTACTGGCGCGAGGTCGGCACCCTCGGTCTCGACTACGCCGGGGAGCTTCTCGCCCTCGGCAGCCGTGCCGCCGGTCGGGTGGTGAGCGAGTCGACCACGGCGGGGGCGCGCGGAGCGCGGGCCACCCGGTCCGGCCGCCGCGCGGACCAGCCTTCCCCTGAGCCGCCTCCACCGACCGTCCCGGTCCGTGAGGGTGGCACCCCGGCGATCCCCGTGCTGCTGCGGGCGGCTGCCGGGCAGGTGGCCCAGGCATCGGTCACCGTGGTCAACCGGCACCCTCGTCAGCGGCGGATCGAGCTGGCCGCGAGCGAGCTCCGCGACGCCACCGGGACCGTGGTGGCCCTGGAGCTGCGGGTCGACCCGGACCACGTCACCATCGGGGCGGGCGAGGAGCACCACATCAGGGTGGAGGCCGACCTCGACCCCGACCTGGTCCGTCCCGGGCAGCGCTACACCGGCACCGTGGAGGTCACTGGCGGCGACGAGGCCACGCTGGGGGTGAGCGTCGAGGTGGCGGACTGACGGGATCGGTGTGAGCGAGCGGTGCCGGGACCAGCTCCCGTGCGGCTCGGACCTCGGGGTGCAGGCGCAGCCCCTCCCTTGCCCACCGCGGCAGATCAGGGCTCACCGCCAGCCACGCGAGGGAGGCGGCGACGGCCGCGCGCGCCGGCCGCGCGGCATACCCGAGCTCGGCGGCCCTCGCACTGGAGTACCAGTAGAACCGGCCGATGGTCGTGGCCTCGTCGCGCGTCGAGAGCGGTGTGGTGCCGCTGAGGGAGGCCCACCACTCGCTCGTGGCGGCGACGGCCCAGGCGTTGGCGGCGCCCAGCTCCGCGAACGGTCCGGGTAGCCCTGCGAGGTCGGACACGAGGGTGTGGAGCATCCGCCACGTGAGGTCCTCCCCACCGAGCAGGTAGCGCTCCCCGGGAGCCCCGCGCTCGAGCAGCGCGATGTGCCCGGCGCCGACGTCCCGCGCATCGACGACGTTGCACCCGCCGGGGAACGTGCTGCGCGTCGGGTCGAGCAGGTAGCGCAGCACGATCGCGTTGCTGGGGGCGAGCCGCGCGAAGGGGCCACCCAGGACGACGGTGGGCAGGGCCAGCACGACGGGTATGCCGTGTGCGGTCGAGGCCTCGAGGGCCGCCTCCTCCTGGGCGACCTTGCTCGCGTAGTAGGTGGGGGCGGGCTCCTCGCCGAGGACGTCCCGCTCGGTGCGGCTGCGTGGCGCGCTGCCGGAACCCCGGGTCACCGAGGAGGAGGTGACGACAGCGCGCTGGACACCGGCCGCCGCAGCAGCAGCGAGGACGGCCCGCGTGCCTTCGTCGTTGACGCGGTTGACCTCGTCGGCACGGGCGGCACCGAAGGCGTAGACCGCGGCGCAGTGCACCAACCCGTCACAGCCCCCCAGCGCCTCGACCAGGGCGCAGTGGTCGGTGAGGCCGGCGGTGCGACGCTCGACGTGGCTGCCGCCGATGGTCAGCGGCGACCGGGGGTCGCCCGACCCGGGCCGGACGAGTGCGACGACGTCGTGTCCGGCCGCGAGCGCCGCCGCCACGACCTGCCCACCGACGAGTCCGGTCGCGCCGGTCACGCCCACCTTCACCGGGAGCCCCGCACGTGCTGGAACCCGAACAGGTCGAGGGTCGGCGCCTGCGCCACCGCGGACGACCACGCAGAGCCCGCAGGCCCTGCCCCGTCCGTGGTCGCCGCAGCCGGCCGGGGCGCCTCGGAGGCCAGGTCGTCCAGCCAGGACCGGGCGGCACCGAGCAGGACCTCGAGCGACCGGGTGAGCAGCGGGTCCGTGGGTGACGGTGGCGGCCGCCCGATGCGGAACTCGCGTCCCTCGAAGCAGGCCTCGAGGTTGTCGAAGGTCGTCGTGAAGAACCGACGGTAGGCGTCCTCGAGCAACGGGCCGCGGACCTCGGGGACCGTGCTCAGGTCCAGGCCGGCCCACGAGGGGGGCAGGCTGAAGAGCTGGCGCCCCCGCACCCGCACCAGGGTTCCCAGCTCGCTGCGGGTGAAGGTCAGGGAGCCATCGTCGAAGACGGCAGATCGGTTGGGGCTGTGCAGAGTTCGCCACGTGAGGCGATGCCGGTCGGGGCCTCGTTCGACAAGCTCGACCTTGCACACGTCGATGGGCTCTCCGCCCCAGGCTGCGAGGTAGTTGGGCTGGGGCAGGTAGAGGTTGCGTTCGGCCTGGCGCGTCGTGCCGACGGCGCCCCCGGGCACCTCGAGCCGCCGTCCGCCGAGGTAGTCGGCCATCAGGCTGATCCCCGCAGCGACGTCGACGCGTGCCACGAACGCGTCGAAGTCGGCAGCGATGGGGCGGGTGGTCTCGAAGACCGTGGCCCCGTCGACCAACCGCCACCGCAGGCCGTCGTCCGTGCCCTCGGTGGACGCGAACCCGTCGACCAGGTCGTCGAACTCGGCGAAGAAGTCGGGCAGCCCGTCGTAGGCACTGCCGTCGAGGGCCTCGGGGTCGAACCCGAGTGGCACCACCCGGCGCGTGACGCCGGCCTTGTCCAGACCGGTGTGCCACGCCAGGGCCCCTTGAGCAGCGGTTGCCACGGCGTCCAGGACGCCGGCGAGCGCAAGTCCGCCGACCCCGTCGGCGGCGGCCTCGACGAGCGGGGTGAGGACCGCACGGACGACGGCCAGCACCGGGTCGGGGTCGGTCGCGTCGAGGTCCGGCTTTCCGGTCGCGGCGGCCAGGAGGCGCTCCAGACCGGGGTGGGCCGCGAGCCGCACTGCGGCAGCCCGGGCTGCCGGGTGTGGGCCGTGCGCACCCGCGAGCGGTGCCGCCCCCAGGCCGTCGACCCGTCCGACCCCGACCCCACCCTGGTCGGCCCGTGCCGCCGCGAACAGGCGCGAGCTCGCGCGGTCCTGCCCGAGGAGCGTTGCCACTGCGCTGTCCACCGCCAGCACGTCGGTGCCCACGACGAGCGTGCTGCTGTCGAGTGGCCGGGGGAGCCTGGCACCGTCCGGTCCGACGCTGGCGGCGAGGGCGTCGACCACCACGAACGTCGGCGGCACCAGCTCGAGCAGGTCGGTGACGACGTCGGCGGTCGTGGCGCCGGCCACCTCCTCGCCCGCACGCAGGAGCGTGTCGAGCGCCGCGGCATACCCGTCGAGCAGGTCGGTCACCGACCGGCCCAGGAGGACGCGCGTCTCGGCAGCAGCCCATGCAGCCGAGATGCCGGCGCCGTGCAGGACGCTGGACCCGGGCGCCAGCGAGGTGTCAACGTCCTCGGCCAGGTCGACGACACCGTAGGGGTGGCCCCGCGAGGTGCGACCGGAGAGGCCCGCGAGCCGGGCCAGCGCGACGACGCTCTGGTGCCCCCGGTCACGGTCACCGGCGCGCAGCTGCGTCCCGACGGTGACGCCGGTGGACCCACGTTCGGTGAGGACGTCGACGAGCTCGTGGACGAGGGCCGCTGCCACCGGTGTGGGCTGCGAGAGCCGCGTCAGGACGACCGCTCGACCGTGCACGGGTGGCGCGACACGGGCCACCGCACCGGCCAGGGACGTCAGGCCGCCACCCGTGACCACGGTGCCAGCCACGGCATCCTCGCTCGGCACGCGCGCTGGTGCCACCTGTCCATGAAAGCAGCGGACCCTCGCCAGCGATAGGGGGGCTCCTCCGCGGCGTGGGGGCGGCAGCTCAGTGAGGGCGGGCTCAGTGGGGGCGGGCTCAGTGCCCGCGAGCGATCCATTCCTGCAGGTGCGGTGCCTCCGCGCCGATGACCGTCGAGTCACCGTGTCCGGTGAGGACGATCGTCTCATCGGGCAGGGGCAGGATCTTGTCGCGGATCGAGTCGATGATCGTCCCGAAGTCGCTGTAGGAGCGTCCGGTCGCGCCCGGGCCTCCGCTGAACAACGTGTCGCCCGTGAACAGGACGCCGAGCGCCGGGGCGTAGAGGCAGCAGGATCCCGGGGTGTGTCCGGGAGTGTGGAGGACGTGCAGGTCCACGTCGCCGACCGTGATGACCTGGCCGTCGGCCAGCTCGTGGTCGGGAGTCACGGGGTAGAGCTCGTCCCAGAGCATCCGGTCGGCGGGGTGCAGGTAGGCCGGGGCGCGGGTGCCGTCGCAGACCGCGCCGACGGCGTTGATGTGGTCGTTGTGCGCGTGCGTCGAGATGACACCGACGACCTTGCGCTCGCGGTGGATCGACTTGACGATCGCGCGGCCGTCGTGGGCGGCGTCGAGGACGACGCACTCCTTGTCGTCGCCGATGACCCAGACGTTGTTGTCGACGTCCCAGCTGCCTCCGTCGAGCTCGAACTGTCCCGACGTCACGAGCCGTTCGACCCGCACACCCCCCGCGGACGGCGCGATGGACGGCATTCCGGAGGCACTCACAGCAGCACGACCGAACGCAGGACCTCGCCGCGCTGCATCTTGTCGAACGCGTCCTCGACGTCGCCGAGGCCGATGCGCTCGGACACGAAGGCGTCGAGGTCGAAACGGCCCTGGCGATACAGGTCCACGAGCATCGGGAAGTCGCGCGAGGGCAGGGCGTCGCCGTACCAGCTGGACTTCAGCGCGCCACCGCGACCGAAGATCTCGATCATGGGCAGGGTGACCTGCTGGTCCGGGGTCGGGACGCCGACCAGGACCACGGTGCCAGCGAGGTCGCGGGCGTAGAACGCCTGCTCGTAGGTCTCGGGGCGACCGACGGCCTCGATGACGACATCGGCGCCGAAGCCACCGGTGAGCTCGCGGACCCGCTCGACGACGTCCTCGTCCTTGCCGTTGACGGTGTGGGTCGCGCCGAAGGACCGGGCGACCTCGAGCTTGCGGTCGTCGACATCGACAGCCACGATCGTCGTCGCCCCGGCAAGGGCAGCACCGGCGATGGCGGCGTTGCCCACCCCGCCACAGCCGATGACGGCCACTGAGTCACCGCGGCCGACACCACCGGTGTTGACGGCAGCACCGAAGCCCGCCATCACCCCGCAGCCGAGCAGACCCACTGCCGCGGCGTCGGCCTCGGCGTCGACCTTGGTGCACTGCCCTGCAGCGACCAGGGTCTTCTCGATGAAGGCGCCGATGCCCAGCGCGGCCGACAGCTCGGTGCCGTCCTCCAGGGTCATCTTCTGCTTGGCGTTGTCCGTGTTGAAGCAGTACCACGGCTTGCCCTTGGCGCACGCACGGCACTGACCACAGACCGCCCGCCAGTTGAGGATGACGAAGTCACCGGGCGCGACGTCCGTGACGCCCTCGCCCACAGCCTCCACCACCCCAGCAGCCTCGTGTCCGAGCAGGAAGGGGAACTCGTCGTTGATGCCCCCCTGCCGGTAGTGCAGATCGGTGTGGCACACCCCGCACGACCGGATCGCGACGACCGCCTCGCCGGGGCCGGGATCCGGCACGATGACGTCGACGAGCTCGACGTCGGCATCCTTGCTGCGGGCAATGACGCCCTTGACGGTCTGTGGCATGGGACGACCCTATGCGTCGTGACAGGGCTGTGCCACAGCCGGGGCGTGCCGGGTCCCCACCGGGTTCGCGCCGGGTTCGCGCCGGGTTCGCGGCGTCGGCCGGGCTCGTCCGATCGGATCGGTCTGCGCCCCACGGGCCCCAAACGTCCCTGAAACACCACAGACGGCCACTATCATCGGTGGCAAAGTCCCAAGTCCCCATGAAGGTCCGACGAAGGTCCTGCAGCGTTGCCCCGCAGACTGTCCCGCAGAGGTCCCTGCAAAGGCGGAAGGAGAGTGGTCCCGTGCTGCTGCACGCGGCGTTCTTCCCTCCCCGCGAGGCAGTCGAACACCTCGTCGACCTCGTCCGCTCCGTGCCCGGGCGTCCAGAGGAGTTCGCGCCGATCTCGGTCGATGAGATGCACGTGCACGTCACGAGCTTCGGCAACCTCGCCCGCGCAGACGCTGCTCGGCTCATCGAGCAGCTCAACGCCGCCGCCAAGGGGTGGTCGCCGCCGCCCCGCATACGGATGTCAGGGTGCCTCGCGCTCACTGTTCCCGGCGACCTGTCCGTCTCGGCGCCGTTGACCGGGGACGTCGACCGGCTCTCCAGCATCGCGCGCTCCATCCCTGACGTCGTCCAGCAGCTGGGACTGCACGTCGACCGTCGCCGGTTCCGTCCCCAGCTGCCCGTGGGCAACGTGACCCCGGCGACCAGCCTGCCCTACCTCGAGCGCCTGGTCGCCACCATGGAGTCCTACTCGGGGCCGGAGTGGGCGCTTCCGGACCTGGTGATCCTCAAGCCGAGCTGGGCCAACGAAGGCACCGAGTCCGCGGCGGACATCCACGCCCTGATCCCGATCCCGGCAGGGACCCCGACGACATGAGCCCGCGCGAGCTCGTGCGCGCCAGTCGTCACCTCGCAAGGTCCGCCACCGGCGCCCGACCGAGGCGGCACGAGGGCCTCGCCTTCGGCGTGCTCCTGGTCGGCGCCCTGGCGGCGACCGTGCTGCCGATGACGCGGGCGGCGCCCGACGCCCTGGCCGCCCTGGCGGTGCTGGTCACCGGGCTGGGGGTGGGCTGGACCTCGGTACGGCGCCACCACCGGTCATGGGTCGACCTCGGCGGCCCGTTGCTGGTCATGGTCGCCGTCATCCTCCTGCGCGACGCCTTCGGGGGTGCCGCCTCCGGCGTCGGACCCCTCGTCGCGGTCCCCATCGTGTGGCTGGCGCTCTTCGGGACGCTGGGCGACCTCGCCGTGGCCGCCGGCTTTGCCGTGGTCGCCTTCATCGGCCCCGGGGTGGCGTCGAACCTCGCCGGTGACCCCGACCGCGTGGTGCCCCTCGAGTGGCGGCCGGCGGTGCTCTGGTCAGCCGTGGCGCTGCTCGCGGCGCCGGTCATCCAGGGGGTCATCCGGGGCCTAGCGGCGCAGAACCGCGTGGAGCGTGAAGCCGCCGCTCAGCTGCGCGCCATCATGGGCGGCGCCACCCTCACGAGCATCATCAGCACCGACGCCGCGGGCGTGATCACGAACTTCAACGTGGGCGCCGAGGACATGCTCAAGTATGACGCCGAGGAGGCGTTGGGACGCAAGGTCCACGAGCTCATCCACGACGCCGGGGAGATGGCGCAAGCGGCAGGTCAGTTCGGCGTCGAACCCGGTGTCGCGGTCTTTGCCACGCTCGCCGAGAACCACATGCCCAGCCGCGAGTGGACCTACGTCCGCAAGGACGGCCGCCGCATCTCCGTTCGGCTGGCCGTGACCGAGCTGCGCTCCGAGGAGGGTGAGGTCGTCGGCTATCTGGGGGTTGCCGTGGACACCACGGCAGCCGTCGAGATGCGCCGCGAGCTCAAGGAGGCGCAGGCCCTGTGGCGCCTGTCGATGGACCACCTGCCCGACACTGCCGTGCTCGTGCTCGACGGGACCCTGGAGGTCTCGCTGTCCACCGGTGGTGGCGCCCGCCGGTTGGGGCTGGCCACCGCGGCAGGACGCGACGTGTCGGAGGTGTTCAGCTCGGAGAACTCCGCCCTCCTGGCGCCGCTCATCGACGGAGCGATCGCGGGGCATGAGGGGGTGGTCGAGCTGGTCGATGCGGAGACCGGCGACGAGCAGGAGGTGTGGGTGAGCCCGTTGCCGGGCACGACCACGTACTCCGGAGCGGCGCTGATCATGGCCCGCGACGTCAGCCGCGAGCGCGAGCGCGAGCGTCTCCTGCGAGCCAGCCACGACCGCATCCAGCGGTTGTTCGTCGACGCGCCGCACGGTATCGCCGTGCTCGGTCGAGACGGCTTCGTCCACCAGGTGAACCCCTCCCTCTGCCTGCTCCTCGGCCGCACCGAGGCCCAGCTGGTCGGCGAACCGCTGGCAGCCCTCGGAGACGTCGAGGACCACCGCGTCTCCACCCTGCTCGCCAGCACGACTCGCGAGGCAGGGGCTCGCACCGACTGGACGGTGACCACTGCCCTCGGTGCCGAGGTGCACCTCAACCTCTCGAGCACCGTACTGGCCGGTGGGGGGTCGCCCGAGGAGGACGAGCTGCTCGTCAACGTCGCCGACGTCTCGGAGCGGCACGCCTACGAGCAGCAGCTCGCCCACCTCGCCGACCATGACCCGCTGACCGGGCTGGCCAACCGCCGTCGTTTCTCGGTCGAGCTCGACCGCCACCTCGACTTCTGCCGCCGGTATGGCGCGCGCGGGGCGCTGCTCCTCATCGACCTGGACCACTTCAAGGAGGTCAACGACACCCTCGGCCACGCGGCGGGCGACACGCTCCTCGCGTCGTTGGCCGAGGTGCTGCGCCAGAGCGTCCGGAGCACTGACCTGGTGGCGCGGCTGGGTGGTGACGAGTTCGCGGTCCTGCTGCTGGAGACCGACCATGCCGGCACCGAGCTCGTGGCCGAGCACATGGTGGCCGCCGTGCGCGCGCACAGCACGGCCCTGGGTGCGGCGGCGGACGCCGTCACCGCGAGCGTCGGCGCCGTCGTCATCGGTGGCGAGGCCGACAGCTTCCAGAGTGCCGAGGAGCTGCTCACCGGTGCGGACTCCCTGATGTACCAGGCGAAGCAGAGCGGTCGTGACGGCTGGGCCGTGCTCGCCTCGGATGACTCGGTCAGCAAAACGTCCACCTCGACGCTGGGGTGGACCCAGCGCATCGAGAGGGCCATCGCCCTCGACGAGTTCAGCCTGCACCTCCAGCCGATCTGGGACATCGGAGGCGGACGCGTCACTGGCGGCGAGGTCCTCCTGCGCGTGGGTGAGGGACCCGATGCGCTGCCACCGGGGGAGTACCTCGAGCAGGCCGAGAAGTCTGGTCTGGTGCTGGCCATCGACCGGTGGGTCCTCGAGCGCGCGATCCCGATGCTGCAGCGCTTCCAAGCGGTTCGCCCCGGCTTCGAGCTCTCGGTGAACTTGTCCGGCCGCTCGGTCGGGGACCCCCAGATCGAGGAGGTGGTCCAGGCCGCGTTGCTGCGATCCGGCGCCGACGGCACCGGTCTCGTCCTGGAGATCACGGAGACCGCGATCGTGCCGGACCTCGTGGCAGCCAAGGCCTTCGCCGAACGGCTCGGCGAAGACGGCTGCCGGTTCGCGCTCGACGACTTCGGTGCCGGGTTCGGGTCCTTCGCCTACCTCAAGCACCTACCTTTCGCGTACGTGAAGATCGACGGCGAGTTCGTTGCGCGGTGCGACGTGGACGCCACCGACCGCGCCATCGTGGCCTCAGTGGTTCGGGTTGCCCACGAGCTCGGCAAGCGGACGGTGGCCGAGTACGTCAGCAGCGCCGCCGTGCTCGACGTGCTCGCCCTCGAAGGCGTCGACCTGGCCCAGGGGCACCACCTGGGCTGGCCCATGCCTGCCGAGGACTTCCTCGCCCTGCTGGCCGCCGATGGCTTCGTCGTCCCCGACGGCGTCGGCGCCGCTGTGGTCTGACGAGGGTGTGCTGACGACCTTGCGACCGCACGAGCAGATCCGGCGAACCCCTGTCCGGGCGCCGACAGGGAGGCACCCAGTGAGCGTCGGGACCCGTACGGGTCAGGCCAGCGCGGGAGCTGCGCCAGGTGTCGGCTCTGAGCCGGCGAGCAGCAGCCAGCGCCACTGCGACCTTTCCCTGGTGAGGACACCCGTGAGCCGGTAGGGGAAGGTCTGCGTCGCTGCGTCCCCACTGGTTTCGGTGCCGGTCCCGTCGGCCATCAGCCACACCAGCCCGTCCCGCTCGCCGAAGGTGATGTCGTCGAACTCGAAGGAGTAGGCCTCCGGGCGGCCAAGCAGATCGGTGAGGAGGCAGCGGAGGTCGCTCGGACCGGTGGCCTTCTCGCCAGACTCCGAACCCGCGTAGGTCACGGTTGCCGTGGTGCTGAACAGTCGCAGGAGACCTTCGACATCCCTGGTCCGGAACGCTGTCGAGAGGGCGCGCAGGACCTCCTGCAGCATGGTGTGGGTCAACCGGCCACCTCCTGCAGCTCGGGCTGCCGCGGTGCTGTGAGCGCACCGTCGGCGTCGCGCATTCGAGGCAGGAACAGGGCCCCGAGGGTAGCGGCTGCGGAAAGCACACCAGCGGCGATGAGGGTGGGCCGAACGCCGATGAGAGCGGCGACCGGCGCGCAGAGCGCGAAGGAGATCGGGAGTCCCGCGATGGAGATGAACCAGTCGAGGCTCGACACCCGCCCGAGCATGTCGGAGGGAACGAGGAGCTGCTTGGTGGTGGCCCAGGCAATCGTCCCGGCGGCCTCGAGCCCGTTGATGACCAGGGAGAAGACCATGAGCTGCCATCCAGCAGTGGCCAGCCCGTAGCCGGCCACCGCCAGGGCGGCCACCGTCCAGCAGAGATACATGAAGGTCAGCTGGCGCCGCGGCAGACCCATCTTGCCGACGATCAACGCAGCCGCGATGGCGCCGACACCACCACTGCCGAGGATGATCCCGAGCTCGGTGGCGGTGCCGTGCAGCACCTCCTTGACCAGATAGGGCAGCAGGACCTCGGTCGGGCCGATGAAGAGCAGGTAGGCGACCGTCGCGGAGGCGAAGGTGCCCCACAGCCAGACCCGGCTCCTGACGAATTGCACGCCCGCCAGTGCGTCGGCCCAGATCGTTGGAGCTCCGCCGGCATCGACAGGGTCCGCTGCTCGCTCGCGCCCCTTCATCCGCCATACGCACACCCCTGAGACGAGAAAGGTCAGGGCATTGAAGAGGAATGCGGTGCCGGCGCCATCGATGGCGATCAGCACTCCTCCCAGCGCTGGACCGCCGAGGCGAAGCATGGCCGGTCGCAGGAACTGGTCCAGGGCGTTGGCTTGCTGCAGGTCCTGCTCAGGCACGAGGTCCGGGATGATGGCGTCGAAGGCAGGGGCGGCCACTCCGGCTCCCAGGCCGTAGACGACGCTCAACAGTGCCAGCTGCCACATCTGCGGCTGACCGGACAAGATCAGGACCGCCACGACGAGCACCGCCACGAAGCGGACGACGTCAGCGCCGAGAAGGATCCTGCGTCGGTCGACCCGGTCGCTGAGGATGCCGCTGCCCAGGAGGGCGAGGAGCTGTGGCACGGTGGCACAGACTCCGAGCATGGCCAGGGCCGAAGGGCTGCTCGACATGGTGTACGCCTGCCAGGCCAGGGCGATGAGGTAGACGCCGTCCCCGGCCAGCGACGCACTGGCGCCGATCCACAGCAGCCGGAAGTCCCGGTGCCTCAGCGGAGCCAGTAGCGACGTGGTGCGGACGGGGGCGTCAGGCAACGCTCTGCTCGAGCGCTCGCTGGAGCGGGAAGCGCTCGCACAGCAGGCGCAGCGTGTCGCACAGCTCGTCGATCTCGTCGTCGCCATTGGCTGCCGTCACCTGGACCCGAAAGCCGACCTCGGCCCGCGGCACCAGCGGGTAGGCCGCGAGGGTGACGTAGATTCCCGCGTCGTAGAGGAAGCGACCCACGGCATCGATGTCGTCGGCGTCGTCCAGGGGCAGCTCGATGATCGGCAGGCCGGAGGTGTTGGGTGTCGCCAGGCCCAGCTCGGAGGTGGTCTCCAGAACCTTGGCCGTCTTCTGGTACAACGACTTCCTGATCTCATCACCACGGGTCTCGTTGACATCGAAGCCGGACAGCACCGTGGCCAGTGAGGCCACGGGCGACGGGCCGGAGTACAGGTAGGGAGCCGCGGCGACCTTGAGGTGGTCCTTCAGCCAGGTCGGCAGGGCGATGAAGGCCAGCAGTGACGAGTAGGACTTGGAGAATCCGCCGACGAGGATGATGTCGTCGTACGTCTCGCCGACGTGTTTGACCACCGAGTTCCCCCTGTTCCCGTAGGGGCTGGTCTCGAGGTCGGAACGCTCACCGATGACCCCGAAGCCGTGCGCGTCATCGACGTACAGCAGGGCGCCGTGCTTGCGCGCGACCGCGGCCAGTCCGGCCAGGTCGGGGGGGTTGCCGGTCATGCTGTTCACACCGTCCGTGCAGATCAGCTTGGTGTTGCCTCTGGGCGCGGCCCTCAGCATCGCATCGAGGGCGTCGAGATCGCCGGTCGGATACCGGCGGAGCGTGGCGCCATGACCGCTGGCGACCCTGCACCCGTCATAGATGGTGCGGTGTGCCTGCCCGTCGAGGAAGATGTCTCCCCGGCCGGCGATGGCAGGGATCACCGACATGTGGATATGGGTGATCGTCGGCAGCACGAGGGTGTCGTCGGCGCCGAGGAGATCGGTGAGGCGCTCCTCGATCTCGAGGTACGGCCGTGGGTTGCCCAGCAGGCGTGACCAGCTCGGATGCGTCCCCCACTTCCTGATGCTGGCGTCGACAGAGTCGATGATCTCTGGATCGAGGTCGAAACCCAGGTAGTTGCAGGAGGCGAAGTCGGCCAGCCAGTGGTCCCCGATCCTGATCCTCCTGCCGTCGATCTCCTCGATCACTGCGTCGTACATGGGTGATGAGGTCTGCAGCCGTTGGAGGTCGGCCCAGCGGGCATCGTGGAGCGGTCGGAAGGCAGGGTTGGAGATGGGCATGCTTTCACCTGACTTTTTCGAGGTCGAGCCTGCAGGGAGGTTTCGGCGCTGCAGGTGGGGTACGGGACTACTTGACGTCGAGCGACGTCTTCTGCAGACGGACGATCGGAGCCGGTGTTCGCAGTCGGGCGACTGCTGCTCCGACGGAGGTCGTCGAGGGGTGACCCAGTGGCTGAGCCAGAGTGATGAGTCGATGCAGCTCATGGGCGGGCACCGGCCGGGAGTAGAAGTATCCCTGCCCGAGCCCGCACCCCATGGACCACAGCTCGTCGCGCTGGGCGACGGTCTCGATGCCCTCGGCGACGACATCGAGCCGAAGCGACTGAGCCATCGACACGATGGCGTTGGCCAGGGCCCCGTCCTCGACGTTGCCTGACCCCAGGTCGTCGACGAACGACTTGTCGACCTTGACCTCGTCGATCTGGAACTGCTTCAGGTAGGACAGGCTGGAGTAGCCCGTGCCGAAGTCGTCTACGGCGAGGCGGACACCCAGATCCCGAATGGTGTTCAGCTGGTCCAGAATTCGCGGTCCATCGAGCGCAAAGATACTTTCGGTGAGCTCCAGGACGAGCTGGGCAGGATTCATGTGGTGACGCTCCAGGACCGCGACGACCTCCTGGGCGAAGCCGGCCTCCTGTAGCTGGCGGGCAGACACGTTCACCGACAGCTGGTGGCTTGCGTGTCCGTGGTCGACCCACCAGCGCCACTGCTTGCAGGCACTGTCGAGGATCCACAGTCCAAGCTCGACGATCTGGCCGGTCTCCTCAGCCGTCGTGATGAACTCTGACGGCATGACCAGGCCGCGGTCGGGGTGCCGCCACCGGACCAGTGCCTCGGACCCGACGATCTCTCCGGTGTCGATCAACACGACTGGCTGGTAGTGCAGCTCGAACTGCCCTTCGAGCATCGCGGTGGAGAGCTCGGAGCGTTGCGTGGCGCGGCTCACCATCCGGGTGTGGAGGTCGTCGTGGTACACCTCGACGCGCCCCTTTCCGCGTTCTTTCGCGGCATACAGCGCCAGGTCCGCGCAGCGAAGAAGCTCGGTGAAGTTGAGGGCTACTTCGTTGCCCCCGCTGATGACCACCCCCACGCTCGCCGTGGTCGGAAGCTCTTCACCGTCGAGGACGAAGGGGGTTCGGAAAGGCTGCAGGATCCGCTCGATGAGGTGCGTCGCCTGTGACTTGTCGGCGAGGTCATCGAGCAGGACAGCGAACTCGTCGCCGCCCAGGCGAGCGATGGTCGTGCTGGAGCGCAGCGTCGTAGCCAGGCGGCTTGCTACTGCTCGCAACATAGCGTCACCTGCTGCGTGGCCCCGGAGGTCGTTGACCACCTTGAAGTCATCGAGGTCCAGCATCGCCAACACCAACGTCGTGCCGTTTCGGGTAGCTCGGGCCAGTGCGTGCTCCACGCGATCCTGGAAGAGAGCGCGGTTCGGCAGACCGGTCAACGTGTCGTGGAATGCCTGGTGGGTCAGCTGTTCCTCCATGGCACGCCGCTCGGTGACGTCACGCATCGTCAGGACGACGCCAGTCACACTGGGGTCGTCCAGGAGGTTGCTCGTGAGCACCTCGAAGAAGCGGTATCGGCCATCTGCGTGCCGCACCCGCCAGTCAGCCGTCGAAGGTGCCTGGGAGGACCTCCCGGCCAGGCCGACGACCAGCGCATGCACCTTCCCGACCTCGTCCGGATGCAGCAGGTCGGAGAGGGGGGTCCCCAGGATCTCGCTGACCTGGTGGCCGAGCTCACGCTCCAACGACGGGGTCCCGTACGTGATCAGGCCATCTTCATCCGCCACGACGATGATCTCCGAAGAGTTCTGGATCATGCCGCGGAACTGCTCCTGGCTCTTGCTCTGGCTCAGCTCCTCGGCCAACGTCGCGCTCCCGACCGCGAGTCCCACCTGCGACGCGAGGGTTGCGAGGGCGTTGTGCTGATCCACCGTGAGGGCGCTCGTGCCTTCGACGACGAGCATGCCGCGGTCATCGAGGTCATAACGAAGGGGGTTGACGCTGACCGCCCCCGTCGCGCTCAGGTAGCCGCCGCCCCGGGCCGCATCCCAGTACGCCGCCTCCTCGTGCCCCTGGAGAGTCGTCCTGACCATGGCCATGCAGGTCAGCCCGTCGGATGCTGCGTGGTAGACGCTGGCGCCCTTCAGCATCGACGGTCCGACCAAGGTGGTCACGCCTGTCAGGGCTGCCTCGTAGATGTCGGTCAGGCCCTGCGCGGCCACGAGCGCTTCGCTGGAGGTTCGCAACGCCCGCTCACGCACGACCGACTGCTCGTGGGCGCCCACGATGCCCGACATCCTGGCCAGCACCAGGACGAACAGCGCCACCGAGAAGACCGCCACCGTGGCCACCGTGGTCGCCGCGATGTTCGCGTGCTGCTTGGACTGGATGAACAGGACGCCAGGGGCGATGAGGCTGGCCAAGGTCAGCAGCGCCAGGCGCCCGCGGCTCACTCCGACACTGGCAAGCGGCGCGACGTCGGTCAGCCGACCCATCGTCGGGTGCAGGGCAGCCGCGCCCCAGGTGGCATAGAAGATCGCCCAGCCGATGTCGGTCGGGCCACCGATCTCCCACACGCCGTGCAGCTGCAAGAGCGCGTAGGCGAGGTCGGCACCCAGCAGGCCCGTGGCTCCGACCAGGAGGAACAGCATGGAGGTGAGCCGTAGGCCACCACCGGCGACCAGTCGCGCCAACAGGGCCAGGATCAGGACATCGCCGATCGGGTAGGCCACGGAGACGAACCGCTGCAACCAGTCGAGGCCGTCGGCCTGGAAGTTGGGCACGATCAGGTACACCCAGGACAACAGGCCCACGCCTGTCGTGATGATCACCGCATCGATCAGGCTGGGTAGGTCGCGGGACGAGGAGCGAGCCCGGATGACCAGGAAGAACCCGGCGGCGATGAGGACATACATGGGCAGGTAGAAGGCGTCAGCAACCGACGGGAAGGGGTTGTCCTGGTGCAGGACCTCGGTCAGCACGTTGTAGCTCGTGTCGCCTGCGCTGAAGGTCAGCTCGGCCGCCGCGAGCAGGTACCACGCCAGCGGTGCCCGGGGACGGTTCCGCCGTATGCCGGTGACCGTCGCCGCGACCGCGGACAGGCCCAGGCACGTCCACAACAGCGTCTGATGAGAGGGGAACAGGTAGTAGGAGCAGGTGAGCCCGGCGGCGACGACGAGGTAGGCGACCCAGAGGATCGACGACGCTCGGGGGAGGGATCGCTGCCCCGCAGGGAGGGACGGGAGCCCCGCGAGGGGAGCGGACGTCGTATCGACGCGACGCGTGGGACGCGTGAGAGGTGCGTGCGCCGGTGCGACGAACCGCTCAGCGGGCGAGCCGCTGGGAGTGGGAGGGGGGGACTCCATCCGGCGAACGTAGGTGGGGACCTGCGTCAGGGTGGCCCGAACGGGACAACATGCAACCAGAAGGAAGCCGTGACTACCCGATAGGACTACATCGCGATGGACGATTGACGCTCTACCCACCTTCCAGTAATCTCCAACGTAATCCAATCATCTGCAATTTCTTGATGGCAAAGGAGACTGGTATCGGGCGCGAACTGCTTGCGGGCCTGGACGTGGGGACGTCCTCGGTCAAGGCGCTCCTGGTGACACCCCAGGGCGAGGAGGTCGCGATAGGGCGGGTTCCCACGACGTGGACGGCTACGGAGCTCGGGGCTGAGACCCGTGCGACGACGATTCTTGCGGCCGCTCGTCGCGCCCTGTGCGAGGCCGTCGCGCTGGCGCCAGGGGATCGGGTCGTGGCGCTCGGGGTTGCCTCGATGGCCGAGGCGGGGGTGCTGGTGGATGGTGGCGACGAGCCGCTGGCGCCGGTGATCGCCTGGCACGATCACCGCGACGAGGCGCAGCTGCGTGACCTGGTGCTCCGGCTGGGGGGTGAGACGTTCTCGAGACGGACCGGCCTGCCGTTGTGGACGCAGTGGAGCCTGACCAAGCACCGCTGGCTGATGGACCACGTCCCCTCCGCACAGGCAGCCGTCCGCCGGTACAACATCGCTGAGTGGGTCGCCCGAAGCTTCGGGGCGGACCCCGTCACAGAGCTGTCGCTGGCGTCGCGCACCGGCTGGCTCGACCTCCCCACGGGTCGCCCGTGGGAGGAGTCGATGGCATGGTCCGGTGCCCGGGCGACCATGCTCGGCGACCTGGTCACTGCCGGGACGCCGGTGGGCACCGCCGTCACCGCGGACGACCTTGCTGCGGTCCACGGTGCGACGCTGACCATCGCCGGCCACGACCACCAAGCGGCTGTCGTGGGGGTGGGCAGCACCGGGGCGGGCGACGAGTTCGACTCGTGCGGGACGGCGGAGGCATTCGTCAGGACGGTCACGCCGCCGCTGGATCCGCAGACGATCGCGGACCTGACAGCCGCAGGGGTCACGGTCGGCTGGCACGTGCTCCGTGATCGGTGGAGCCTGCTCGGGGCCACCCAGGGCGGTCTGGTCCTGGCCCGGGTCCAGGCGGCGCTCGGTGTCGACCGGGCCGGGCTGGCGGCCCTCGACGTCGCAGCCTTGGCCGCGGCGGACCACCCGGCCGTGCTGCGCTTCACCGACGCAGCGCAGGTGACCCTCGACCCCGACGCCGACCCCGGAGAGGTCTGGCGCGCGGCGACCAAGGCTGTCACCGTCCAGGCCCGGAAGCTGGGCGACATCCTGGACCTCGCCACCGGCCCACGACGGGACCTCGTCGTCGCCGGCGGCTGGACGAACAGCTCCATGCTGATGGACGCGAAGGCGGAAGCCTTCGGTCCGCTACGCACCGTTGCCACGCGCGAGGCGGGCGCCCGAGGAGCAGCGTTCCTGGCCGGGCTTGCCCAGGGGACCTACGCGTCCTACGCCGACATCCCCAATGGTGCTCAGCCCGACGCGCGCGCTCCCTTCACGCCGTCCCGGCCAGCCTCCTCCGAGTAGACCAAGGACCCCGACATGACTCTTGCCACCACCGCAGACCTCCTGCAGCGTGTTCGTTCCGCGGGGGTGGGAATCCCCGCGTTCAACGTGATCACCCTCGAGCACGCCGAGGCCATCGCGGCGGGGGCCGAGCAGGCAGGCCTGCCCGCCATCCTGCAGATCAGTGAGAACGCCGTGAAGTTCCACGGCTCCCGCCTGGGCCCGATCGCGGCCGCCACGGTCGAGGTGGCGCGCCAGGCCGGTGTCGACCTGGCCGTGCACATCGACCACGTCGAGGACTCGAACATCCTGCACCAGGCAGCGGACACCGGGATCAGCTCAGCGATGTTCGACGCGTCGCACCTCGACTACGACGCCAACGTCTGCGCCACCCGCGAGGCGGCGCAGTGGGCCCACGCGAGGGGCCTGCTGCTCGAGGCCGAGCTCGGCAAGGTCGGAGGCAAGGACGGAGCCCATGCGCCGGGAGTGCGGACCGACCCGACCGAGGCGGCTGACTTCGTCGCCGCGACCGGGGTCGACCTGCTCGCGGTCGCGGTCGGCAGCTCGCACGCCATGCTCGAGCGCACCGCAGACCTCGACCTCGCCCTGATCGCGAGACTCGCCGAGGCGGTGCCCGTTCCACTGGTCCTGCACGGCTCCTCAGGTGTCGCCGACGCTGCCCTGCGTGAGGCAGTCGTTGCCGGGATGGTCAAGATCAACATCGGGACCATCCTCAACGTCTCGTGGACCGGCGCGATCCGCGAGACCCTCGACTCCCGACCCGACCTCGTCGACCCGCGCGCCTACCTCCGACCCGCCCGTGACCGCGTGGCGGAGGTTGTTGCCCGTCTCACCACGCTGATCGGCGGCGGGGCGTGATCGTCACCCTGACCCTGAACCCGAGCCTCGACCTGACCTACTCGCTCACTGAGTCCTCGGTCGGCGAGGTCGACGTCCACCGTGCCAGGACAGCGACGCTGGAGGCCAGCGGGAAGGGTGTGAACGTGTCGCGAGCCCTGCACGCCAACGCAGTCGCCACCATTGCAGTCCTCCCGCTCGGTGGTGCCACGGGGCACCACCTCGCCGAGCTCCTCGACGTCGAAGGCGTGAACTACCGCAGCACCGCGCAGAAGTCCGCCACTCGCGTCAACACGACCTTGGCCGTCAGCGGCGGAAGAACCGCGAAGGTGAACGGGCCGGGCGGGCGGCTCGCTGACGCCGACCTGGAGGGACTGAAGCACCAGGTGGACGCGACACTGCGCGAGACGGCTGGCGACGGGGAGCTGTGGCTCGCGGTGTGCGGGTCGCTGCCACCGGGCATCGACCCTGCCGTGGTCGCTGAGTTCGTGACCCTCGCGCACGCGCGCGGCGCCAAGTGCGCCATCGACGCATCGGGGCAGGCCCTGACGGCCGCGGTCTCGGCGGGGGCCGACCTGTTGGCCCCGAACCAGCTCGAGCTGGCCGAGGTCGACCACCGTGCGGCGGACGCCGGGTCCTTGGACGAGCTGGCCTGCGTTGCCGTCGACGTCGCACGCACCACCGGGGCCTCGCTGCTGGTGAGCCTCGGCAGCGACGGCGCACTGTTCACCGACGGGAGCCTCGTCCTCCACGGGCACGGTCCGGCCCTGGCCCCGGTCAACACCGCGGGCGCCGGTGACGCGTTGCTGTCCGGGTGGCTCGCCGGCGCAGCGACTCCGAGCGACCGGATGAACCGCGCGATCCGCTGGGGCCGAGCCGCGTGCCTGTCCCCGATGACCGTGGCCGCCGCCCTGGCCGGACCAGCCGAGTCGACTGACGGTGTCCAGACCGACAGCATCCACCACCACACCGAGGGATCAACGCCATGAGCATCAACCGTCGCATCGTCGTCACCGCAGTGGAGTCCATCGAGCTGCGTGAGGAGCCGACCCCCGTACCGGCCCCGGGTGAGGTCCGGGTCCGCACCACCTACATCGGGGTGTGCGGCTCGGACACCCACGCCTATCACGGGCGTCACCCGTTCATCCCGATCCCGTACCTGCCCGGACACGAAGCGACCGGCGTCGTCGAGGAGCTCGGCGAAGGCGTGCGCGATGTCTGGCTCGGCGAGCGCGTCGTGGTCGAGCCCACCTTGCCTTGCTGGCAGTGCAAACCCTGCCGCAACGGCAACGAGAACCTCTGCGAGAACCTCGAGTTCTTCGGGTGCGGATACTCCCAAGGAGGGATGGCAGACCAGTTCGTCGTCCGTGCCGACCGCCTCCACGCCATCCCCGAGCAGATCGGCGACCTCGGTGCAGCACTGATCGAGCCGCTCTCCACGCCAGTGCATGCCGGACGGATCGCGGGTCCGCTCCAGGGGCGCACCGTCGCTGTCCTCGGAGCAGGCACCATCGGGCTGCTCATGCTCGCCGTCGCCCGCTGGTCCGGGGCGGCCAAGGTCGTCGTCACCGACCCCCTGCCGGCAAAGCGCGCGGCAGCGCTGGGCCTGGGCGCCGATGCAGTGGTCGATGCCACCGCCCCCGATGTCGCAACCCAGGTCCGGGAGGCCCTGGGGGAGAGCGCCGACGTGGTGTTCGACTGCGTGGCCGTCAAGGCCACCACTCTCGCGGGCATCGACATGGTGCGTAAGGGCGGGACGGTGGTGGTGATCGGCGTCCCGTCAGGCGACTTCGAGCTGCCGATGCGGATCATCCAGGACCAACAGATCCGCATCCAGGGAAGCGCCACCTACGTCCCGCAGGACTACGCCATCGCCATCGAGATGATCAAGGCCGGCGCGGTCCGCGCCGAGGACTTCATCACGGGTCAGTATCCGCTCGAGGAGGCAGAGCGGGCTTTCCATGCATCGACCAGCGGGGAACACATCAAGGTGCTGATCCATCCATGACCACGAGCAGCTCGAAGAACGACCGCGACCTGCAACCGGCAGCCAGCCGGCACAACGCCATCCTGACGGCTCTTCGCACCCGTGGGCAGCTCAAGACCGTGCAGATGGCCCTCGACCTGGGCGTGACCCACGAGACGGTTCGCAAGGACCTGCTCACCCTCGAGTCCCACGGCCTGCTCCGGCGAGTGCACGGCGGCGCCCTGCCTGTCGAGTCACTGTCCTACGAAACCCACATCACCGCGCGGACCTCGATGGCCGCCGAGAAACAGCGGATCGCTGTGGCGGCTATGGAGTTCCTCCCCCCTGCCGGCGCGGTGATCATTGACGCCGGCACGACCACCGCTGCATTCGCGAGCACCCTCCCTGCCCGGTCGTCCCTGGTCGCGATCACCAACGCCCTGCCGATTGCGCTCGCGTTGATGTCCCACCCCCGCCTCACCGTTCACATGCTCGGCGGTCGGGTTCGCGCGGCGACGATGGCCTCCGTAGAAGCCTGGACCTTGCGCGAGCTGAACGAGGTCCGGGCAGACGTCGCCTTCGTCGGCACGAACGCATTCTCGCTCGTTCACGGTCTCAGCACTCCTGATGCCGCCGAAGCCGCTGTGAAGGCCGCCATGATCGACTCCGCACGGCTCACCGTGCTCCTCGCGGATCACACCAAGTTCGGTCGGGACTCGGTGTTCAAGTACGCCGACCTCGACTCGATCGACGTGCTGGTCACCGACGATGCCCTCAGTGACGCCGACGCCAGGGCACTTCAGTCCGAGGCCGGAGTCGAGGTCATCCGAGCCTGAGTCCGACCTGAGTCCCCAGTCCTCGCACCACCGGACTCTCGTGACGCGCGTTCGGACCGAGGCCGAGCCCTAGGTCGGGAGCGCGGTGATGTTGCAGATCGCGGCCACGGTGCAGTCGGCGGGATCGAGTTGATGACTTCGAGCGATGAGGCCTTCCAGCTCTGCTTCCAGGATGGCTTGCTCCTGTTGCCGGATCTGGACGTCGACCAGCTTGGTGGTGAGCAGCGCGCGGACGTGGGCACAGGGACTGGCTCCTTCGCCGCGCAGCTCCAGGATGGTGGCGATCTCGACCAGGCTGAGCCCCGCGCCCTGCCCGCTGCTTGACCTTGCACCGGGGTTCAAGGTCTACGGTCGCAGGCATGGATATCACGCTGCTCTACTTCGAGGACTGCCCCAACTGGAAGGCCGCGGACGAGCGACTGACCCGGTTGGCGTCCGACCGCCCCGACCTCACGGTGACCCATCAGCTGGTGGAGACCCCCGAGGAGGCCGAGCGCACCGGGTTCCTGGGTTCGCCGAGCATCCAGGTGGATGGCGTCGACGTGTTCCCGGAGCCGGGCGCGCGGGTCGGCCTGACCTGCCGCCGCTACCTCACCCCCGATGGGTACGAGGGTGCCCCGACGCTCGAGCAGCTCCGCGCCGCTCTCACCGGTGCGTGACTTCGCCACCTCCACGAAGGGACACGATCGATGGACCGGGCTGGCTGCTGGTCGTCGTCAGGTGTGCGCGACCTGTCCGGCAGGGTCCCGCACGCGTCAGAACCAGGTGGTCCGCGACTCGCCAGCGAAGTACTTGCCGGGGTACGTAGCGTTCCCCTTCGAGGAGCGGTACGTCCGGGTGACGCGCTGCGTCCAGGCGTTCGGCTTCCCGCAGACCGTCCAGTGGAGGTCCTCGACGACTGACCACTTGGGGTAGCTGACGTAGATGCGCCCGTACTTGCCCGAGGCCACGTGGTAGGTGTAGGTCGTGGCCTTTCCGCTGCTCCAGGACGCCTCGTACGAGACCCCGATCGCGCCCGCGAGCTTGGTGGCCTCGATCGACCCAGAGACGCTGTTGGTGAACGACTTGCTGTACTCGACGCCGATGTTGATGGGTCCCCTTGCGGTCCCGGAGACGTAGGTCTTCTCGCGGCCGAGGTAGGACTTGCTGATGACCGTGACGGACCCGACAGAGTCGAAGCTGCAAGAGGCCTGGGCCGCCGGCGCTAGGGCCGGGACTGCCCCCGCTGTCATGAGGGCAACGGGTAGGGCACGGCGGAGGAAACGCTGGTTCATGGGGGCTCCTATCGTGAGCGCGTTGCTGTGAATGGGACTCCGCCCCCCCTGCAGGACGCCGCCGCCGCGAAGAAGCCGCCTCTCGCCGGTCAGCAGTCAATGTCCTCCTCGCGATTTCGCGACGCCATGGAGCGCTGTGTGATCTACATCACGTTTTCAGGCCCAGGTTGGTGCCGACTCGGTTGACATGGTGTTGACCTTCCTAGTACTTTCCATAGTGGTTAATTAATGATAATGGAAAGTACTAGGGGATGGCGCCGATGGGATCTGCGACCGCAACGCGCGACGACGCGCACCTGGACGAGACCTTTGCGGCGCTCGCGAACTCGACACGGCGAGCGATTCTCGCTCGCCTCGCTGAGGGGGAGGCGAGTGTCAACGATCTCGCCGAACCCTTCGACCTGACCCTGCCCGCGATCTCCAAGCACATCAAGGTGCTCGAGGAAGCGGGGCTCGTCACGCGTGGCCGACGAGCACAGTTCCGGCCCTGCACCATCGCCGCGGCACCCCTGGCCCAGGTCGCCCACTGGACCGAGCAGTACCGGCACATCTGGGACGACCGTTTCGACCGCATGGACGACTACGTCCAGAACCTCCAGAAGGACCCACAGCAAGAAGAAGGAAGAGGCCATGACTGACACCAAGGACGTCCAGATCGAACGCACCTTCGACGCCCCGATCGACCTGATCTGGGCGATGTGGACCGAAGCCGAGCACTTCGCCAACTGGTACGGCCCCATGGGCGCCAAGATCTCGCGAGCCGACATGCACGTCCACGTCGGTGGCCGTCGCCACATCGCCATGGAGATGCAGACCCCGGGGGGTCCGATGCAGATGTTCTTCGTGGGCGAGTACCGACAGGTCGATCCGAAGACGCGTCTGGTCTACACCGAGAGCATGGCCGACGCCGACGGCAACGCCATGACCGCCGAGCAGATGGGCATGCCCGCCGGCGCGCCGATGGAGACCTCGATCGTGGTCGAGCTCGCCGACCTCGGCGAACGCACCAAGATGGTCATGACCCACATCGGGGTTCCCGCCGACTCCCCAGGTGCGCAGGGCTGGGGCATGGCGATCAACACGTTGGAAGCTCGGATCGCCCTGGTCCGTCATCCGGACGGGACGACCCCACACTGATCGGCACCTCGCTACCGCAGCCGCAGCCGCAGCCGGTGGCCTGGGTGGCCAAAGCCAAAGAGCTCCGCCCGCCTTTTCGCAGATCAGAGCCCTTGAGCCAACTGTCGGGGTGACAGGATTTGAACCTGCGGCCTCTTCGTCCCGAACTTCAGGCATCGGCGTCGGGGAGACATGATCGTGCTTGCGACTCGCCATAAGCCTGCGTAGAGCGACAGTCTGCGTCGCACCGATTGCTGTACTTCCGTGCGGTACCGCACGTGCTCTCGATTCTCCGATTTTCAGACAGAGACGAACGCCCAGGCCAGACGGGCCTTCCTGCGGGCCTGCAACATCTCGTGCAACATCTAAGCCGAATGCACGGTCAGTTGCCAGCTCATCTTCGCCACCGCACTAGCGCTCCAGTACGGCCTTGAGGAACTGGCGGGTGCGCTCTTCCTTGGGCGCCTTGAAGATCTCATGCGGCGCGCCGCGCTCGATGACCCTCCCGTGGTCGAACATCGCAACCCGGTCGGAGATCTCCTCGGCGAAACGCATTTCGTGGGTCACCATGAGCATCGTCATATCGGTGCTGTGCGCGAGTTCTCGAATCACGCCTAGCACCTCGCCGATCAGCTCCGGATCAAGGGCCGAGGTGGGCTCGTCGAAGAGCATCACCTTTGGGCGCATCGCAAGGGCACGGGCGATCGCGACGCGCTGCTGCTGACCCCCCGACAGTTTTGGCGGCCGGTGGTCGTGGTGCTTGGAGAGGCCGACCAAGTCCAGCAGGTCGACGGCTCGAGCCCGGGCCTCCTCCTTGTCCATCTTGAGCACCTTGACCGGCGCCTCCATGACGTTCTGGAGGGCCGTCATGTGGGGGAAGAGGTTGAACTGCTGGAAGACCATGCCGACATCGCGGCGGGCGAGCTTCATCTCCTTGGTCTCCCGGGGCTTCGTGCCGGCCCTGACGTCCCAGAGCGCCTTGCCGTTGACGGTAACCCGGCCCTCGTTGGGGGACTCGAGTGTCATGAGGATCCGCAGGATCGTCGTCTTGCCCGAGCCGGAGGGGCCGATGATCGACACCTTCTCACCGGGCATGACGTCGAAGGTGAGCGTCTTAAGGACCTCATTGTCACCCCAGGCCTTACTGACCTTCTCGAAGGTGATAACCGGTCTGCCGGGGTCGACCTCGACAGCGTCGGGGTCCGCTGCGGAATTAGCG
>JBDSKZ010000069.1:0-37086 GCA_039916625.1 Pedococcus sp.
GAGGGGGCGAGCCGCCCCGTTGACCGTGACCTCGTGCTGTCCAGACGCCATACCGCAACTCCCGTCCCCCGCAGTTGGGGTCCATCATCCACCCAGCGGATTTCCACCGGGTGCATGGTTGCGTGACAAGAGCGGGTCCGCCGGTTAGCCATGCAGAACAACGGCCGCGTTCGATCTGCGCCGACGGTATTCCTCTACAAACTGTTGAATCAAGGGTTTCGGCCCGCTTGTTCACCTGCTGGACCGCGTCAGGCGCGGCCGAAGCCCGACAGGGTGCCGGTGTACGGCTTGGGGGGTGGCGGGGCCAGCTCGCCGTGCGTTGCCGGGAGAAGACCTTGTCGCACCAGCGCCTCAGCGAGCAGGGTCCCCGCAGCGACGCCGTCGACGACCGGCACCCCCAGCTGCTGGGTCAGCAGCTGCGGACGGCCGGCCATGCCCGCGCAGCCGAGGACGATGGCGTCGCTGCCGTCCTGGGCCAGGGCGCTCTTCGCGAAGGCGAGGATCACCCCATACGTGTGGTCCTGGTCCTCCTCGAGCTCGAGGACGGGGATGTCGCACGCATGCACCCCGGCGCACTGCCGCTCGAGGCCGTAGGTGCGGGTGAGGTCCCACGCGCGGCCGACGGTCCGGCTCATCGTCGTGACGACGCTGAACGACCTCCCCAGCAGCGAGGCGGTCTTCATCGCCGCCTCCGCGATGCCGATCACCGGTCTGGACGCGGCCTCCCGCGCCGCGTCCAAACCGGGGTCTCCGAAGCAGGCGAGCACGAAAGCGTCGGCCTGCGTGTCCTGGCGGATGATCTCGAGCACCCCGGGGACGCTGAGCGCCTCGTCGTAGTGGCTCTCGATCGACGCCGGCCCCATGGCCGGGGTCCGCCCCGTCACCACCGTGCCGTGGCCCGCGACCCGGCGGGCCTCGGCCTCGATGAGGGTCGTCATCGACACGGTGGTGTTGGGGTTGATGACGGTGATCTGGATGGCTCCGTGGGCACCCATGTCGCTCAGACCGTCACGGACTTGCCGACGGTCTTCGCCGCGAGCTGCTCGGCGCCGATCCCCATGCGGGGCGCGATCAGGACGTAGGCGACGAAGCCCACCCCGCAGCCGATGAACCAGCTGTAGTCGTCGAACTTGTTGATTCCGGGGACGAACACCGCACAGATCGCGCACAGGGCGGCGATGGCCGTCGCCCAGATCGCTGATGGGTTGTAGCCACGCGTGTAGTGGTAGGCGCCGGACTCGTCGAGGGTGAACAGGTCGTCGATGCAGACCTGCTGCTTGTGGACGACGTAGTAGTGCGCGATGAGGACGCCGAAGAGCGGGCCGATGAACGCTCCCAGGGTGTCCAGCGTGTAGTGGATCGTCTCCGGGTTGTTGTAGAGGTTCCACGGGGTCAGGAGCACCGAGCCGACGGCAGCGATCATGCCGCCCATCCGCCAGCTGATCTTCTGGGGGTTGACGTTGGAGAAGTCGAAGGCCGGCGAGACGAAGTTGGCGACGATGTTGATGCCGATGGTTGCAGTCGTGAAGGTCAGGGCGGCCAGGACGAGAGCGAACGTGTTGTCGATCTTGCCGACCGTCTGCACCGGGTCGGTGATGAGCTCGCCGTAGACCGGGACGGTCGCGGCAGCGGTGAGGACGGTGAGGACCGAGAAGAACAGGAAGTTCACCGGAAGGCCCCAGAAGTTGCCCTTCTTGACGTCCTTGAAGGTGCGGCCGTACCGGGAGAAGTCACCGAAGTTGAGCATCGGACCGGAGAAGTAGGAGACGACCAGTGCTGTCGCGGCGAGCATGGTCGTGAACACCTGGGTGCCGCTGAGCTCGTGGTCGGAGAGGTTGAGGTTGACGTTCCAACCCGACTCCTTGAGCAGGTAGACGCACAACGCGATCATCACGACGTAGACGGCGGGTCCGGCGAAGTCGATGAACCGCTTGATGGTGTTCATGCCGGTCCAGAAGACCGCGGCCTGGGCGACCCAGAGGATCGCGAAGGTGCCGTAGCCCAAGGCAGAGAGGCCGAGGAACCCGTGCTGGGCCAGGTCTGAGTACGGCAGCAGGCCGGGGAACATCCGGACCAGCAGGATGTCGAGGGCTGCCGACGCGAGGTAGGTCTGGATGCCGTACCAGGCCACGGCGATGAGGCCGCGGATGATGGCTGGGATGTTGGCGCCCAGGACGCCGAAGACGGAGCGGCAGATGACGGGGAAAGGCACCCCGGTGCGCTGGCTGGGCTTGGCGACGAGGTTGCAGAAGAACAGCACGATGGTGATGCCCGTGATCAGGCAGACGAACACCTGCCAGCTCGTCAGGCCCAGGGCGAACAGGCTGCCCGCGGTGATGTAGCCACCGACGCTGTGCACGTCGGACATCCAGAAGGCGAAGATGTTGTACCAGGACCAGTTCTGGTCCCTCAGCGGAGCAAGGTCCTCGTTGGTGAGTCGCTTGTCGTAACCGGGCTTGATCAGGCCTACGCCTGCGCCGTGGTCGTGGGCACCCGTGTGGGTGGTGAATCCCGCCTCGTGGGCAGCCGTCTCGGTGAGGGGCTGCTGGGCGTTCTGGAGTTCGGTCACGGTGACCTCCTGGGTTGCGAACTGCCTGAACCGTACGAGGGCAACGATTTCCGCGATATGGATCGAACCGTATATCTGGGTATATCCCCGCGCCCCTTGCGCAGGTCGCGGGCCGTGGTCAGCGCTGGTCGCTGAGCCGGGAGATGCAGGCGGTGAGCCTTTCGTGGTGCTCGCCGCTGACCTTCCTGAGCGAGGTTGCGTCGCGGGCCACGAACGCGTCCAGCATGGCCTGGTGGTCGGCGCGCATCTCCTCACGCTCCGCCTCGGTGACCCGCATCATCGTCTGGACAGGCTCGGTGAGGTTCCAGGCGATGTCGAGCATGTGCAGTAGCCGCGGCATCCGGCAGGGCGCCAACAACGCCTCGTGAAACTTCCGGCTGGCGCGCTGGAAGCCTGCCACGTCCCGCGCCCCCACGGCCTCGACGAACTGCTCGTGGATCGCGGCCGCCCGCGCGTGGTCGACCGGGGTCGACTGCAGGGCTGCCGCATCCATCGCTGCAGCTTCCAGAGCGCCGCGGACGACGTAGAGCTCGTCGAGCTCGGCCGGCGACAGTGCGGTCACGGTGTAGCCGAGCCTCGGCTGGTGCTCCAGCAACCCTTCACCCAGCAGGGTCTTGAGCGCCTCGCGCACGGGGATGAGGCTGACGCCGAAGAAGGCCGCGACGTCGTCGAGGGGGATCGCGCTGCCGGGGGGCACCCCACCGGAGGCGATGACTCGCCGCAGCTCCGAGAGCACCTGGGGGCCGGTGGCATAGCTGCCCTCGCGCACCAGCAGGCTGACGATGCCCGACGGTCGTCGTGGCTGGGTCACGGACTCACCTGCCCTTCACGCGCCATACCGAGGACCGTCCTCGACCCACCGCGCCAACGCTGCCCATCATGCCCCCCTCCGGTGCAGCGCCACCCGAAATGGGACCTTGAGCTTTGCGCGCCGGTTGCCCCCCACCCTGCAACCTTTGCTAGCAAAGGTTGGCGAAAGTCGGACACCGTGCACCCTGTCCGGATTCACCCAACCTTTGCTAGCAAAGGTTGGGTGAATCTCGCGCGGAGACCACTTGTCGGAGTCGCAGCAGCGCGATCTCACGCCGCTGGGTCACGGTCTCGGCACGCTCGGCGTCGGCCTGGGTCCACCCCGGACCACGGCCACCCAGCTGGGCACCGGCAGGCAGGCAGCAGCCGGTCCCCCGCGGCGCTGGTCGGCAGGGCGTTGAGGTCCTCGAGGCTCACTGGCTGTCCACGAAGCGGGTGCGGGCCGAGTGGATCGGGTTGGCGTCGGCGACGAGGTCGTCGAAGCGGTACCCCGCGATCTTCGCGGTCTCGACCAGCGCAGCGGCGTGCTCCTGCGCGGGTGAGTTGTTGAGGCGCTCCCAGCCGGTGCGCACCACCTGGTCGAAGGAGTCGCGGTCGCGCACGCAGGTGACGAGGGGAAAGCCGAACCGCTCGCGGTACTGCGCGGTGAGCTCGGACAGCTCGCCGTACGACTTCTCGTCGAGCCGGGTCAGCCCGAGGAAGGCCTGGTCGCGCAGCGAGTCCTCGCCCTCCCCACCGTCGGCGACGCTCTCGGCGCCGAGGTCGGGGTAGGAGTCGATGAGCTGGCGCTGCTCAGCCGCGCCTGCGGAGTAGAGCGCCTCCTGGAAGGCACGGCGCAGGTCGCTGGTGTCGGCGAACGGCCGCGAGTCGAAGGCTCGCTCCACGGCCCAGCGAGGTCCTTGGAAGAGGCCGCCGAAGGTGTCGACGAACTGCTCGCGGTTCATGTCGTTGACCTGCGCGAGGTGCACGAGGCGGCCGGGGGCACCCGCGACCGCTGGTCCGCCGCTCGAACCAACATGGTGGAACAGGAAGTTCAGGACGATGGCGGTGATGGATCCCAACGTGATTCCGGAGCCGAGAATGATCTGGGCCCAGCTCGGGACGGCCTTGGCAACATCGGGCTGGGCCGTGACGTACATCGCCAGGCCCACACTCGTCGCGACGATGACGACGTTGCGGTGGTCGTGGAAGTCCACCCGTGACAGGGTCTGGAAGCCCACGACCGCGACAGTCGCGAACATCGCCAGCGCTGCGCCGCCCAGGACCGGGTGCGGGATGCCTGCGACGATCGCTCCAGCCTTGGGGATGAGGCCGATGATGATCATGATCAGGCCGGCGGTCGCGACGACATACCGGCTCTTGACCCGCGTGAGCCGCACGAGGCCGACATTCTCGGCGAAGCAGGTGTAGGGGAAGGAGTTGAAGACGCCACCGAGGGTCGTGGCGAGGCCGTCGGCACGCAGCGCACGGGCGATGTCCTCGCGGCCGACCCGCTTCTCCACGATCTCGCCGGTGGCGAACACGTCACCGGTCGTCTCGACCGCGGTGATGAGCATGACGACGATCATCGAGATGATCGCGGCCACCGAGAACTTGGGCCAGCCGAAGAAGAAGGGTGTGGTGACCCCGATCCACCCAGAGCCGGAGACGCTGTCGAAGTGCGCGTCACCGAGCACCCAGGCGATGAGGGTGCCTGCGACCAGTCCGACGAGCACGGCGACGGTGGCCATGAAACCCTTGAAGATCCGCTGGATCGCGACGATCAACGCCAGGGTGCCGAGGGCGTAGGCGAGGTTGCGGCCGCTGGTCGGATCGAGGGAGGGACCCGCACCACCGGCCGCGTCGGCGGCGGCGACGGGTAGCAGGGCCAGGCCGATGATCGTGATGACCGAGCCCGTGACGACCGGCGGGAAGTACCGGATCAGGCGGCTGAAGTACGGCGCGATGAGGAAGGTGAAGATGCCCGCGACGATGACGGCGCCGTAGATCACGAGCAGTCCGTCCGTGCCACCCCCCGCGGCGAGACCGATCGCGATCATGGGTGAGACCGCGGTGAAGGTCACGCCCTGCAGGAGCGGGAGGCGCACCCCCACCTTCCAGAACCCCACGGACTGGATGATCGACGCGATGCCGCAGGTGAACAGGTCTGCGTTGATGAGGTGGATGAGCTCCTGGGTGTTCAGCCCGATCGCACTGGCGAGCAGGATCGGGACGATCACCGCCCCGGCGTAGAACGCCAGCACGTGCTGGAAGCCGTAGATGGCGAGCTTGGGGATGGGCAGCACCTCGTCGACGGGGTGCCGGGAGGAGCGCTGAGCGGACTGGGGTGGGGCGGTGGCTGCACTCATGACAGGCACCTTTCTCTTTGCTGGAGAACGACCTTGCGGGTTGCTGGGGAACGACCTTGCGGGAAGGGGCCTTGCGGCAGCGGGTGGTGGCTGCTCGTGCCTCGGGCGCAGGGTGGGCGTCCGGTCTCATCTTCCACATCGCTTCCGCGATGCGGAAACCTTTTTGCGAGTAGTGGAACGGTAGGGCGGCGCCACTGAGCCGTCAACAGTTTGTTGAGAATTCTTCGACGACCCTGTCCCCCGTCCCCTGCCGAGCGGAATCGGTTCAGCGCGTCAGGCGTGTGGAGAGCGCGAGGCGTCTGTGTCGCGGATCCGGTTCAGGTAGTTGGAGACGGTGAAGCGGGTCAGGCCGAGCAGCCAGCAGACCGTCGGGGGCGCGCTCAGGCATCGTCCGCCACGACCTCGACCCGCAGGGTGATCCGGGTGGCGCCCGCGTCCAGGGCGCCGAGCAGGCCGCGTGAGAGCGCGGATCCCACCGTGGCGGCGTCACCTTCGACCGAAGTGCTGAGCGGACTGAGGTCGGGCGCGAGGCCGACCTCGGTCAACGGGGCAGCCGCCGCCGCCAAGTGGCGCGGAAGCTCGCCCTCCCCTTGGAACGGCTCGGTGGTGAACTCCACCCGTACCCGCATGCACTTCACGCCACTTCCCGCGGCAAGCCAGCACCGCGACGCTCGGCCCGACCTCGCCCCCTACGCCGGATACATTTCCTTCGTGACGACGAGCGAGCTCGATGGCGGAGCGGAGCGGGGACCCCTGCCTCCGCGGGCCCTCATCGTCACGGTGCTCGGGTTGTACGTCCGCGAGTTCGGCGGGTGGATCAGTGTCAGCGCCCTGATCCGGTTGATGGGCGCCGCAGGCGTCGACGAGCAGGCCGTCCGGTCGTCACTGTCGCGACTCAAGCGTCGCGGCATCGTCGAGGCGCAGCGCCGCGGTGGCACGGCCGGCTACGCCCTTTCGGAGTATGCCCGCCAGCTGCTCGAGGTCGGCGACCGCCGCATCTTCGCCCGGCCCGAGCAGCACGAGGGGGACTGGGTCGTCGTGGTGTTCTCGGTGCCCGAGTCGCAGCGGCAGAAGCGGCACGCGTTGCGGGCACGCCTGTCCTGGCTCGGTTTCGGCACGGTGTCCTCCGGCGTGTGGATCGCCCCCGGGCACCTCGCGGACGACGCCCGGACCGTGCTGCTCGGCGACGGCCTCGACCCGTACGTCGACCTGTTCCGGGCGGAGTACCTCGCGTTCGGCGACCCCGCCGCGAAGATCGCGCAGTGGTGGGACCTCGCTTCCCTGGAGCAGCTCTACACAGAGTTCCTCGACGCCCATGGGCCCGCCCGCCAGAGCTGGGACAAGCAAGGAAGGGTGCCGCCGGGGGCCGAGGCGTTCGCCGACTACATCCGCGCCCTGACCTCGTGGCGTCGCCTGCCCTACCTCGACCCCGGCCTGCCGACCGACCTGCTGCCTTCCTCGTGGTCCGGGACCACTGCGGCCGAGACCTTCTTCGCCCTGCACCGCATGCTCGCCGGGCCGGCCCACGACTTCGTCACCGCTGAGGCCGGATCCGCTCGTCCGGGATGACGGCGACGCCGACGATCTCGATCAGGGCTTCGGGCTGCCACAGAGCCGTCGTCCCGATGCCCGCCATCGCGGGGTAGCTCGGTCCGGCCAGCTCGCGCCAGGCGCGGCCGATCTCGCGGCCGTGTGCCTGGTAGTCGGCAATGTCCGTGAGGTAGATCGTGAGGCTCACGAGGTCCTCGGGCACGCCACCAGCCGCGGCCAGCGTCGTCAGCACGTTGGAGAACGCCTGCCGGAACTGCTCGACGATCCCGCCGGCAACGATCTGCATCTGCGCGTCGAGCGCGGTCTGCCCGCCGAGGTAGAGCGTGTTGCCGGCCAGGGTGCCGTGCGAGTAGCCGCTCGGGGTCGGTAGCGAGGCAGGGTTCACCGGGACCGGTGACAACGGGTGGGTGGACATCGGGACCTCCAGGTCGTGGGTCGCAGGCGTCCTCCGAGGGTAGTCCACCTATTGACGTTCGACGACGACCGTGAAAATCTCGCTATATGAAGTTCGGCACCGTCGCCCACGAGGACGGCACCCGCGCGGCGGCCCTCACCGACGAGGGCTGGCGGGCGCTGCTCACCCCCGTGGCCACCGAACCACAGCCGTATGCCGCGGACCTGTCCGCCTTCCTCGCCGCAGGTGGGACCCTGGGCAGCCACAGCCCGCTGGGCGAGGTCCTCCTCGGCGCGGTGCCGCTGGCCCCCCTGCCCCGACCCGCCAAGGTCGTCTGCTGCGGCCTCAACTACGGCGAGCACATCCGCGAGACCGGACGAGAGCTGCCGAGCCACCCCACCCTCTTCGTCAAGTACGCCGACAGCCTCGTGGGCCCCACCGACGACATCTCGCTCCCCGCGGGCACCGACCTCGACTGGGAGGCCGAGCTGGCCGTGGTCGTCGGGGCGACGATCCGCCGGGCCGACCGCGCGACGGCCGCAGCCGCCATCGCCGGCTACACCGTCGCCAACGACGTGTCCGTGCGCGACTGGCAGTACCGCACGCTGCAATGGTTCCAGGGCAAGGCCTGGGACGACTCGACACCGACGGGTCCGGTCGTCGTCACCCCCGACGAGGTCGACCCCGCTGCCGGGTTGACCGTCACCTGCCGCGTCAACGGTGAACAGGTGCAGCGCGACAGCACGGCCACCCTCGTCTTCGACTCCGCAGACCTGCTCGCCTACATCTCGACCTTCACGGTGCTGCGCCCCGGTGACCTCGTCCTCACCGGCACCCCCGGCGGGGTGGGCGTCGCCCGTGACCCCAAGCAGTTCCTCGCCGACGAAGACGTCCTCGAGACCGAGATCGCAGGAATCGGCCTGCTGCGCAACGTGATCCGCTTGACTGCACCGACCACCTGACATCGCAACAGCTGAGACCGACGCACCCCGACCAAGGAGCCCCACCGTGGAACCCGACTTCAGCAAGTACGCACTCGAGGGCGACAACTCCCAGTACGCCGACGCCAGCGGCCTCGTCGTCCCGGTCGTCACGCGCGGGGGTCTCGAGGTCGGCGATACCGGCCAGTCCGGTGGGGCCAGCCGCGTCTCCGGCGTCAGCATCCAGCACACCCCCGCCACGCGGCTGTGGTTCGGCAAGGTGAGCAACGAGGCCGGCTACCGCTCTGTGCCGCACCACCACGGCGAGGCGGAGACCGGCGGCTACGTCCTTTCCGGTCGCGCCCGCATCTACTTCGGCGAGCGGTTCGAGGACTACCTCGACATGGCCGAGGGCGACTGGGTGTTCGTCCCGCCCTTCATGCCCCACGTCGAGTGCAACCTGGACCGCAACGACCCACTCACCTGGATGACCACCCGCACGCCGGAGAACATCGTCGTCAACCTGCCGCAGGTCTCCGACGCCGACCTGCGCCACTGGGTGGACCGCCCGTGACGAGCCCGACGACCGGCGCCACAGCTGACGCGACCTCCGAGATGCTCACCCGGGCCCTGGCGCTGAGCCCGGCGGAGCCGCAGCACTTCGACGTGGCCTTCACCGCGACGACACAGCCCTGCCCGTGGCCCAAGGCCTACGGCGGCGACATGGTCGCCCAGGCCGCTGCGGCCGCGATGCTCACCGTGATCGACGGCAAGGTCATGCACTCGATGCACAGCTACTTCATGCGCCCCGTCGACATCGGCGCCCCGGTGACCTACGAGGTCGAGGTGCTGCGCGACGGTCGGGGCTACGCGACCCGTCAGGTACGCGCCTTCCAGAACGGCAAGGCCGCCTACACCTGCCTCGCCAGCTTCGCCGCCGGTGAGCAGGGAGGCCGGTATGCCGCCGCGGCCAGAGCCGACGTCCCGGCACCTGACACGCTCCCCACGTCCGCCGCATACCTCTCCGACCGCGAGCCGGGCGACGACTCGACCATGACGGCGCAGTCCAAGGAGTACTGGGCAGCAGGGCGCAGCTTCGACATGCGGCACGTCCCCGGCCCGGTCTACGTCGAGGTGGACGGCGGCAGCACGCCGCACCAGGCCTTGTGGGTGAAGCCGTTCGACGCGCTCCGTCCGGTCGACGGGCTCACCGACGCCCAGCGCGACCTCGCGGCTCTCGCCTACGTCTGCGACTACACGATCCTCGAGCCGGTGCTCCGAGTGCTCGACCTGCCGTGGGCCCGACCTGGCCTGGTCACCGCGAGCCTCGACCACGCCATGTGGTTCCACCGGCAGCCTGCGCCGGGGACCCTCGACGGCTGGCTGCTGTACGCGCAGGAGGCGGTGGCCGCGGACTCCGGTCGCGGCGTCGGCCTCGGCCGCTTCTTCACCCCCGACGGCGAGCACCTCGCGACCGTCGTGCAGGAGGGCATGATCCGCGCCACCCCCGGAGGTCACTGATGACGGGCTCGCCTGACACCACGCTCTCACCGAGCGGCCACACCGACACCTTCGCCCGCGACCACCTGCCACCGGCGGACCAGTGGCCGACGCTGGAGTTCACGACCCCGGACCTGCAGTACCCCGAGCGGCTCAACGCGGCGACCGAGCTCCTCGACGCGGCGATCAGCCGCCACGGCGCCGACCGGCCCGCCCTGCGCACCCCGGACGGCACCGTGTGGAGCTACGGCGAGCTCCTGCGGACGGTGAACCAGGTTGCCGCGGTGCTGACCGACGACCTCGGCCTCGAGCCCGGCAACAGGGTGCTGCTGCGCTCGCCCAACAACCCGTGGACCGTGGCTGTGTGGCTCGGCATCCTCAAGGCGGGTGGTGTCGTCGTGACCACGATGGCGGCCCTGCGGGCCCGTGAGCTGGGCCCCATCGTGGAGAAGACCCGCCCCACCGTGGCGCTCGTGGACCACCGGTTCCTGCAGGACGTGGAGACGGTCCGCGACACCGTGGCGCCCGCCCTCGTGGTCGTGGCCTACGGCGGTGACGGTGACGACGACCTGACCCGGCGGGTCTCGGCGAAGTCCGGCGACTACACCGCCGTCGACACCGCCGCCGACGACGTCGCGCTGTTCGGGCCGACCTCGGGCAGCACCGGCATCCCGAAGGTCACCACGCACTTCCACCGTGACGTGCTGTCCATCGACAACACCTTCGGGCGACACGTGCTGCGGCTCACCGCGGACGACATGGTCGCCTGCACGGCCCCGTTCGCCTTCACCTTCGGTCTGGGCATGCTCGTGGTGTTCACCTTGCGAGCCGGCGCCTGCGCCCTGGTCACCGAGACGGCCACGCCCGCCGAGCTGGCCGAGCTCGTGCAGGAGCACGGGGTGACGGTCCTCGCGACCGCGCCCACGGCATACAAGCAGATCATCAAGGCCGGCCACCTCCCCCGGCTGGTCGGGCTGCGGACGGCGGTCAGCGCCGGTGAGCACATCCCGCAGGAGGTCTGGGAAGCGGTCCACTCCGAGCTCGGCCTGGCCATCGTCGACGGCATCGGTGCCACCGAGATGCTGCACATCTTCATCTCCGCAGCGGGTGAGGACATCCGTCCCGGGAGCACCGGGCGACCGGTCCCCGGCTACCGCGCCACCATCCTCGGCCCCGACGACCTGCCGGTGGCGCCCGGCACCGAGGGTCGGCTCGCGGTCATCGGCCCGGTCGGCTGCCGCTACCTCGACGACGACCGGCAGCGCGGCTACGTCGTGGACGGCTGGAACGTCACCGGTGACACCTTCGTGCAGGACGACGACGGGTACTTCTTCTACCGTGCCCGCACCGACAGCATGATCGTCTCCTCCGGCTACAACATCGGCGCTCCGGAGGTGGAGGCCGCCATCGACGGCCACCCCGACGTGCTCGAGGCCGGGGTCGTGGGCGAGCCCGATCCCGACCGTGGGTCGGTGGTCAGCGCGTTCGTCGTCCTGCGTGAGGGCGTGGTCGGCGACGACGCCAAGGCCCGCGAGATCCAGGACCACGTCAAGGCGACGCTGGCGCCGTACAAGTACCCACGCCGCGTGCGCTTCGTCGACCAGCTGCCGCGCAACACCAGCGGCAAGCTCCAGCACTTCAAGCTGCGTGACCTGACCCTCCGCCCGCCAACAGACAAGGCATCGTCATGAGGATCGCGATCGTGGGTGGGGGGCCGGGAGGCCTCTACCTCGCCGCCCTGATGAAGCAGCTCGACGTGGGGCACGAGGTGACGGTCTGGGAGCGCAACGCCCCCGACGACACCTTCGGGTTCGGCGTCGTGTTCTCCGACGAGACGCTCGGCGGCATCGAGAGCGCCGACACCGCGATCTACGACGCGATGCAGCGTCAGTTCGCCCGCTGGACCGACATCGACGTCGCGGTCGACGGACGGTCGTCCACCATCGGCGGCCAGGGCTTCGCGGCGATGAGCCGCAAGGAGCTCCTACGCATCCTCCAGGCCCGCGTAGCCGAGCTCGGCGTGCAGGTCCACTACCGCACCGACGCGCCCGACACCGACCGGCTGCGCGCGGAGTACGACCTCGTCGTCGCCTCCGACGGACTCAACTCCCAGGTGCGCACGCGCTATGCCGAGGCGTTCGGCCCGGACCTGGACCGCCGCCACAACAAGTACATCTGGTTCGGCACCGACCTGGTCTTCGAGGCCTTCCAGTTCATCGTCAGGAACACCGAGTTCGGGACGATGCAGATCCACGGCTACCCCTACTCCGACCAGGGCTCGACATTCATCGTGGAGATGCACGAGGACGTATGGCGCCGGGCCGGGTTCGACCGGACCGAGGACGCGGCCCTCGCGCCCGGGGTGTCCGACGCCTACGCCGTGGAGCGGGTCGCCGAGATCTTCGCCGACGACCTCGGCGGTCACCAGATCCTCACCAACAACTCCAAGTGGCTGAGCTTCACGACGGTCCGCAACGAGCGTTGGCACGACGACAACGTCGTGCTGCTCGGCGACGCCGCACACACCGCCCACTTCTCCATCGGGTCGGGCACCAAGCTCGCGATGGAGGACGCCCTTGCCCTCGCCGCCTGCCTGCACGAGCGCGACTGCGTCCCCGCGGCGCTGGCCGCCTACCAGGAGGAGCGCAAGCCGGTCGTCGAGTCGACCCAACGTGCTGCCCAGGCCAGCCTCGAGTGGTTCGAGAACATCGGCATGTACGCCGACCAGGACGTCGACGAGCTCGTCTTCAACCTGCTCACCCGTTCGCGCCGGATTACCTTCGAGAACCTCAGGGACCGGGATGCAGAGTTCGCCAGCCGCATCCAGGGTGCGTTCGCGCGGCAGGCGGCGGCGAGTGGCGCCGACGGGAACGCCCCCGAAGGTGGTGAGGTCGACGAGCAGGCGCCGGCCATGTTCCAGCCGGTACGCCTCGGCGCCCTCGAGCTGAAGAACCGCATCGTCCTGTCCCCCATGGACATGTACTCCGCCGTCGACGGCGTGCCGGGCGAGTTCCACCTCGTGCACCTGGGCTCCAAGGCCCTCGGTGGCGCCGGACTCGTGATGTCGGAGATGACCTGCGTGTCGCCCGAGGGACGGATCACCCCGGGCTGCCCGGGCCTGTGGACCGACGCCCAGCGCGATGCGTGGGCGCGCGTGACGACCTTCGTCCACGACCACAGCACCGGCAAGATCGGCCTGCAGCTGGGCCACTCCGGCCGCAAGGGGTCGACCAGGCTCATGTGGGACGGCATGGACGAGCCGCTCGTCGAGGACAACTGGGAGGTCGTCGGGCCGTCTGCGCTCCCCTACGGCGCAGGCTGTCACGTGCCCCGCGAGATGACCCGTGCCGACATGGACCGTGTCGTGGACGACTTCCGTGACTCCGCCCGCCGCGGGGTCGAGGCCGGCTTCGACCTCGTCGAGGTGCACGCGGCCCACGGCTACCTGCTGTCCTCGTTCTTGTCCCCCCTGTCCAACGTGCGCACCGACGAGTACGGCGGTTCGCTGCAGAACCGCCTGCGCTTCCCCCTCGAGGTGTTCGACGCCGTATCCAGCGTGGTCCCCGACAGCGTGCCCGTCACCGTGCGCATCTCGGCGACCGACTGGGCCCCGGACGGCAACACCGAGCACGACGCCGTCGAGATCGCCCGGGCCTTCATCGAGCACGGTGCCGCAGCCATCGACGTCTCGTCCGGTCAGGTGACCAAGGACGAGAAGCCCGCGTTCGGGCGGTCCTACCAGACGCCGTTCGCCGACCGGATCCGTCACGAGGTCGCCCGCCCCGCAGGGGTGGCCGTCATCGCGGTCGGGGCGATCTCCTCGCACGACGACGTCAACTCGATCCTGCTCGCAGGGCGCGCCGACCTGTGCGCCCTCGGCCGGACCCACCTGTACGACCCGATGTGGACCCTGCATGCCGCAGCCGAGCAGGACCACACCGGGCCTGGTGCGCAGTGGCCGACGCCGTGGCTGGCCGGTCGACGCCGTCCCCCGACCTCGCGCACCGACAAGGTCCCGCCGCGCCTCGCGCTGCTGCGCGACGGCGAGGCGCACGACATCCACCTGCGCTGGCGACCGGGCGCACCCGGCGAGGTGCTGCCGACTCCTGACACCGTGCCGGTGTGAGCACTTCCGCAGGAACCGCCGAGGGCGCCGATGACCCCGTGGAGCCCGTGGACCCCGTGACGCCGACCGTGGTCGCGTGTGCGTCCCTGGGCTCACGCATCGAGTGGATCGACACCGATGCCGCCGGGATCTACCACAACAGCACGGTGATCCGGCTGGTCGAAGCCGCAGAGGCGGCCCTGACCCGGCAGCTCGGGCTGGACGGCTACTTCCCCGTCGCCCCGCGCGTCCGGTACGAGTCCGACTTCGAGGCGCCGCTGTTCTTCGGGCAGGAGGTGACGACGACGGTCTCGGTGACCGAGCTCGGCAGGTCGTCGATGACCTTCTCGTTCGAGGTCTGGGGCGAAGAGCTCGACGGTGCCCCCCGAGTCCTGGCCGCCCGCGGCCGCTACGTCACGGTGCACCTCGACCGCAGTGGACCCGGGCGGCCCAAGAGCGCTCCGTGGCCGGCCGACTGGGTCGAGCGCCTCACCCGCGGCGCAGGCACCGACAGCGCACTCGGCGGACGAGACCTGCGAGCTTAGCTGCGGCCCCGAAGCCCCGGCCCGGGCACGCTAGTGGCCCTTGAAGGCCTCGGCCAGCCACCACGAGCCGCCGATGTCGGCCACCTTCGCGTCGACGACGAGCACTCCCTGCGGGTCCTTCGCCCAGTCGGCCACCTGGTCGACGTCCCCCCGCGTGCGCACGGTGACACCGGCCGCGCCATACCCCTGCGCGAGCGCGGCGAAGTCGGTGTCGGGGAAGGTGACGGTCCGCAGGTCCGCCTCGCTGCCGAAGTGGTGGACCTCTGCCCCGTATGCCGCGTCGTTCCAGACCGCGACCACCATCGGGCGGCCGGAGCGCACGGCCGTCTCGAGCTCGGCGGCTGCCATCAGCAGCCCGCCGTCACCGGTGCCTACGACCGCGATCCGGTCTGGTTGGGCCAGGGATGCGCCGATCCCGCCGGCCAACCCGAGACCGATGGACTGGAACGCCTGGGTGAAGACGAAGCCGCGTTCGTCGGGCACGCGCAGGTACGCGCTGGGGTAGCCCATGAAGTTGCCGGAGTCGATGGCCACCACCCGTTCGCGCGGCAGCACGGCGTCGAGCGAGGCCGCCAGCACGCGCGGGTCGATGCGGTCGGCAGTGGACCCGTCGGGGGTGGCAGTGTCGTTCCACCAGCGCCCGCGGGCCAGCCGGTCGGCGACCTCGAGCGTCCGGTAGGCGACTCGGTTCCGCACGCCCAGCTCGGCGCCCGCGTCGGTGCCCGCGTCGGTGTCTGCGTCGGTGCCTGCGTCGGTGCCTGCGTCGGTGCCTGCGTCGGTGTCTGCGTCGAGGAGCGCCAGGGTGTCGGCCGCGGTCGCTCGGCAGTCACCCAGGACACCGAGGTCGACCGGCCGGTGCGCACCGAGCGCGGACTCGTCGTCGTCGACCTGGACCACCGTGGCACCCGGGCCGATGAGTGACCCGTGCCGCATGGTCCACATGTTGAGGGCGCACCCCCAGCCCACGACGAGGTCGGCACCGGCGATCAGCTCGGCAACCAGCGGCGAGGAGAACCCCCCGGAGATGCCCAGGTTGAACAGCTCGTCGTGGAAGAGGCCGTTGGCGACGGCCGACGTGGCGACCAGCGCCCCCACGCGTTCGGCCAGTGCCGCGATCTCGGGACCGGCGGTGCGACCACCCCTGCCGGCGACGAACACCGGGCGTTCGGCGCGCTGGAGCAGCTCGGCCAGCTCGACCACCGCGGCCACCCCCGGACGCACCGGCGCACTGGCGGTGACGGCTCCGGGGGGTACGACAGCTCTGGCCCCGTCGGGCGCCGCGGTGGCCTGCACGTCCAGCGGCAGGTTGAGCACCACGGTGCGCCGACCCTGGACCGCCGCACGGTAGGCGCGCACCACGTCCTCGACCGCACTCGCCGAGGAGTGCACGCGGTGGCTCACGGCGCCCACGCTGGATACGAGGGCGTCCTGGTCGATGCGGAAGTTGGAGTTCACCGCCGCGCTCGCGGTGTCCGCGGCGAGGACGAGCATGGGGGTGCGGCTCTTGGCCGCCTCCGCGATGCCGGTCATCGCGTTGGTGAGCCCGCACCCCTGGTGCACCGAGAGCACACCGGGCAGGTCGGCCAGCCGACTGTAGGCGTCGGCCATCGTCGCCGCGCCGCCCTCGTGACGGGCTGCGAGGAAGGGCACGCCACCGGCCACGAGGGAGTTGGTCACGTCGAAGTTGCCGCTGCCGACGACACCGAAGGCGTGGCCGACGCCGAGGTCGGCCAGCACCCGGCCGACGAGGTGTGCGGTGGTGGTGGTCACGAGGACTCCTTGGTCAGGCAGAGGGCGAGGACGCGGTCAGCAAAGGGACGGAGGCGAGGTCAGGCGGGGACGAGGGCGTAGACGCGCGCGGGCGAGCCGGTGCCACCGACGATCGGCAGCGGTGCCACCACGAGCAGTGCCCCGGAGGCCGGCAGCTGGTCGAGGTTCTGGAGCTGGGTCAGGCCGTAGGTGTCGGCACCGAGCAGGTGGTGGTGGGCCGGGAAGGGCGGGTTCATGCCGCCGGCCTGCCCCGCATCGATGCCGACCGTCTCGACCCCGAAGCCGGCGATGGGTGAGGCGGCCAGCCACTCGGCTCCGGCGACCGAGAGGCCGGGCGTGTGCGGGCCGGCGTCGTCAGCGTTGAGGAATGCCGTGGCGTCCTGGTTGCGGGTGCTCCAGCCAGTGCGGAAGATGAGCCAGCTATCGTGCGCCAGTGGGCCGTTCGCGGCGACGTACGCATCCAGGTGACTGGCGTCGAGGAGGAAGTCGGAGTCTGCCTCGACCTCTGCGGTGAAGTCGAGGACGAGCACAGGGCCGACCAGCCGTGACGGTGGGATGGTGTCCACCGAGTGCCCCAGACGACCGCTCGCCCAGTGCACAGGGGCGTCGAGGTGGGTGCCGGTGTGCTCGCCGGTGTGGATGTTGTTCCAACCCCAGAACGGGCCGTCGTCGTCGAAGTTGCTCACCGGCTCCAGCGAGAGGGCGATGGTGTTGGCGAACGGCGGCGGCAGCTGCAGCACCGGCGTCTGGGACGACAGCGGCGCCGTGAGGTCGACGATCGTGACGTCTCCGGAGGAGAGTGCGGCCAGGAGGGTGTCGATGGCGGTCATCGGATGGGCCTTTCGGTTCGACGGACTCGGGGGCAGGGCCGGCTGCAGGCGCAGCGGGGTGGAGCCGGTCCACCCCCGTACGGTGCCCCGTCGCGGCCCTCCGGCGCCAGAGCGGGGACCGGTCGAGTTCTGGTGGGGTGCGCCATCTCCACGTTGCCCGGACGGCGTCTCCCAGGCGCAGGTCCTCGTCCGCGTCGGTGCCACCGGCCCGCTCTAGGCTGCCGGCATGGCCCCCGCGCGTGTGTCCGTCGTCATCGCCAGCACCCGACCGACCCGCATCGGGCACCATGTCGCCGCCTGGGTCGTGGCAGCTCTGGACGACCTCGACACCTCCGCAGGTCGTCCGGTCGACGTCACCGTCCACGACCTGCGCGAGATCGCCCTGCCCTTCCTCGACGAGCCCGGCCAGCCGGCCGACGGCGAGTACGTGCACGACCACACCCGTCGCTGGTCCGCAGCGATGACGGCCACCGACGCGCTCGTCATCGTCATGCCGGAGTACAACCGCGGCTACAACGCGGCGCTGAAGAACGCGATCGACTACCTCTATGCCGAGTGGGACGGTCTGCCGGTCGGGTGTGTCGGGTATGGCTGGCACGGAGCGTCCTACGCCAGGACCGCCCTGCGTCAGACGCTCGAGCGGCTGAAGATGGTCGTCGTCGACGGGCCGGGGCTGGAGTTCGGCAAGACTCTCACCCAGGAGGGCGAGGTCCGTGCCGACAAGGGTGCGCAGGACGCCCTCGCCGCGATGCTCACCGGGCTGCACGCGAGGGCTCGTTCCGCGAGTTGACCTGCAGCGGGCAGATGGTCCCAGGACCGTTATCCTTGACGCTGGTGTGCCGGGAAGACTGGTCGGCGTCGCTGTCGTTCGTGACGCAGCGTCTAGATGTTGCCATCGAGCCTGAAAGGCCCTCGTGAGCCTGAACCCCCTGCGTCCCCGCCTGTTCTCCCGCACGACCTGGCAGGAGGCGCAGTACGTCGCCGCCGCGCTGCGGACCGAGACCGTCGGCGGCGTGATCCTGCTCGTCGCGGCGATGGCTGCCCTGGTCTGGGCCAACACCCCTTGGAGCGACTCCTACGTCGCCCTGCGCGACTTCACCATCGGCCCGCACAGCCTGCACCTGGACCTCACGCTCGGCACGTGGGCCGCGGACGGACTCCTGGCCATCTTCTTCTTCGTGGCCGGCCTCGAGCTCAAGCGCGAGTTCCTCGTGGGCGAGCTCAGGAGCAAGGCCAAGGCCGCCGTACCCGTCGCCGCCGCGCTGTGCGGGGTCGCCGTCCCTGCGATCGTCTATGCCGTGTTCGCCCTCGCGCTGGGTGCCGACAGTCAGACCTTACGCGGATGGGCGATCCCCACGGCGACGGACATCGCCTTCGCCCTCGCCGTGCTCGCGGTAGTCGGCACCCACCTGCCGTCCGCGCTGCGCAGCTTCCTGCTCACCCTCGCCGTCGTCGACGACCTGATCGCGATCACGATCATCGCCATCTTCTACACCAGCGACCTGGACCTGGCGATGCTCGGGCTCTCGCTGGTCCCGCTGGCCGCGTTCGCCTTCCTCGTGCAGCGTCGCGTCGCGCACTGGTGGCTGCTGCTCCCGCTCGCCGCAGCCGTCTGGGGCCTCGTGCACGCCTCCGGCATCCACGCCACCGTGGCCGGCGTGCTGATGGGTCTCGTGGTGCCGGTGCGCCCCCGCCGTAGCGTGCCGCGCGTCAGCACGCTCGACGCCGACACCGATGTCGCCCACCACTTCGAGCACCGGATGCGACCGATCTCCTCGGGTGTCGCCGTCCCCGTCTTCGCCTTCTTCGCCGCGGGCGTGACCATCGTCGGCAGCGACGTCGGCGCGGCCGTGACCGACACCGTCGTGGTGGCCGTCATCGCGGGTCTCGTGCTGGGCAAGCTGGTCGGGGTGTTCGGCGGCACCTGGGTGGTCGCCCGCTTCACGCGCGCTCGCCTCGACGACGACCTGTCGTGGTGGGACGTGCTTGGCCTGTCGCTGCTCGCGGGTGTCGGCTTCACCGTGTCGCTGCTCATCAGCGAGCTCGCGTTCACCGGCCAGGGCGAGCGCCTCGAGCACGCGAAGCTCGCGGTGCTGATCGGCTCGGTCCTGGCGGCCGTGCTGGCGGCCGCGGTGCTGCACCGGCGCAACGCGGTCTACCGCAGGCTCGAGGCCGTGGAGAGCCTGGACACCGACGGCGACGGAGTGCCGGACTGCTTCGAGGCTCAGGCCAACGCGAAGTAGCGCAGCCAGAGGTACACCCAAGAGATCGAGACCGTCACCGCTGTGACCACCAGTCCGTACTTGGTGAACTGCCAGAAGCTGATCGGGTGGCCGTTGCGCGCGGCGATCCCGAGGACCACGACGTTCGCACTGGCACCGACAGCCGTGGAGTTGCCACCGAGGTCGGCGCCGAGCGCCAGCGCCCACCAGAGCGCTTCGTGCTGGAGGTCGGTGCTCGTCCCCACCAGGTCCTTGATGATGGGGGCCACCGTCGCGACGTAGGGGATGTTGTCGACCATGCCGGACAGCACCGCGGACCCGCCCAGCACGGCAGTCGAGGCGAGCAGGAGTCGGTCACCGACCGCCTCGGTCAGGGCCTTGCCGACATCGGCGACCACCCCCACCTCGACCAGGGCTCCCACCATGACGAACAGCCCGCCGAAGAAGACCAGGGTCGACCACTCCACCTCACCGAGGTAGTCGGACGGCTCGAGCCTCGACACCGCCACGGCAGCGCCGGCACCCAGCAGCGCCACGATCGACGGCTCGAGGTGCAGGGCGGAGTGCGAGATGAACCCGACGAGGACGAGCCCCAGGATGACCAGCGCTCGGATGAGCAGGCCCTTGTCCTCGATGGCCTCCTTCTCGTCCAGGTCCATGACGGCAGCGGCCCGCTCGGCGTCGAAGACGAAGCTGGACCGGAACATGACCCGGCACATCCCGATGAAGACCACCAGCAGCACGGCCACGATCGGCGCCATGTGCACGAGGAAGTCGTTGAACGTCAGCCCCGACCGGCTCGCGATGATGATGTTGGGGGGGTCGCCGACCAGCGTGGCGGCCCCGCCGATGTTGGAGGCCATCGTCTCGGCGATGAGGAACGGCACGGGATTGAGTCCGAGCCGGTCGCACACGAGCAGGGTCACCGGCGCCACGAGGAGCACGGTGGTCACGTTGTCGAGCAGGGCAGAGGCCACTGCGGTGATGATCACGAGCATGACCATGACGGCGAAGGGGCGGCCTCCAGCCCGCTTGGCCGCCCAGATGGCGAGGTACTCGAACACCCCGGTCTGACGCAGTACTCCGACGATCACCATCATCCCCAGGAGCAGGAAGATGACATTCCAGTCGATCCCCGTCTCCTCGCTGAAGAAGGCCGTCTTGGCATCGACGACCCCCAGCAGGACCATCGCCGCAGCACCCCAGAGGGCGGCGGCGACGCGGTGGATGCGCTCGGTGGCGATGAGCACGTAGGCGGCAGCGAACGCCGCGACGACCAGATAGGTGGTCAACGAAGCTCCGGCTCGCTGGAGGAAGAGGAGGAGGAGTCATCCGCGGGCTCGCTGGGGTCGGGCGTCCCGGGCAGCAGGGCCCGCAGGAGCCGGCTCACCGTGATCACCCCGAGGATGCTGTCACCGTCGCTCACCACGGCCAGGGGACTGTGCATGCGCGCCAGCACGGCGGCGACCTCGATCGAGGTGGCGTCGGGGTCGACCACCGGCAGCTCTGCGTGGTCACGGGAGTCGGGGAGCAGGTCGCGGACGGTCTTGCCGGCCAGCTTGCCGAAGAGCTCGTCGGCGGCCTTCTCGTCGAACACCCTCGCGAGGTGCGGGTCGCTCTGGACGTACACCGGCACGGCGAAGCGCAGCACCTGCGACCCCGGAAGCACCGTGCACGCCCTGCCTCGACCGTCGAGCACGACGAGTCCCGGTCGGCCGCTCTCGGCCATCGTGCGGGCTGCTTCGAGGGCGTCGTCCCCGAGCTCCACCGTGGGGAACTCCTGTGCGAGCTGCCTGGCCCTCATGGGGCGCACCGCTGTCGTCCGTGGTCCATGGCCCCGACTCTAGCGAGGGTGGCCGACGGGCAGGCTCACCGCCGGCATGGGTAGGGTCATGACCGGGAACTCTCGCCACACGGAGGTAGACGTCATGACCGCACCCAAGGAAGCCACGGTCGAGCGCACGCTCGGTCAGCTGGTCGCCGACGCCACCCACGACGTGTCCACGATCGTGCGCAGCGAGATCGCGCTCGCCAAGGCAGAGATCACCACCGAGGCCAAGACCGCCGGCAAGAGCGTTGCGATGTTCGCAGCGGCCGCGTTCGTCGGCCTGCTCGGCCTGATCTTCCTGTTCCACACCCTCGTGGCCGTGCTCGACATCTGGCTGCCCGAGTGGGCCGGCTACCTCATCACCACCGGACTGCTCTTCGCCGTCGCTGCGGTGCTGGCACTGGTCGGCAAGAAGAACATCGCCAACCTCAACCCCAAGCCCGAGCGCACCATCAAGAACGCCCAGGAGACCGTCCAGGCGCTCAAGTCCGGCGACTGAGCCCGGGCACCGCGGACGTGCTCGTCGGGCCACCCGGCCCGCACGGCATACTCCCCGCATGACCCCCGATGCCTCGATGGCCCTGATCGACGGGCCGTGGGAGCACCGTTTCGTGGCCGCCAACGGCGCCCGCTTCCATGTCGCCGAGCAGGGTGAGGGACCGGTGGTCCTGCTGCTGCACGGCTTCCCCCAGTTCTGGTGGGCCTGGCGCCACCAGATGGCGGCCCTCGCCGACGCCGGATACCGCGCCTGCGCGATGGACCTGCGCGGGTATGGCGCGTCGGACAAGCCCCCGCGCGGGTACGACACCCGGACGTCGGCCGCCGACGTGGCCAGCGTGCTGCGGTCGCTCGGTGCATCGCAGGCTGCGGTGGTGGGCCACGGCTGGGGGGGCTGGATCGCCTGGAGCATGCCGGTCCTGCAGCCCACGGTCACCCGCGCGGTCGCGTCCCTGTCGATGCCACACCCGTTGGTGTTCCGCAGGGTGTCGTTCAGCAGCCCGCGCCAGGCCAGGGCGAACGCCTATCTCGGCGGCCTGCAGCGGCCCTTCGTGCCGGAGCGCCAGATGACGGTGCACGGGGGCTACGTCCAACGACTGTTGCGCGAGTGGGCCTCGCCGGAGGGGATCTGGCCCTCGCCGGAGGAGGCCACGATCTACGCCGATGCCATGGCCCTGCCGTTCGTGGCCCACTCGGCCGCGGAGTACTACCGCTGGCTCGTCCGCAGCCAGGCCCGCCCTGACGGCTGGCGCTTCGCCGCGACGATGAAGCAGCCGATCTCGGTGCCGGTGCTCCAGCTGCACGGCGAGCGGGACGGCGCCGTCCTGCCGTCCACGGCCGGTGGCTCCGAGGCGTACTGCGCCGGGACCTACGAGCGCGCGCTCCTGCCGGGGGCGGGGCACTTCCTGCCGGAGGAGGCACCGGACGATGTCAACGACCACCTCGTGCGCTGGCTGGACTCACTGCCCGGTTGACCCCAGTGGTCCTGAGGTGCCCTGAGTCGACCTCGCGCACCGTGGAGCGACTGCGTGCACCTGTCAGGTATGCGCAGTGGCGCTGCAGTGCGCGGAGTCGTCGCGTCGTCGCGTCGTCGCGTCGCCGCAGGACCCGGTGACGCTCAGCCGGCGACGCAGGGGCCGGTGTCGACAGGGGTGGCGGCACTCGTGGCGGCGTTCAGCACCGGCTTGGCCTCGTCCATGGTCAGGGCATAACCGGTGTTGGCGTCATCGAGCGACTTGGCGAAGATGACCCCGACGACCCGGCCGTCGGTGGACAGCAGCGGACCACCGGAGTTGCCGGGGCGGACCTTGGCATAGAGCGAGTAGACCTCGCGGCTCGTGCCGGCCGAGCCATAGATGTCGGAGCCCCGCGCGTTGATGACCTCGCGGACGCGCGCGGCGTCGAGCTGGTAGGGCCCGTCGAGCGGAAAGCCGGCAACGACGCCGCTGTCCCCCCGCGCGAGGTCCGGCCCTTGGGGGAGCGGGTCGGCGGGCAGTCCCGGCACCGCGAGGACAGCCAGGTCGCGTCGGGCGTCGAACACCACGACCTGGCCGGTGTAGGAGCGACCGGTGCCGTGGATGCGCACGGTGGCGCGTTCCATCCCGGCGACCACGTGGGCGTTGGTCACGACACGCTCGCGCGCGACGACCCAGCCACTGCCCTCCTGGCCCCGGTTGCAGGACGTCGCGACGCCGGTGATCTTGATGATCGAGGACGCTGCGTCCCGCACCCCCTTGCTCTGGGCGATGCCGTCGTCGGGCGGAGCGATCGGGGCGATGCGCTCGGCCTCGAGGCCGTCGAACACCCGCGGGAACCCCTCGCGGTCGAGCACCTCGCGAAAGCTGGCGAACAGGCGGGACGTCTCGGGTGGCACCACCGAGTCGATGGTGCGCAGCACCCGGGACTCGCCGATCGCCCTGGCGATGGGCGCGGAGGCACCGCCGCGCAGGGCGCCGGCGACGAACCAGACGAGGACGGACGCCGACACGACGACGGCGATCGCGCCGAGGGCGGAGTCGAACCGCTGGACCGGCTTGACCTTGAGCCTGGACCGGAGGCTGCCGCCCAACGTCACCGCGATCGCCTGGCCCGCCGAGGCCAGGATGAACACCCCGGCGATGAGCACGATGGCACGCAGCAGCGGGGAGCCACGCAGGGCATCCCACGCATCGATCCCGGTCGGCAGCAGCCACATGGCGATGGCCCCCCCGGTGAGGAAGCCGGCGAGGGACAGGACGCTGACCACGAGGCCCTGCCGGTAGCCCGTCACGGCGTAGCTGAGCAGCAGCACGATGAGGAGCAGGTCCAGGACGGAAAGTCCGAGGAACATCAGGCTCGGCCTTCCGTCGCGGTCTGGGTCAAGGCGTCGTAGGTGCCCCCCGGCTGGTAGCGGTCGGGGAGCGGGCGACTGACCCCAGAGTCCCACGGAACGGTCAAACCTCCGAAATCGAGCACCGCGGACAGCAGTCCCGCGGTGAAGCCCCAGATGAACAGGCCGTCGAACTCGAAGCCAGGCCCGACGTACCCGCTCGGGTGGGTCACGGTGAACCTTGCCGCTGGGTCGAGCAGGTCGGCCAGCGGGGCCCGCACAGCCCGGTGCACCTCCACGGGGTCGGTGCCGTCGACGTGCCCGGGCTCGCGCCACCACGCCAGCACCGGCGTGACGACGAACTGGCGCGGGCTGAGGTAGATGTCGGGCAGCTGCGCGACCACGTCGATCGTCCTCGGGTCGATCCCGACCTCCTCCTGGGTCTCGCGCAGGGCTGCTGCTGCGTCGGAGGCGTCATCCGGCTCGCGCTTGCCCCCCGGGAAGGAGATGTCTCCGGGCTGGGTGCGCAGGGTGTGGGCCCGCTCGGTGAGCACGACGTCCTCGCCGCCATCTTCGGCCGGGCCGAAGAGCAGGAGCACGCTCGAACGCCGGCCACCGGACGGCGGTGGCGCGAACCGGTCGAAGAACCCCTGCTCGGCACCAGCGATCTCGCGGCGGGCGCGGTCGATCCACTCCGGGCGGGCAGCGCTCACGTGGCCTCGGGGGTGTGGCCGGTCGAGACGGCATACGGGTTGTCGGCCCCGGGCGCGAGCTCGTACTTGAGCAGCTTTGCGGCCCTGACGGGATCGGTCTCCCCGATGCCGTACGACGGGCACAGTCGGGCGATGGGGCAGGCACCGCAGGCTGGCTTCCTGGCATGACAGGTGCGGCGGCCGTGGAAGATCAGGACGTGCGACAGCATGGTCCACTCCTTGCGCGGGATCAGGCCGCCGACCACCCCCTCGACCTTGACCGGGTCCTGCTCGGCGGTCCAGCCGAACCGGCGCACGAGCCGCCCGAAATGGGTGTCGACCGTGATGCCCGGGACGCCGAACGCGTTGCCGAGCACGACGTTGGCGGTCTTGCGACCCACCCCCGGCAGCGTCACGAGGTCCTTCATCCGCGGCGGGACCTCGCCGTCGAACCGTTCGACCAGCTCGGCGCCGAGCCTCATCACCGAATGGGACTTGGCCCGGAAGAAGCCCGTGGGCTTGAGCAGGGCCTGCATCGCCTCACGGTCGGCGCCGGCCAGCGCGGCCGCGTCGGGGTACTGCGCGAACAGCTGCGGCGTGACCTTGTTGACCATGACATCGGTGGTCTGCGCCGACAGGACGGTGGCGACCAGCAGCTGGAGCGGGCTCTGGAAGTCGAGCTCGCAGTGGGCGTAGGGGTAGTGCTCGTGGAGCTCGCGGTACATCCGCCGGGCACGCCGGGTCAACGCGACCGGCGACTCCTCACGGACAGGCGTACGGACAGGCGTACGGACAGGCGTACGGACAGGCGAACGGGCGACGTCGGACACCCGGTCAGCCTACGGGTCGGGCCTGACGGCGACGTGGCACACTGTCGCCCGTGGATCACGATGTGGTGAGAAGAGCCCCGCTGTTCGCCGCCCTCGACGAGGAGGCGTCGTCGACGCTGATGCAGTCGATGACCCAGACACGCCTCGAGCGCGGCGACGTGCTCTTCTCCGAGGGAGACCAGGGCGATCGCCTCTATGTGATCCGTGAGGGCAAGGTGAAGCTCGGCCGCCGCAGCAGCGACGGCCGCGAGAACCTCGTGGCCATCCTCGGCCCGGGCGAGATGTTCGGCGAGCTCAGCCTGTTCGACCCGGGACCCCGCACGATGACCGCCACCGCAGTGGCCGAGACCCAGCTCCTCGGCATCGGCAACGAGGACCTCAACGGCCTGCTCGCGGGTCGTCCCGCCGTCGCCAAGGTGTTGCTCGGCGCGCTCGCCCAGCGCCTGCGCCGCACCAACGAGAACCTCGCCGACCTCGTCTTCACCGACGTCCCCGGGCGCGTGGCCAAGGCGCTGCTCGACCTGTCGGCCCGCTTCGGGCGCCCGGTCGAGGAGGGCATCCTCGTCGCCCACGACCTCACCCAGGAGGAGCTCGCCCAGCTCGTCGGCGCCTCCCGCGAGACGGTCAACAAGGCGCTCGCCGACTTCGCGACGCGTGGCTGGCTGCGTCTCGAGGCCCGCGCCGTGCTCATCATGGACGTCGAGCGCCTGAAGCGTCGCGCCCGCTAGTCACCTCGAACGCAGGTACTCCAGCTGCGCAGCCACGCTCTGGGCCGCCGCCGGCCAGACCTCGCGGGGCACGTCGGCATACACCGTCGCCACGACGGCCTGCACCGGGTCGGGCGCCTGGGCGGCACCGTCCGCGAGCGCCTGCCGCACCTGCTCGAGCCGCTCGGCGCGGTGCCGCTGGTAGAAGGCGAGCATCGCCGCCGCGTCAGGCACCACGGGCCCGTGCCCGGGCAGGATCGAGGTCACCGAGCCCCCACCGGTGAGCGCCGCGATCCGTCCCAACGACTCGAGGTATGCCGCCAGCTCACCATCGGGGTGCGCCACCACCGTGGTGCCGCGGCCCAGGACCGTGTCACCCGTGAGGAGGGCCTGGTCGGCGGGCAGGGCGAAGGACAGCGAGTCGGAGGTGTGCCCGGGTGTGGCCACCACGCGCAGCTCGAGGCCGCCGACCGTCACGACGTCACCGTCGGCGAGGTCGGCGTGACCGCGACCGACGGCCCGGGTGGGGGCGCCGGTGAGCTCGGCGAAACGGGCGGCACCTTCGGCGTGGTCGGCGTGGCCGTGGGTCAGGATCGTCTGCCCGACGTGGGCGCCACGGGACTCGACCTCGGCGACGACTGCTCGCAGGTGAGCCTCGTGGAGGGGGCCGGGGTCGATGACGACGGCCTGCGTCGCGCCGGGCTCGAGCAGGACCCAGGTGTTGGTGCCGTCGAGGGTCATCGGTCCCGGGTTCGGGCAGAGCACGCAGAGCGTCCGCGCGCTGACCTGACCACCGCGCCAGTCCCCCGGGGCGGCCGAAGGGACAGGGGCGACGGCGCTCATCGCGGCAGGTCCGCCCTCATGACCAAACCGGCACCGGTGTCGACGAGCTCGGGCTGCACGGTCTCGACGGCCGGGCGTTCGGCGATGAAGGCGGCAGCCGACGCAGCAGCCGCGACCTCCTCGACGGCCACGACGGTCGGCGGCAGCATCAGCGCCGCACCGCTCTCCCACGACTGGAGCAGCTCGGCGGGTCGCACCCAGGTGGCGAGGTCGGCCTCGGTGGTCTGGTCGTCGGCCCGGTGCCCGGCGGGCACTGCGGCGGTGAAGAACCGCGTGTCGTAGCGGCGGGCCTCGAACACCGGGGTCACCCAGTGCGCGCGGTAGCCGAGCAGGTCCGAGCGCAGCACCAGGCCGTGCTCCTGCAGGACCTGCGACAGCGAGGCCTCGCGGTCGAGCAGGCGGCGGCGCTGCTCCCTCCAGTGGTCGCTGGCCACGTCCTCGACGATGGTGTCGGGCGAAGGTCCCGCGAGCAGGACGCCGCACTCCTCGAACACCTCGCGCACGGCAGCCGCCACCAGCTCGCGCGCCCGGTGCGGGTCGACCTGCAGCAGCTCGGCCCAGTCGGCCGGGGACGGACCGGCCCAGGGCAACGCCTCCTCGGCGTCCCGCGGGTCCACGCCCCCGCCGGGGAAGACCATCATCCGAGGCGCGAACGCCATCGTCGCCACCCGGCGCAGCATGAACACCTCGACCCCGGCTGCCCCGTCGCGGACGAACATGACGGTCGCCGCGAGGCGGGGAGCCGGGGCGCTGGAGGGGTCCGGATCAGCGAGCCACGTGTCGATGCGCGCACGCAGCGACGGTGACTCGCTGATCGGGAAGTCGCGCAGCACCGCGCCTGAACCTGAGGTACTCAGTCGTCGGCGAGGGCGACGACGATCTCGACCTCGACCGGGGCGTCGAGCGGCAGCACGGCCACACCGACGGCAGACCGGGCGTGGATGCCGGCGTCGCCGAAGGCCTTGCCCATGAGCTCGCTGGCTCCGTTGATCACCCCGGGCTGTCCGGTGAAGGCCGGGTCGCTGGCGACGAACCCGACGAGCTTGACCACCTGGGTCACCTTGTCGAGGTCGCCGACCAGCCCCTTGACGGCCGCGATCGCGTTGAGCGCGCAGATCTCCGCGAGCTTCTTCGCGTCCTCCGGCGGCACCAGGCCGTGTCCCTCGCCGACCTTGCCGGTCTGCACGAGGGCGCCGGAGACCATGGGCAGCTGCCCGGAGGTGTAGATCCGGCGTCCGTCCTGGATCGCCGGGACGTAGGCGGCCACCGGCTTGGCGACCTCGGGCACGGTCAGGCCGAGCTCGGCGAGACGGTCTTCGACTGCACTCATCAGGCTTTCTCCCGCTTCAGGTAGGCCACCAGGCCGTTGCCGTCGGGGCCGGTGAGGACCTGGACGAGCTCCCAGCCGTCCTCGCCCCACTGGTCGAGGATCTGCTTGGTCGCGTGAACGATCAGCGGCACGGTCGCGTACTCCCATTTCTGCATGGGATGCAGCCTAGCCACCACTGGCAGGATGGTCGCATGGCCACTGCTGGCGACCGGAACCCGATCCAGGTGCTCGACGAACGTGTCGGTCCGCCGACACGTACGACCGCTTACGGCGGGAACGAGGTGCAGGTCTACGACGTGCGGCTCCCCGAGCGGGTCACCCGTTCACTGACCGTCGTCATCGTGCACGGCGGTTTCTGGCGCCTGGAGTACGACCGTGCCCACGCCAGCCGCCAGGCGCAGGCCTTCGCCGACGCCGGCCACCCCGTCGCCGTGGTCGAGTACCGGCGCCCCGGCATGGAGGGCGGCGGCTGGCCCGGCACCACCGAGGACATCGCCGCCGCGCTCACCGCGATCCGCCGCGACCCCGACCTGGCCCACCCTGCGGTCCTCGTCGGTCACTCCGCGGGCGGCCAGCTCGTGACGTGGGCTGCGGCCCAGCCGTGGGCGCACGGGCTGCGCGGCGCCGTGAGCCTCGCCGGGGTCGTCGACCTCGCCCACGGCGCGGCCACGCAGGTGGGTGGCGACGCCATACCCGCGTTCCTGGGCGGCACCCCCGAGCAGGTGCCGCAGGCGTATGCCGCGGCCGACCCTGCCGTCCTGCCTCCGTCCGTGCCGGTGGTGCTCGTGCACGCGCGCGACGACGACGTGGTCCCGTTCGAGCTGAGTGAGCGGTATGCCGCGGCCCACCGCGGTCCCTCGGTGCGACTCACCCCGGTGGCGAGCGGCGGCCACTACGGGCTCATCGACCCGGAGCACCCGGCGTTCGCCGAGGTCGCCCGAGCGGTCGATGTGCTCGCCTCCTAGGCTGGCTGCATGCCCGAGCCCGTGGACCACTCCACGCCCGACCTGACCAAGGTCCGCCTGCACGTGGTCACCGGCAAGGGCGGCACGGGCAAGACGACGGTTGCAGCCGCGCTGGCGCTCGGCCTGTCCCGCCAGGGCAAGCGCGTCCTGCTCGTGGAGGTGGAGGAGCGGCAGGGGATCTCCCAGACGTTCGACGTCCCGCCGATCGCTCACACCGAGACCCGCATCGTCCACGACCGCAGCGGCGGTGAGGTCTGGGCGATCTCGGTCGACGCCAAGCAGTCGCTCGGCGAGTACCTCCAGAAGTTCTACAAGGTGGGCCGCGCCATGGGCCTGCTCGACAAGTTCGGAGCGGTCGACTTCGCGACGACCATCGCGCCGGGCCTGCGCGACGTGCTCCTCATCGGCAAGGTCTACGAGGCCGCCGGCCGCCGCTCCGGTCGCGCCCGCGACCTCGTGTACGACGCGGTCGTCCTCGACGCCCCGCCGACCGGGCGGGTGGTGCGGTTCCTCAATGTCAACGCCGAGGTCGCCGACGTGGCCAGGGTCGGCCCGATCCACAGCCAGGCCGACTCGATCACCCGCATGATGCGCAGCCACACCACCGCCGTGCACGTCGTCACGCTGCTCGAGGAGATGCCGGTCCAGGAGACCGTCGACGCGCTCGCGGCCCTGCGCGTCGCCGGGCTGCCGCTCGGGGCCATCGTCGTCAACCAGCTCCGGGACCCGATGCTGTCCGACAAGGCGCTGCGGTCGGTCCGCGGCGGACGCACCGCCAAGCTCGCCGAGGCTGTCGCAGCCGACCTGGCCTCGGTGGGTGTCAAGGCCACCGCTGGCATCGTGAAGGGACTGCTCGTGGACGCCGGCCAGCACGCTGACCGCGTCACCCTCGAGCGCGAGCAGGACGCGATCCTCGCCGAGCAGGGCCGGCTCACCGTCCGGCTCCCGCTCCTGCCCGAGGGCACGGAGGGCGGCGGCATCTCGGTGCTCGCCGACGCCGTCACCGCGCAGGGGATGATCTGATGACCGAGCGCGCCGCGACCGCGGTCACGCCGCGACTGGACCTCGCTGCCCTGCTCACCGAGCCGGCCACCCGGATCGTCGTCTGCTGCGGCGCCGGTGGCGTCGGCAAGACCACGACCGCTGCCGCCCTGGGCCTGTGGGCGGCAGAGCACGGCCGCAAGGTCGTGGTGCTCACCATCGACCCGGCTCGACGCCTGGCCCAGTCGCTCGGCCTGACCGAGCTGGACAACACCCCGCGTGCCGTCGCGGGGGCAGGCGCCGGGGGCGGCTCGCTCGACGCGATGATGCTCGACATGAAGCGCACCTTCGACGAGGTGGTCGAGCAGCACGCCACCCCCGAGAAGGCCGCCCAGATCCTCGCCAACCCCTTCTACCAAGCCGTTTCGAGCTCCTTCGCAGGCACGCAGGAGTACATGGCGATGGAGAAGCTCGGACAGCTCCGGGCCGAGGCCGGCCGCACGGGCCGCTGGGACCTCGTCGTCGTCGACACCCCTCCCTCGCGTTCGGCGCTGGACTTCCTCGACGCCCCCAAGCGGCTCGGGTCCTTCCTCGACGGCCGGTTCATCCGCCTGATGACGGCTCCGGCCAAGGCCGGTGGGCGGGCCGGGTTCAAGGTGTTCAGCGTCGGCGTGCAGATGGTGACCAGCACGATGTCCAAGCTGCTCGGCGGCCAGCTGCTCCAGGACGTGCAGACCTTCGTCGCTGCGCTCGACACGATGTTCGGTGGGTTCCGCGAGCGGGCCGACCAGACCTACGCGCTGCTCAAGAACCCGGAGACCGCGTTCGTCGTCGTCGCCACCCCTGAGCGCGACGCCCTGCGCGAGGCGTCGTACTTCGCGGGCCGTCTCGACGAGGAGCACATGCCGCTGGCCGGTCTCGTGGTCAACCGCATCCAGCGGGTGGCTGCCCCGTCGCTGCGCGCCTCCCGCGCGCTGGCGGCGGCCGACCAGCTCGCCGACACCGATGGCGCCCAGCGCAGCGCCACCAGCGCCGAGACCGAGGCGCTGTTGCGCCTGCACGCCGCCCTGGCCGAGACCGCCGAGCGGCAGGAGCGACAGGTGAGCCGCTTCACCGCCGGACACCCCGGCATACCCCTGGTGGAGGTCCCGGCCGCGGCACAGGACATCCACGACCTCGCGGGCCTGCGGGCTGTCGCGTCCTCCCTCACCGGCGCCTGACCTCGCGGGCACCTGACCTCACAGGCACCTGACCTCACCGGAGTCTGACCTCGCGGGCGCCTTGCCGGAGCGCCCCCGCAACGCGGACGAGCCGGCAGGCTCGTCAAGAGGTGCCCGGCTCGGTCTCGGTCGTTCGAGTGGTGCTGGAAATGCGGTAGGGGTCAGGCGCTCTCTTCGCGGGACTGGCCCCGGGCTGCGGCGAAGAGGTTGGCCCAGGAGCTGATGTTGGGGCGGCGCTTGAGCAGGGCCCGACGCTCGCGCTCGGTCATCCCGCCCCAGACACCGAACTCGGTGCGGTTGTCGAGGGCGTCGGCGAGGCACTCGGCGATGACGGGGCAACGCTGGCAGACGACCTTGGCCGTCTGCTGGGCCGCGCCCTGGACGAAGAGGGCGTCAGGGTCGGCGGTGGAGCAGGAACCCAGCGGTGCCCAGTCCTCAACCCAGCCATTACCTGCCGCGACCGCTCGGGCGGGTCGCTCTGGTGCGATCGTCATCTCAGTGCCTCCATGTACTGCCGATCGAGGCGGCTGCGATAGCGCCTCATGAGTGTTCCACTGCTTGGGAAACTCTAGGAAGGTGGGGACTGCAACGACATGGCCCATTCGTGTAGTTCTGCGAGGTCCGAAGGGACTAGTTCTTTCGAACCACCTTGTCGCGATGGTCATCCCGTAGTCATCCCCGTGGTCAACGGGGCGTCGCGAGGTGCCTTCCGAGCCCGGCGTTCGGGCGGCCTTGTCGCAGGTTTGTCGCGGGCCCCGTCTCGGCGACCGGGCTGACCCAGACGAGCCGGTTACCCTGTGCCCATGCACGGTCGCGCCACCAACCTCGGTAATGTCCTCAGTCTGCTCGGAGCCTTCGTCGCCACGGCGATGGTCATCGGCCTGCTGGCGGCCGGTCTGCTGATCCCTGCGGTGGGGGCCACCGGCACCGCGGCGACGTCGGGCGTCGCACTGTTCGACGACCTGCCCGGTGAGTTCACCGCCTCGGCCCTGTCGCAGCAGTCACGGATCGTCGACGCCCAGGGCAAGATCCTCGCCACACCCCAGGAGGAGAACCGCATCATCGTCAACCTCAAGGACGTCGCGCCGATCATGCAGAAGGCGCAGATCGCGATCGAGGACAGCCGGTTCTACGAGCACGGCGGTGTCGACCCGCGCGGCATCGCCCGCGCCATGGTCTCCAACGCCCAGGGCGGCGACACCCAGGGGGCGTCCACGCTGACCCAGCAGTACGTGAAGCTGACGCTGCAGGAGAACGCGCTGCGCAACAACGACGAGGAGGCGGCCAAGGCAGCGGTCCGGGTCAGCGCCGCCCGCAAGGTCCAGGAGATCAAGTACGCGGTCACCCTCGAGAAGGAGATGACCAAGGACCAGATCCTGCAGGGCTACCTGAACCTCGCCTACTACGGCGACCTCGCGTATGGCGTCGAGGCTGCCGCGCAGCACTACTTCAGCACCTCGGCCAAGAAGCTGACCATCCCGCAGGCTGCCCTGCTCGCCGGCCTGGTGCAGAACCCCAGCCGCACCGACCCGGTCAACAACCCCGAGCGCGCCCAGGCCCGCCGCGACGTGGTGCTCGACCGCATGCACGACCTCGGCATCATCAACGCCAAGGACTGGAAGTCGTCCAAGGCCATCCCGGTCAAGAAGATGCTCAAGGTGAAGAACCCCCTGAGCAACTGCGCAGCCTCCCGCGAGCCGTACTTCTGCAACTACGTGATGGCCTACCTCAAGACCATGCCGGAGCTGGGCAAGACCGTCCCCGAGCGCATCAAGAACATCACCCAGGGCGGGCTGACGATCCAGACGACGCTCAACCCGACGACGCAGACGCTGGCTCGCAAGCAGCTCACCCAGCGGGTCCCCGTCGGCAACGACGAGGGCATCGGGGCGGCCGCCGCGATCGTCCAGCCGGGCACCGGCAAGGTCCTCGCAATGGTGCAGAACACCACCTACACGACCGGCAAGGGGAGCCAGGCCAAAGGCCTGACCGGCCTGAACTGGAATGTCGACCGCGAGTACGGCGGGGAGAACGGCTTCCAGTTCGGCTCGACGGCCAAGATGTACGCGATCGTCGAGGCCCTCAAGCGCGGCCAGGCCGTCAACGGCACCGTCCCGTCGAAGTTCGCGACGACGAAGCAGCCGGCGCTCTACTCCCCGCAGGAGCAGGGCAAGTGCGGCGACCTCAAGGACTGGCCCGTCCGCAACGACGAGTCCATCGGCGGCAAACCGATTCCGCTGAAGACCGCGACGGCCAAGTCGGTCAACACCGCGTTCGCCTCACTGGTGCTCAAGCTCGGGGTCCCGAACGTCCGCAACATGATGACCAACATGGGCCTGCACAACGGCTACGGCGAACCCATCCTCTGCAGCCCTGCCGCCGTCACGCTCGGCGCCGGCACCGCGACCCCCCTGACCCTGGCCTCGTCCTACGCGACGCTCGCCGCCAACGGCAACTACTGCAAGCCGAACCCGATCCTGTCGATCACGACCAACGACAAGAAGGCCCTCAAGCTCAACCCGACCGCCTGCAAGCAGGTCATCGACCCCGACGTCGCCAAGGGCACGACCGAGCTGCTCACCGGGGTCATCAAGAGCGGCACCGGCCGGGCCGCCAGCCTCGGCTCCCGCCCGGCTGCCGGCAAGACCGGCACCACCGACAACCACTACCAGTCGTGGTTCGTGGGTTACACCCCGCAGCTCGCGACCGCGGTCTGGGTGGGCACGCCGTACAAGCAGTTCCGCATGAAGAACGTCCGTCTCGCCGGCACGTACTACGGCGAGATCTTCGGAGGCACCATCTCCGCGCCGACGTGGCAGGCGATCATGGAGGGCGCCTCGAAGGGCATGCCGATCCGCGACTTCGACGAGCCGAGCGACAAGGTCAAGAACGGCGACAAGGTGGCGGTGCCGTTCGTCGGCGGGCTCTCTGTCGCGGAAGCAACGGCGCGGCTGAAGGACGCCGGCTTCAAGGCGCAGGTCGCCGGCAGCACCACCAGTAGCTACAGCCGCGGCGTGGTGGTCTACGCCTCCCCCAACGGCACGGCGCTGCGCGGTGACACCATCGGGCTCTACACCTCGACGGGGTTCGTCCCCCAGGCGCCAGCGCCGCGGGCCAGCAGCACCCCCAAGCCGAGCTCGACCCCGAGCTCGACGCCGAGCCCGACCAAGAAGACCAAGCCCACGCCCACGAAGACGCCCAAGACGAAGAAGCCGAAGTAGAAGACGCACGCTCGTGACGACGAAGGCCCCCACCGGGTGTGGTGGGGGCCTTCGTCCTGCGCGGGTCAGCGGGCGGCGAGCGCCGCCTTCACGACAGCTGCGACGCGGCCACCGTCGGCGCGACCGGCAACGACGGGAGAGGCGACCTTCATGACCTGGCCCATCTGCTGCATACCGGTGGCCCCGGAGGTCTCGATGGCGGCGGCGACGATCGTCGCGAGCTCCTCGTCGGACAGCTGGGCCGGCAGGTAGGCCTCGAGGATCGTGAGCTCGGCCTCCTCCTTGGCCGCCAGCTCGGGGCGGCCCGCGTCGGTGTAGGCGGCCGACGCCTCCTTGCGCTTCTTGGCCTCCTTGGCCAGCACCTTGAGCACCTCGTCGTCGGACAGCTCGCGGGCCTGGGTGCCGGAGACCTCCTCGTTGGTCATGGCGGCGAGCGCCATCCGCAGCGTGCCCGAGCGCACCTGGTCGCGCGCACGCATGGCGGAGGTGAGGTCGCTCTGGACGGTGGCCTTGAGGCTCTGGTCGGTCATGGAGACAGTGTCTCAGGCGGCGGTGCGGTGCCCCACCGCGTTGTTTGCGAGGATGGGCGCGATGAAGACTCTCGTGCGGACTTTGGGCGGCGCGGCTGCCCTCGGGATGGCCGGCCTCGGTTGGGCGTCCCTGGTCGAGCGCAACTGGTTCGCCCTGCGCCGGTTCACCGTGCCGGTGCTGGCTCCCGGCTCGAGCCCGTTGCGCGTCCTGCAGATCTCGGACCTGCACCTCGTGCCACGACAGCAGCACAAGGTGGAGTGGGTCCGCGGCCTGGCCGCACTGGCGCCGGACCTCGTGGTCAACACCGGCGACAACCTCGCGGCGCTCGACGCCGTGCCCCAGGCGCTGCGGGCGATGGAGCCGTTGTTCGAGTTCCCCGGGGTGTTCGTCCTGGGGTCCAACGACTACTACGCCCCGGTGCCGAAGAACCCCGCCCGCTACCTCACCCGCCGCCACGCCCAGGCGCCCGCCGGGCAGGTCCTGCTGCCGGTCGAGGACCTCCGCGACGGCATGACGGCTGGCGGCTGGACCGATCTCGACAACGCCCGCACCTCGCTGACCGTGGCAGGGTCGACCGTGGAGCTCGTCGGCACCGATGACGCCCACATCAACCACGACCGGTATGCCGAGGTCGCCGGCCCGGCCTCCCCCACCGCCGCGCTGACCCTGGGCGTCACGCACGCGCCATACCAACGGGTCCTCGACCCGATGGCCGCCGACGGCGCACAGCTCCTCATCGCCGGCCACACCCACGGTGGCCAGCTCGCGGTCCCCTGGTACGGCGCGCTGGTGACCAACTGCGACCTGCCCACCAACCGGGCCAAGGGGCTGTCACGCTGGTGGCCGGGAGCGGGCTCTGCCCCCTCGTCGAGGGCCCCTGCGGATGCAGCCTGGCTGCACGTTTCGGCAGGGCTCGGCACGTCGCCGTACGCGCCGGTCCGGTTCGCCTGTCGCCCCGAGGCGACCCTGCTGACCCTCGTCCCCAGGGCCGCGACGACCCCGACGCCGGCGCCCGCTGATCGACGGTGACAGGTCCTCGAAGGGGCCGATTGGGAGGCGCGACAGGCGGTGGGCTATCCTTCCTTGTCGCTGCCGAATCAGGGTCTGACCACGTCAGACCTGCTCGGTAGCGACTGCCACGGGGTGTGGCGCAGCTTGGTAGCGCGCTTCGTTCGGGACGAAGAGGCCGCAGGTTCAAATCCTGTCACCCCGACACATTTGCGCAGGTCAGAGGCCTGCGCGCTGACAATCGGCGCTCCCTCAGAGCGGCAAAGTACAGCAGTAGGTGTACAGCAGAGAACCAATCTCGGTCGCCCGAACCGGGCCGTCTCGTGCTTGGAAGCCGACTTGGCGGACGGTGGCCTCTTCGCTCCGGACGAAGAGACCCGCCGACTCAAACACAGAACCGGGACACTGCCATCCCAACCAGTACAAACCTGCAGGCAGGACGCCCGTTGCCTAAGTCGGCGTTCCCGCCATTGCCCGCACGTCCCTCGACTACGGCAACGGACCCAACGTGGGTGACCGGGGTCCACTGTCCGCGCCGTGCCAGATCTACTGGTCGCGAT
>JBDSKZ010000070.1:0-23719 GCA_039916625.1 Pedococcus sp.
CGCGCCAGGGTCCGTCCCCCTGACCTGTCCGGGCCCTGGGCCCACTACCTCGGCACGCTCGAGGCCCTGGCCGCCGTCGAACCGGCGGCCCCGCCGGACGACGAGCTCGACGAGCCCGTCCTCGACGTGGGCACCGCCCCGACCCCACCGGTCGGGACCGGGCCGTCGGCCGTGGTCGGCCACCTGCGCCACCGCGTCATGTCGTCGGTGCGTGGCCTCGTCGCCGCCTCGCGGCCCGAGGTTGAGCTGAGCCGCAGCGACCTGCCGGAGTGGATCAGGGCATCGGACGTGCTCGCCGACGGCCACGACGCCGACGACGCCAAGGCCTTCGCGAAGAGCCTCGGCCTGCCGCGCTGCGGGGACGGCATCGCCGCCTGGGCCGCCCTGGGCGCGCTCGCCGCCATCGTCCGGGTCCGTGACGACGGCCGCCGCAGCACGGTCATCGTCGACGAGTCCGGCACCCGTTCGCCGTTGTCGCGGTGGGCGCGCTCCACGGGCTTCGCGCCGGTCGAGCTCGAGCTCACCGGCCACCGCTCGAGCGTCGAGGTCCTGGATGTCGACACCGCGTCGCTCGACGTCATCGTCCGCCTCCACCCCGGTGGCTGCGACACGGACGACATCGACGAGGCGATGAGCCAGGCGAGCTGGGCGCTGAAGTCCGGCGGCCTGCTCTGCGTCACCCTGCCCATCGGTCCGTCCACCGCCGAGGGAGCGCTCGGCCCGGCCGACGTCCGCGGTGTGCTGGCCCGGTCGCACGACCTCGGCTTCGTCCTCGTGGGAGACCTCGACGGCGACATCACGGGGCGCATGCGCGAGGCCTCGAGCACCTCCACCCGCCCCGACACCGCATACGGGCTCCTGCGACTCACGCTGCGGCGGCGCTGATGACGCGCGCCCGGGTGTTCACCGGCCTGCGCATCGCGCTGGCCCTTCTCGTCCTCACCGCCGTGACGGTCGCCGTCGCCCGCAACTGGGCCGAGGTGTCGGCAGACATCCGCAACATCGACGCCAGCACCTTCGTGCTCGCCGCGGGGCTGGCCTGCGTGCCGCCGTTGCTGACGATGCTCGGCTGGCGGGTGCTGCTCGCCGACCTCGGGACCACGCTGCACGTGGCCCCGGCAGCCGGGGTGTTCTTCGTCGGGCAGCTCGGCAAGTACCTGCCCGGCGCGGTCTGGAGCGTCGTCGTCCAGGCCGAGATGGGGATGCGCCTGCACATCCCGCGCCGACGCTCGGCCGTCGTGGCGTTCGTGACCGTGGCCCTGGCCGCCATCTGCGGCCTCATCGTCGGCATGCCCGCGGTGCCGCTGCTCCTGACCCGGGGCGACGCCTCGACGACCGGCTGGGTCGCGCTGCTGATGGTGCCGCTGCTCAGCCTGGTCCTGTGGCCGCGCCTGCTCAACTGGCTGATCGCGAAGGTGTTGCGCGTGCTGCGGCGTGAACCGCTCGAACACCAGCTCTCCGGTCGAGCCGTCCTCGCCGCGAGCGGGTTGTTCATCGTGGCCTGGATCAGCTCGGGCCTGCACGCGTTCGTCCTGGCCCGCGCCACCGGTGTCGACTACGACGGGTCGGTCCTGGCTCTGGCCACCATCTCGGGGTTCGCGCTGGCTTCGTCGCTGGCCATGTTCAGCGTGGTCCTGCCCGCGGGGGTCGGCGTCCGGGAAGGACTGCTGGTGCTCATGCTCGCACCGATCACCTCGACCTCGGCCGCCACCGCCGTGGTGGTGCTGTCCCGCTTCCTCACCGTCATGAGCGACGTGCTCTTCGCCCTGGGCGGCTGGCTCTACGCGCGCTCGCACCACCTGATCACCTCCCGCGAGGAGCGCGAGCAGGACCACGTCGTGGTCGACGGTCCGACCGAGGATAGATTGCCGCAATGACCACTCCAGACGAGGCTGCGACCTCGGGACAGGTCGCCGCGCCGCCCGGGGGCCCCCTGCTTGCGATCGCCAAGCGCGGTGCCGAGCGCCTCCTCTGGGGGCGCGTCGCCGTGCAGCGCCGGGCCGAGGCCCACCGCGGGTATGCCGCGAACCGTCCGGTCCCGACCTCGGTCGCCCCGACAGCCGTCCTGCGCACCCGCGCCGACTGGGAGCGCGCGGTGGCCGAGGCCCGACGACTACGCCTGCCCCTGCACCGCGACCAGCCGAAGAACTGGGACGCCCTGGGTGCGGTCGGGGCGGTCCTGTCCCTGGCGGACGACGGCACGCGGACGGCCCGCGTGATGGACGCAGGCAGCGCTCGCTACTCGCCGGTCCTGCCCTGGCTGCGCCTCTACGGTCTCGGGGCCGAGCCTGGCTCGCTGATCGGGATCAACCTCGAGTTCGGCGACGAGGTCCACCGCGACGGCGTGGTCTTCCGCCACGGTGACGTCACGGCGACCGGCCTTCCCGATGGCGCTCTCGATGCGATCACCTGCATGTCGGTCATCGAGCACGGTGTGCCGATCGAGGCGTTCCTGCGCGAGAGCGCCCGCGTGCTGCGGCCCGGTGGCGTGCTCTGTGTCTCCACGGACTACGACCAGGAGCCCCCCGACACGACCGGACGGACCGCCTACGGCAGTGAGGTCAAGATCTTCGCGCCCGAGGACATCCGTGAGCTCGTCGCCACCGCAGAGCAGGCAGGGCTCGAGGTCGTCGGGGACCTGTCGACCTCCGATGCCCTGTCGCACGAGGAGCGCCCGGTCCACTGGGACCGCGTGGGCCTGGACTACACCTTCCTCCTGCTGACCTTCCGCCGCCGCTGACGCGGGCCGGACCTCAGGCGGCGCCGGGCTCCTGCGTGTCGCTGGCGGGGTACTTCTTGACGAAGTCGACCACGGCCTGCCCGGAGAGGTCGCCACAGAGCTGGCGGTGCCCGGCGTCCTTGGCCCAGTGGGCCAGGGCGTACGGCTTGCCGGCCGGGAAGGCCCCCCGGCTGGCGTCCCACTCGACGACCTTGAACTTGCCGCTGGACTCGGGGAGCTTGTTGCCCTGGTTGGCGACGTCCTTGAGCATCGCGGTGTCCTTGACCTTGCTGCCGTCGTACCAGAGCACCGTGTAGCCGTGCTCGAGGTTGTGGACCAGCGACTCGAGGGCGGGGCGGTCCTCCCCGGTGTAGAAGTCGCGACCACTCACGTCGGGGGACGCGAAGTGCGCGCCGTGGCTCGGGGGGACGGTGGTGTAGTCGACCGAGGTCTCGTTGGGCTTGTCCGTGCCGGGGCCGATGTGCTCGCCCGTGCCACCGCCGGAGTCGGTCGTCACGGGGTCGCAGCTCGCCGAGGCGACCGTGACGCCGAGGTTGGCGAGCTGCTTGGACTTCGCGTCGTTGATGGCGTAGTAGACGACGCCACCCAGGCCCACCAGGAGCACCGCGGAAGCGGCGGCGATGCCTGCCTTGACCTTGCGCTCCTTGGCCTTCTGCTGGTTCTGGATCTCGGACAGTCGGGCCTTGCGGTCCTGGCTCGCACGCTTGTTGCTCACGGGTTCCTCGGTGGCTCGGTGGCGGGTCGCGCAGAGTCTACGTGGCCCGCCTTCGGTCGTTGTCCCCCCAACGCGCGACACTGGCCGCATGTCCCCGACGGCCGACCACACCCGTGTGTGGCGTCCGGACCGGCCGGTCGCCGTGGGCCTGGTGATCTCGCCGCTGCGCCGCGGCGGTGGCGACCCGACGTTCCAGCCCGATCGTGGACAGGGGTGGTGGCTGGGCCTGCCCACGCCGCAGGGACCGGTGACGCTGCGGCTGGTGCAGCGTGCGGATGCGGGCGAGGTGGCCGCCTCGGCGTGGGGCCCGGGTGCCGAGTGGGCGCTCGAGCAGGTGCCGTCGCTGCTCGGAGAGGGCGACGACGAGAGCGGGTTCGTGGCGCACCACCCGCAGGTGGCGAGGGCACACCGTCGGTACGCCGCGTGGCATGTCCCGCGCTCCGGACTGGTCCTGCACGCGCTCGTCCCTGCGGTGATCGAGCAGAAGGTCACGGGGCAGGAGGCGTTCGGTGGCTACCGCGCGCTGGTCCACCGGTTCGGTTCGCGTGCCCCGGGACCGGGGGAGGCCCGCAAGCTGTGGGTCGCGCCCGACGCGGCCACCTGGGCCGCGGTGCCGTCGTGGGAGTGGCTGAAGGCCTCGGTCGACGGAGCCCGCTCGGGCACTGCCGTCCGCGCCGCCAGGTCGGGCGGCAGGCTGGAGGAGTGCACCACCATGACCACGGTCGAGGCGCGGGCAAGGTTGTGCGCCATCCCCGGCATCGGGGTCTGGACCTCTTCGGAGGTGGCGCAGCGCGCCCTCGGTGACGCCGACGCGGTGAGCTTCGGCGACTACCACGTGGCCAAGAACATCACCTGGGCGTTGCTCGGGGAGGCCAAGGACGACGAGGTGCTGGCCGACCTGCTCGAGCCCTACCGCGGACACCGTTACCGCGTGCAGCGGCTGCTCGAGCTCGACGGGTACTTCCGTCCACGCCGCGGCTCGCGGATGTCGCCACGCACCCACCTGCCCACCATCCGCGGCTGAGGTCCGTCAGCTCGTCGTCGCCCTCGACATCGGCTCGTTGACGACCCGCCGCCGCAGGTGGGCGAGGTCGCCCGGGGCGATCGCCTCGACCGGGACTGCCAGCACCAGGTGGTTGCGGGGCTTGACGACCAGGATGTCGCCGACCTGGACCACGTGGCTGAGCGTCTCGTAGGTGTAGGAGTAGGCGGCCGCTCCGACCGCGAAGGTCACCGTGTGAGTGGTGATCCGCGACCCGATGACGGTGCCTGGCGGGCACTGTTGCGCCACCCGCCGGCCTACCTTCCTCGCTGTCCTCAGGTACCACGACACCCAGGTGGTGGGCGCCGCCATGGCCGCGACGAAGACGGCCGCACCCAGTGAGGCGTGCTGCTGTCTGACCGAGCTGCCCGAGCGCGAGAGCACCAGCGCCACTGCGAGCGCGGCCACCACGACGAGCCAGGTGGCGAGGATGTTGCGCCACACGCGGGGGTCGCGTGACGCGAACTCCACCAGGGCGCGGGCCTCTCGCCGGGGCAGGTCTGCTCCCGCGACGATGGCGACCGTGCGGCCCGTCGGCCCGGCGCCGGCGTGCGCCCCCGCTGTGTCTGCGGCACCGGCGGTGTCAGCTCCCACGAGGTCTCCCTGGCTGTTGGTGGTCCGGGCCCCACGGTAGGAGCACAGCCCGCCCAGTGTGGCCCGAACCGGACGAGTCGCCAGGGTGGTCAGGGGAGGCGGTCGGTCAGGGGGAGGACCGTGGCCTCGCCGGACACCTCGGGCGGGACCGTCACATCGAGGCCTTCACCCCACAGGGCGACCTGGAGCCGGGACACGACGACGCCCAGCTCGTAGGGCGTCGCGGCCGAGACCCAGAGCTCGGCGCACCCTGCCTCGGCACCGCCGGACACTGCGCCGCCGGACACGGCGCCGCCGGACACGGCACCGCCCACGTCGACGCCGGCGGTCTCGCACTCGCGAAGGGCGACGGCAACCGCGCGGCTGATCCGGTCGATGATGGGCTCCGGTGCGACAGAAGCGATCCCGACGTCCTGAGCCGCCTGGCCACCGGGGGGCACACCCAGCGCCGAACGGATGGCCTCGGCCTGGCCGAGGCCGAACCAGTCACCGGCGCCGGTGCGGACGAGGCTGCGGGCGCCAGGACCGGGTCCGTCGGTCGCCCACGGCGTGCCACGGACGACCGCTGCGGGGATGCCTTCGGTCTTGCCCTTGACGAGGTCGGCGGCCGCGGCGAGCTCGTCGGCGACCGCGCGTGCGGTGGCGGTCAACAGGCGGCCGTCGGCATCGACCCCGTCGCGGAGGTCGTCGAGCACCTCCACCCCGCTGGCGCCGAGGGCGAAGTCGGTCTGCCCGCTGCGCCACGGTCGTCCTGCGGTGTCGCTGAGCACCACCCCGAGCCGGGTGAGGCCGGTCGCCACGAGCAGCGCCTCGCGGAGCCGGAACGCCTCCGCATCGGGGTCGGCCGGCAGCAGGAGGACGTCGACCCGGCCGCCGGTGTTGGAGGCGTCGACCCCGGCCGCGGCCATCACCGGGCCGGCGACGGCCTCGACGACGCAGGTGAGGCGGTCGCCCGTGCGCCGTTCGGCGACGGTCCGCACGGTCTGGGCCGCGATCGCCACAGACCGGTCCTGCCCGTCCGCCCACAGGCCGAGGGCCTTGGAGACGATCTTGCTCGACACCACCAGGACGTCGCCTTCGACGAGCTCGGCGTCGTTGGCCCGGGCCGCGGCCAGCAGCAGGGCCGCCAGGTCGTCGTCGCTCACCACCTCGGGGAGTCCGGTCAGGGCCAGGACGAGCAGGCGCGCCACGGTCAGGCCACCTTGAGCGCGAGGGCGAGGTCGAGGGCGGCGCCTGCCAGGTCGGCGGCCGCGTCCTGGTCGGTCATGAGCAACGGCCGGCCGCGGACAGCCGCGCGACGCAGCCGCACCTGCGGCTCGTCCTCGGTGGCGACGAGCCAGCCGTCGAGGAAGTCCTCATAGAGCCCGGCGACGGCCGAGGGCGTGCACTCCACCCCGATGGCCGCGAGACAGGCGTCGGCGTGGCCGCGCACCGGCATACCGCCGATCAGTGGTGAGACGCCGACGACGGGAGCAGCGCTGCCGCGCAACGCATCTCGCACGCCGGGCACTCCGAGGATGATGCCGATGGAGACCACGGGGTTGCTTGGTGGGAGCAGCACGACGTCAGCCTGCCGGATCGCGTCGAGGACACCGGGGGCGGCGGTAGCGAGGTCCATGCCGACGGCGACGAAGCGCTGCGCCGGCAGGGCCGCCTGGTGGCGAACCCACCACTCCTGGAAGTGGATCGCGCGCTGGCCGTCCTCGTCCTCGACGACCACGTGGGTCTCGACGGGGGAGTCGGTCATGGGCAGCAGCCGGATCCCCTGGTCGGGCAGGCGCCACCGTTGCGCGAGCCGTGCGGTGACCTCGGACAGGGACACCCCTTGGCCGAGCCACTGCGAACGCACCACGTGCGTGCCGAAGTCCAGGTCCCCCAGGGCGAACCACTGCGGTACCGCCCCGTAGGCCGCCAGCTCCCCCTGGAGTCGGTGGCTCTCGTCGGCTCTTCCCCAGCCCTGTCCCTCGTGGATGGCGCCACCCAGGGTGTAGAGCAGGGTGTCCAGGTCCGGACAGACCCGCAGGCCGAACAGGCTGATGTCGTCACCGGTGTTGCCGATGATGGTCAGCTCGCTGTCCGCAAGGTCGGGGGTGCGGTCCAGGTGGGTGCGGAGGCCGCGCAGGAAACGGGCACCCCCCACGCCACCGGCGAGTGCCGTGATGCGCATGCTCGGCAGTCTTCCAGCCCGGGGACCCACTCGACGCAGCAGCCCCTCACAGGAAACCCACACGTACGCCGGAGCGGTCCCGTAGGCAAGACACAGGCAGTGCACAGTCGGCGCGCCCACGGTGGAACCACCACCCCACCAGAAAGGCAACCACCCCATGAGCAAGCCACGCAGCCCCCTGAGCCTGGCCCGTCGCTGGACGGCCGCTGCGCTCCTCGCCGCGACGCTCGGCGCCGGCTCGATCGGGGTGCGCCTCGCGGCCGACCAGGGGACGGTCACCGCCAGCTCGGCCGGCACCACCTCCAGCTCGGCCGGCACCACCTCCAGCTCGTCGGGCGCCACCACCAGCTCGAGACCGTCCTCTGCTGGCACCGCGAAGACCTCGGGCTCGAGCAGCTTCGGGGCCGTCCCCGGGGTCTCGTCGGGCACCGGCTCGGCCCAGAGCAGCACGAGCGGGTCGTGATGAACACCCAGACCGCGCGCGTCGCGCAGAACGTGTTCACGGCCTCCGCGTCCTTCGACGCGATCGGCACCCACCACCACCTCATCGTCACCAGGCCAGAGACGCTCGGTGCCGCCATCACCATCGCGCGGGACCACCTGGTCGACCTCGACGCCGCCGTGTCCCGGTTCCGACCGGACTCGGAGGTCAGCGCGCTGGCCCGCGGTCGCGGCGGCGCGAGCGAGCTCGTCTCGCCGGTGTTCGCGGCCAGTCTCGCCGCCGCCCTGCGCGCGGCCCGTCTCAGCGACGGGCTCGTCGACCCCACCGTCGGGGGAGCGGTGATCGCCTCCGGGTACGACGCCGACCTCGAGGAGGTCCGTGCGCGCAGCTCGCGTCACCACCTGCTCGGGAGCCGCCGTCACGACCGGGCCGCCACCCCCGTGCCGGGGTGGGAGACGGTCGACCTCGACGAGGACCTGCGCCGGGTCACGGTCCCCGCGGGCACCGTCCTCGACCTCGGGGCCAGCGCCAAGGCGTATGCCGCCGACTCCATCGCGGCGCTGCTCGCCGCCCGTCTCGACGGCGGGTTCCTCGTCAACCTCGGTGGCGACCTGGCAGTCTCCGGGCAGCTTCCCCGCGGGGGGTGGCAGGTGGGCGTCGAGGGGACCGGTGGCGAGGTCCGCCAGGTCGTGGCGAGCCACGGCCAGGCCTTTGCCACCTCCTCGACCGGCCGCCGGACCTGGGTCCAGCACGGTGAACCCCGCCACCACATCGTCGACCCGAGGACCGGACGAACTGCCCGCGTGGTGTGGGAGCAGGTCACCTGTGCCGGGGTCGACGCCCTCGAGGCCAATGCCGCCTCCACCGCGGCCGTCGTCCTCGGCACCGAGGCGCCCGCGTGGCTGCAGGCGCGCGGCATACCCGCTCGCCTCGACCCGGCCGACGGCGGACCGGTCGTCACCACCCCCGGTTGGCCGCAGCAGGACTCGCGCCGACGGAGCGCGGCATGAACGAGCTCCTGTGGTTCGTGTCGCGGGCGACGGGCACCGTGAGCATCGTCCTGCTCACCGTGGTCCTCGTCCTCGGTGCGCTCACCGCCGGTCGTCGCAGCCGGGCCGTGAGCCAGACGGTCGTGGTCGGCCTGCACCGGTCGCTGGCCCTGGGCACCTCCGCGTTCCTGCTGGCCCACATCGCCACTGCGGTCCTCGAGACCTACGTGAGCATCGACTGGATCTCCGCGGTCGTGCCGTTCACGTCGGGCTACGAGCCGCTGTGGGTGGGCTTGGGCACCCTGGCCTTCGACATCATCCTCGCCGTGGTCGCGACGTCCCTGCTGCGGCACCGGCTGTCCAGGAGGGTGTGGAAGGCCGTGCACCTCATCGCGTTCGCGTTGTGGCCGATGGCCCTGGTCCACGGCTACGCCATGGGCACCTCCGCCGAGCCGCTGCTGCGGATGGTCCCGGTGGCCTGCGCCGTGGTAGGCGGCCTCGCGCTCACCTGGCGTGCCGCAGCCGGGTACGCCGACCAGCACCGCCGCCAGGCGGTCCTCACCCAGGAGTGGTCATGAACCTCGTCGACGTCCTCGAACAGGCCGGGCTCACCGGTCGTGGTGGTGCCGCGTTCAGCACCGCGACCAAGGTGCGCGCCGCCCACAGCCACGACGCCGCCCTCATCGTCAACGCCTGCGACGGCGAGATCGGTGCGGTCAAGGACGCGTTCGTCGTCGAGCACCACCTGCCCGAGCTCGTGCGCGGCGCGACGCTCGTTGCCGGCACCCGGGTCCGGTATGCCGCCCACCGCGGCTCCGCGACCGAGACCCGCCTCCGCGCTGCCGGGCTCGACGTGCTGGGTGCACCCGCACGGTACGTCTCGTCCGAGGAGACGTCACTGATCTCGCTGGCCCAGGGCGGGCTGGCACGGCCGATGACCAAGCGCCAGCCGTTCGTCAGGGGCGGGTCCGACAGCGGGGGGCGGCGGATCGCCCCCACGGTGGTGCTCAACGCCGAGACCCTGTGGCGGGTGGCCCAGGTCGTCGAACGCGGCGTGGACGGACCGCAGTGGTTCCGCAGCCACGGCCTCGCTGCCGAGCCCGGCCCGCGCCTGGTCGGCATCGGGGGCGCGGTGCCTCACCCCGGCGTCGTCAGCACCGCCTCGGGCGTGGCCCTGGCCGACCTCCTCGCCGCGGCCGGTGCCGAGCCCGGTCGCACCGGTCCCGTCATCGTGGGTGGCCTCGGCGGGATCGTCCTTCGCCCCGACGAGGCGGCCCGGGTGACCTGGTCGCGCGCCGGCCTGGGGCCGTACGGGGGATCGCCCGGTCCTGGCGTCGTCCACGTGCTGGACCCCTCGGTCTGTCCGCTCGACGCCCTCGCTGCGTGGCTGGACCATGCCGCCGGGGAGAGCGCCGGCCAGTGCGGGCCGTGCATGTTCGGCCTCCCTGCGATCGCTGCCGACTGGCACGAGCTCGCAGACACCGGTGGGTCCGGTGGTGGGGCCGCGGGCGCCGCGGCGGCCGGCAGCGCCCGCGGCCGAATCGCCCGGCGGGCCGCGTCGGTGCGTGGGAGAGGGGCGTGCCGGTTCCCCGACGGGGTTGCCGCCTTGGCCACCTCCGCCCTGCGAGCCCTGTCCGACCACATCGACGACCACGCCCTCGGACACTGCGCCGCTGGCCAGACCCCCAGGAGCAGCCATGAGCACGTCCTCACGCACTGACCGCCCGACGGTGAGGGTGGACCGCGTCGCCTGCACCGGCCACGGGGTGTGTGCCCACCTGTTGCCCGGAGTCATCCGGCTCGACGAGTGGGGCTACCCCGTGGTGCTCACGGCGGCCGACGGCGGCATCGACGACGGTGCGCAGGCGCGGGCTGCAGCCGTGCGGTGGTGCCCTGCGATGGCCCTCTACGTCGACCGTCCGAGCTGACCTACGCCACGTGGTGGAGCCTGGGCGACCTCCCGTGCTGCAACCGACTGCGGGGGCGCCACGCCAGTATCAAGGTTCACCAGTTCGGGCAAATATCAGACTTCCGCTTGACTAACCACGTATGACACGCGTGTAATTCCATTGTTGTCATCGGGTCGGTGGCAACATACGGCACCGGGTCGAGGAGGAAGCCGTGCACGAACTTCAGTTGGTCGCTCTTGACGGCGGCGAAGAGACAGAGATGTCCTGGCAGGAGCGTTCGCTCTGCGCCCAGACGGATCCCGAGGCGTTCTTTCCAGAGAAGGGTGGCTCGACGCGTGAGGCCAAGAAGGTCTGCGTCGGGTGCGAGGTGCGCTCCGAGTGCCTCGAGTACGCCTTGTCCAACGACGAGCGCTTCGGTATCTGGGGCGGCCTGTCCGAGCGTGAGCGTCGCAAGCTCAAGAAGGCTGCGGTCTAGTCGCCCTGGCGGCGACATCCCCGTGACGCCCCCATGACGCTGGCTCCGCCCCACGGCATGACCGACGCCGACACCGGCCCACCCCTCGCGGTCGCGACCGTCACCGTGGTGCTCGTCCTGCGTGGCCCGGCTTCGGCCCTTCCGCAGACCCTCGACTCCCTCGCTCGTCAGACCCGCCCGCCTGACCGGATGGTGGTGGTCGACCTCGGGGAGGACGGCAACGCCGTCGAGGCGGTCCGTGCCCACACCGACCTGGCGACGGCGATCCCGGCCACCACCTACGTCACCGTGCCGGCGACCGCGTCGGTCGCCTCGGCCGTCCACGCTGCGCTGGGCGTGCCAGCGACGCAAGGCGCGTCAGGGGTCGAGACCGACGAGACCGACGAGACCGAGCACCTGTGGGTGCTCACGTCCGACAGCGCCGCCGCGCCGATGACGCTGGCCCGCCTGCTCGACGCCGTACGCCGCTCACCCTCGGTCGGCATCGCCGGCCCCAAGCTGCTCGACTGGACCGTGCCCGGTGCGCTGCGGTCGGTGGGCGTCCAGCTGACCCGGAGCGGCCGCCTGATCCCCTTGCCCGTCGTCGGCGAACCCGACCAGGGCCAGTACGACCGCCGTTCCGACGTCCTGGCCGTCCCCGCCACCGGGATGCTCGTCGAGCGCCCGCTGTTCGACCGCCTCGCCGGTCCGGACCGCGCCTTCGGCGACTTCGGGGCCGATGTCGACCTCTCCTGGCGGGCGCACCACGCCGGTCGGCGCGTCGTCGTCGTACCGCGGGCCACGCTGCGGACCGGTGCTGTGGCCCTGGCCAGCGACCTCGAGCGCCCGGACAGCGCCGAGTGCGAGGCCGACCCGGGCAACGACACCGGTGGCCTCACCGAGGGCATCTTCGGCGCCCCCGCCGCCTTCAGGGGCGACGTGCCTGCCGCCCCGGGCGAAGTCGCGCCCGCAGGGCCGGCAGCCTTCACCCTCTTCGCCACGGACAGCCTCTCGCGACAGCGCCGTCAGGCTCGCCGGGTCGCCCTGGCTCGGTGTGCCTGGTGGTCCCTACCGGTGCTTGCCACCTGGATCGCCGTGTCGAGCCTCGTCGCCGCGCTGGCCCTGCTCGTCGCCAAGCGACCTCGCGCCGCCTGGGCCGAGTTCTCCGACCTCGGTGCAGTACTCACGCCCCGGCGTGTCCTCGGCGCGCGCTGGCGCTCGCGGGGCACCCGGACGGTGCGCCGCCGGGACCTCAAGGGCTTGTTCGTCTCGCCGTCCATGGTCCTGCGCCACACCAGTGACCTGGTCCACGACCAGGTCGCCTACGACGATGGCCGTCTCGTCACGCCCACCGCTGGCGTCGCCGAGCCGGGTCCGGTCGCCGACGAGGTGCAGGACCTCAACATCCTCGGCTCCACGTGGGCCTCACGGTTCGCCCACAACCCCGGTCTGCTGTCGGTGCTGCTCGTCTCGGTCACCTCGCTCGTCGCGACGCGGACGTTGGGCGGCAGCGTGGTCGACCGCCTCTCCCAGGGCCTGGTCGGCGGCGAGCTGCTCGGCGTCCGGGCGACGGCAGGCATGACCTGGCACGCGTGGCTCGACGGCTGGCACGGCGCCGGCCTCGGCCAGTCGGCCGAGCAGGGTCCGCACCTCGTCGTCCTGGCCGGGCTCGCGTGGCTGCTCACCCACGTCCCCGTCCTGGGCGCACCGGACAGCCCGCTCGGTACGGCCATCGCCGTGCTCGTCACGCTGGCGATGCCGTTGGCCACCTTCACCGCCTACCTCGCAGGCCGGGTCGTCACGCGCTCGGCATGGCCGCGCGGACTGGCCGCCCTGGCGTGGGGGAGCACCGCCGTGCTCACCACCGCGGTGGCGGCCGGACGCCTCGGCGCGGTCGTCGCAGCGGTGCTCCTGCCGCTCGTCGTGGCCGGGTTCGCCCTCGCCTCCCGTCGCGGCGGGTCGGTGACGGTCACGGCAGCCACCGTGCTCGTCACCGCAGTGCTCGGGGCGTTCGTGCCCGCCTACCTGCCGTTGGCCGCACTGGTCGCCGTGCTCGTCGTCGTCCTCGGCCACGGCTCTGCTCGGCTGCGAGGCCTCGCCCTGCTGGTGGGGCCGGTCCTGCTGCTCGGACCCTGGGTGCAGACCCTGGTCGAGCAACCGCACCTGTTCCTCACCGGGCCCGGAATGTCTGTCTGGGGCGCGGACCAGGCGGCGCCCTGGCAGCTGGCGCTGCTCCACCCGGGCGGCCCCGCGTCCTACCCCGTGCTCATCTCGGCCCCGATCGTCCTCGCTGGAGTCCTCGGCCTGGTCCGTGGTGGAGCTGGTCGCGGGGTCGCCGCCTCGGCCCTCGCCGGACTCGGGCTGCTGGGCCTCGCGTATGCCGTGCTCGCACCCCGCTTGGTGCTCGGCACCGTCCCCAGCGGTGAGCCCGGCGCCGGTGACGCCGTGACCGCCTGGTCCGGCACCGGGCTCTACCTGCTCGCCGTCGCCCTCCTGGCCGCCGCCCTGCTCGGGACCCAGGGGCTGGCGGTGCGTCACTCGACCGGTGGCTGGGTCGCACTGCTGCGCTGGCCGATCGCCGCAGGCGTCATCGTCGCCGTCGTGGCCGGGCTGGGTTGGACCACGTGGCGCACCCTCGGCGACACCCTCGGCGCGTGGACCGACCCGCGCCCCGCTGTGGCCGTCGACCAGGCCGAGAGCGGCATCGGCAACCGCATGCTGCTGCTCGAACCCGAGCCCGCGGGGCTGGCCTACTCGCTGCTGGGTCGCGAACCCGGCGAGGTGGCGCGCACGCTACCCGCCTCGAGGCAGGGGCGTCCCGACCCGGCGGTCCTCACCGCTGCCGTCAGCCACCTCTTCGAGACCGGGGCCGCGCCCGGCGAGCTCGACCCGGCACGGGACCTGTCCGCCCTCGCGGTGGGCTTCGTGGGGCTGCGCACCGACAGCGGCGACGTGCGGGTCCGCGTCCTGGACGGCACCGCCGGCCTGAGTCGCCTCGGTGAGCACGACGGCGTGACGTTCTGGCGGGTGCGCAATGGCGGGGGCGACGGCAGCGACGACGCGGTGGCGCCCTCGCGCGTGCGCATCGTGACGGCCGGTGCCGAGCAGGTCCTGCCCGTCTCCGGCGACCACGGGCGAGTCGTCGCGCGCGCGGTCGTGCCCCAGCAGGCCAGTCTCGTGCTCGCCGAACCCGCCGACTGGGTGCGGCACGCCAGGGTGAGCGTCGACGGGTACGCCGTGGCGCCCCAAGGTGACGGGGCTTCCTACGCGCTCCCGGCCGGCTCGCACACGATCGCGGTGGAGGTCCTGCCGACGTCGCCGCGGTGGCGCTGGGCGCAGGGAGCCGCCCTGCTGCTCGTGGTCTTCCTCGCCATCCCGTTCGGTACGCGCGCCTCGAGGAGACGGAAGTGAACCCCCTCGTGAGCGGGATCGCCCGCGCCACCCTCGCCTCGGCGGCCGGGGTCGGCATCGTCCTCGGCGCCGCACACGTCCAGGGCGCCCTGGCCGTCGGTCCCGGGCCCGCGGTCGCCGGGGCGCCCCGCGCGGCCACCGACGCCGTGCGGGGCTCCGCGGTGGTCTGCCCCGGCCCCGAGCTCGAGGGGGTGCCCGGCGTGGACGACCTCCAGGTGCGCCCGCGGCTCGCCGCAGCAGCTGCCCCGCTGCGCACGCTCGCGGGCACCACCCCGTCCAGCACGCCCGGTTCGCTGAGCGTGACCCGCCTACCCGGGGCCACGGCGGCCAAGCCCGTCACCGAGCGTGCCGCGAACGCCACCACCGACCTCAACACGCCCGCCGGGGCCCTCGTCACGGCCACCCAGTCGCTGGCCCCGGGCCTCGCCGCAGCCCAGTCCTGGCTCGTGCCGGGCGGCGAACGCCGCGCGCTGACCTCGGCACCCTGCACGCCGGCCGTTGCCGAGTCCTGGATCCTCGCCGGAGGTGGTGCACCGGGGCGTCAGGAACGCCTCGTCCTGACCAACCCCGGCGGCAACCCGGTCACCGTCGACGTGACGCTGCACGGCGCCGACGGCGTCGTGGTGACCTCGCAGGGCAAGGGCATCGTCGTCCCGGCCCGCGGGCGCACCGCCTTCCTGCTCGACTCGATCTCGGGAGACCTGACCACGCCCGTCGTGCACGTCGTCGCCGAGGGCGGCGTCGTCACCGCGGTGGTCAACGACCTGTGGCTCGACGGCACCCGTCCGGCCGGCTCGGACGACGCGGTGGCTGCTGCGACACCCTCACGTGACCAGGTGGTACCGGCCGTCCAGGTCGACGGTGCGGCAGTCCTGCGCGTGGCGGTGCCCGGTGGCTCGGAGGCCGTCGTCCAGGCCCGCGTGCTCACGCCACTGGGCCCTCGGGCCCTGCCCACTGGCGGGGTCACCCGCATCGACGGCGGCCAGGTCCGCGACATCGACATCAGCAAGCTGCCCCAGGACGCGGTGGCGCTGCAGGTCCGTGCCGATGTCCCGGTGGTCGCCGGTGCAATGGTCACCCGCGGTGTCGCGCCAGCGTCCAGCGACTTCGCCTGGTCGTCCTCCACACCGCCCCTCACCGGCGTGGCAGGTATGCCGCTCGTGGACCCTGCGGGGGCCGCCGAGCCACTGACGCGTTCGTTGGCGCTCACCTCGACCGGTGCCAAGGCCGGGGTCGAGGTCGTCACCGTCGATGCCCGCGGGGACCAGAAGTCGTTGCGGCTCAACCTCGCCCAGGACGCGACCCTGGCCGTGAACGTCACCGGAGCGCGCTCGGTCTGGGTGACCCGGACCTCCGGCACCGGCGAGCTGCGGGCCGGGGTGGTGTCCACCCTGACCGACAAGGTCGGGACCCTCGTCACGACGACGCCGTTGCGTGACACGGCCCTGCGTACCACCACGATGGGCCTGCGCGAGGTCCAGCGATAACCGCCGTCCTTCCCTGGTCGACTGCTGGGCCCGTCGCCCGGGCCCGTCGCCCGGGCCCGTCGGATGGGCCCTAGTCGGGGTCGCCGTAGCGTGGGTCGAGGTCTCCCGGCTGCACCCCGAAGAGGGCGGCCACCTGCTCCACGACCACGTCACCGACGATCGCGGTGAGCTCGCGCTGGTCCTGGGCTCGGGCCTCGACCGGCCGGCGGTAGATGACGATGCGGGCGGGCTGCCGGCCGTGTGCCGGGAACACCCGACCGAGCGGCACGCCGTCACGCTCCCACGGGGCGGGATCGGTGGTGGGCACGTCCTCGACGGCGAACACGACCTCGTGGAAACGCGGTCCGAGACGGCCCTCGAGCCTGGCCGCACTGTCGAGCACCAGGTCGTCGAACCGCTCGCGTCGCGACGCCATCGCCGGCACCGACGGCCAGGCGAGCGGGCCTCGGACACCTCGGCCGCGGCGGTCCCGTCGGGGGCCTCCGGAACGTGCCGCGGGGGAGCCGGACGAAGTCACGGGCCCACCCTACGGCGTGCCGAGCAGGTGGCCGCGGGGTCCTGGCATAGAGTCCGCGCGTGAGTCTGTCCAGAAGGTGCTCCCGCACCGCCTGCCCCAAGGGCGCCATCGCGACACTCACCTACGTCTACGCCGACCAGACCGCTGTGGTCGGTCCGCTCGCGACGTATGCCGAGCCGCACACGTACGACCTGTGCCGTGACCACGCCGAGGGGCTTACCGTCCCGCGCGGGTGGGAGATCGTGCGGCTGTCGGGGGAGTACGTCGAGCCCGAGCCGTCGCACGACGACCTGCTGGCGCTGGCCAACGCCGTCCGTGAAGCAGGGCGTCCGCGCCTCGGCGAGCAGGTGCAGACCCGTTCGGCAGCCCACCCCGCGGTCCGGGCCTCCGACGAGGGTGCGTCCGGCGCCGTCGAGACCGGCCGACGCGGGCACCTGCGCGTCCTGCGCGACCTCTGACCCCGCTAGGGTTCGGGCGTGCCCATGCCGCTGCTCGCTGACTTCGTCAAGGCCTACGACGTCCGGGGGCTGGTCCCCGACCAGCTCAACGCCGATGTCGCCCGGGCCCTCGGCGCAGCCTTCGCCCGCGTGGTCGTCCAGGCCGATGGTGCGCCCGGGGTGGTCATCGGCCACGACATGCGCCCGTCGTCGCCCGAGCTGTCCCGGGCCTTCGCCGACGGGGTCACCGCCCATGGCCTCGACGCCACCCTGATCGGGCTGTGCAGCACCGACGGCCTCTACTACGCCAGTGGCGCCCTCGACCTGCCCGGCGCCATGTTCACCGCGAGCCACAACCCCGCGCAGTACAACGGGATCAAGCTGTGCCGCACCGGGGCGCGACCGGTGGGGCAGGACTCCGGTCTCGCTGACGTCCGAGAGCTCGCCCAGGAGCTCCTCGACAGCGGCGCCAGTGCCGGCCCCAGCGACGTCACCCTCGGAACGGTCGTCGAGCGCGACCTGCTCGGCGACTACGCGGCGTTCCTGCGCGGTCTCGTCGACCTCTCCGGCAGCCGCCGGCTCAAGGTCGTCGTCGACGCCGGCAACGGCATGGGCGGCCACACCGTCCCGGCGGTGCTCGGCACCGGGGCCGGACTGCCCGAGCTGCCGCTCGAGGTGGTGCCGCTCTACTTCGAGCTCGACGGCACCTTCCCCAACCACGAGGCCAACCCGCTCGAGCCCGAGAACCTGCGTGACCTGCAGGCTGCGGTGGTCGAGCACGGCGCCGACCTCGGCCTGGCCTTCGACGGCGACGCCGACCGCTGCTTCGTCATCGACGAGCACGGCGCACCCGTCAGCCCCAGCGCGATCACCGCCCTCGTCGCCACCCGCGAGATTGCCCGCGAGGTCGCAGCCGGGGCCTCGGCATCCGACGTGGCCGTCGTCTACAACGTCATCTCCTCGGTCGGCGTCCCCGAGATCATTGCCGAGCAGGGTGCGCGCGGCGTCCGCACCCGCGTCGGCCACTCGTTCATCAAGGGCGAGATGGCGCGCGAGGACGCCGTGTTCGGGGGCGAGCACAGCGCGCACTACTACTTCCGCGACTTCTGGTTCGCCGACACGGGCATGCTCGCGGCGATGCACGTCCTCGCCGCGCTCGGGGAGCAGGACGAGCCGCTGAGCCGGCTCACCGCGGCATACAGCCGGTATGCCGCCTCGGGCGAGATCAACTCGACGGTCACCGACGCGGCTGCCGCCACCGCGATCGTCCGGGAGTGGGCCGATGCTCAGGGCTCTGCCTTCGACGAGCTCGACGGGCTGACCGCGACGCACGCGGGCACGGGCGACACCGACGACCGCATGTGGTGGCTGAACCTGCGGGCGTCCAACACCGAACCACTGCTGAGGCTCAACGTCGAGGCTGCGGATGTAGCCACCATGGAACGGGTGCGGGACGATGTCCTGGCCCTGGTGAGAGGAGAAGGCTGATGGCTGAGCAGACCACTGGAGCCCCGATCGAGCCCTGGCTGCGCGAGATCCTGCGCTGCCCGGCCTGTCGGTCCGAGCTGGCCGATGCCACCGGCGACGCCGGGCCGGAGCTGCACTGCACGAGCGCCGAGTGCGGCCTGCAGTACCGCATCGACGACGGCGTGCCCGTGCTGCTGGTCGACGAAGCCCGCAAGCCGGCCTGAGCCGGAGGCGGCGTCCGATGGCTCCCTACCTCGACGAGGCCCGTATCGACGACGAGGCCGCGATCGCTGCCCTCGACAGCCACCAGACGCTGCGCGGTCTGGCGACGGCCGGGGCCCAGGTGCGTGAGGCCATCGACCTGTCGGCGGAGGGCGGCATCAGCCGGGTGGCCGGCGGCGAGCGGCCCCGGTCGGTCCTGGTCGCCTCGCTGGGGGGTTCGGCCGTCGTGTGCAACGTGCTCGACCTGCTCGCCGAACCGGGCTCGCCGGTCCCCGTCAGCGTGCGGCGCAACGTGCCGCTGCCCGGCTGGGTCGGGCCGCTCGACCTCGTCATCGCCGTCTCGCAGTCGGGACGGGCGGCGGGGCCGCTCGCGCTCGCCGCAGAGGCTGCGCGGCGGGGCGCCTCGCTACTGACCGTCGGCGCCGCCGACTCCCCACTCGCGGACGTCGCCGCCCAGGCGCGTGGGGTGCACATCGACATCGGTCGCGGGCGGGCAACCTCGCGGACCGCGCTCTGGTCGCTGCTCGCTCCTGTCCTGCTCGCCGCGGGGGAGCTGGGGATCGTCGATGTGGGGGAGCGGGTGCTGTTCGAGACCGCCGACCGCCTCGACGAGATCGCCGAGGCGTGCCGCCCGTCGTCGGAGTCGTTCGTCAACCCCGCGAAGGTGTTGGCCACCGACCTCGCGGAGGGGGTGCCCGTCGTCCTCGGGGACAGCCCGCTCAACGGTGTCGCTGCTGGACGGGCCGCGTCGATGCTGGCCCGCACCGCACGCATCCCTGCCATCTCGGGCGAGCTCCCCGACGACGCTGCGCAGATCGTCGCCTGCTTCGACGGACCCTTCACGACCGCCTATGGCGCGTCCGCGGCAGCCCGTGGCGGGTCCAAGTTCGGGAGCGACAACGGCTCGGACATCTTCACCGACCCGTTCCTGGACGGCCCGGCGTCGCCGCGCCTCGGCCTGCTCATGCTGCGCGACGCGGCCCCTGACCCGATGACGCGCGAGGCGGTCGAGTCGGCTGCCCTGGCCGATGCGGTCGCCGAGGCCGCGAAGGAGGCCGGTGCCCGGGTCAGCGAGGTCACGGCCCAGCCGGGGCACCCGCTCACCCGTCTTGCCGGCCAGCTCGCGACGACCGACTTCGCCGCCACCTACCTCGCGCTCGGTCTGGGCCTGGATCCGGCGGTGTCACCGCACGTGACCGACCTGCGACGCCGCATCGGCCGCTGACCGCCGGGGGTCACCTCGACCGAACAGCCTCGCCCACCGCGGGATCCCCCTCGGAGCCGCGCCGGGCACCTAGGGTCGTCACCGTGCGCCCCCCACCCGCTCGCCTGACCGCCTTGGGGACAGCTGCAGCTGTCCTGCTGGTGCTGCTCTGGGTTCGCTGGGTGGACCCTCGCGACTGGACGCTGGCCGATGTCGCCGTGTACATCCGGGGTGGTCGAGCCCTGCTCGAAGGCACCGACCTGTATGCCGTCACCGCCGGGGTGCTGCCCTTCACCTACCCGCCGTTCGCTGCGGTCCTCTTCGTCCCTCTCGCCCTGCTCGGCGGGACCGGGTCGGGCGTGGTCGTCTCACTGCTCTCGCTGCTCGCACTGGTGGTCCTCGTTGCCGTAAGCGTGGCGCGCAGGACACCAGCCTCGGACAGCGCCCGGGCGCTGGCGCCGCGGCCGGAGCTGGTCGCGGTCGGCGGCCTGTTGTTCGTCGCCGCCCTGACGACCGAGGCGGTGCAGCGCACCCTCGTCCTCGGGCAGGTCAACCTCGTGCTCGCCGCCGTCGTCGCGGTCGACCTGCTCTTGCTGCCCCGGCGCTGGCGAGGGGTGCTGCTGGGCCTGGCGATCGCCGTCAAGCTCACCCCCGCGGTGTTCCTGGGCTACCTGCTCCTGCGCAGGGAGTGGGCTGCCCTGGCCCGGGGATCGGTCACCGTCGCGGTGACGGTGGCTGCGGGGTGGGTCCTGGCCCCGTCCGCGTCGGCCACCTTCTGGTCTGGCGGCGCGAGCAGCCTCGGGCGGTTCGGTGACGAAGCGGCGGGCTACGGCAACCAGTCCTTGGGCGCGGCACTGGACCGGTTCGCACCCGGCATCTCCGACATGGTCTGGCTCCTGCTGGTCGTCGCCGTCGTCGCCCTGAGTGCGGTCGCGACCTGGCGCACCCAGCGCCGGCGCGACGACCTGGCCGCGGTGACGGCGCTGGCCGTCGGCGGGCTGCTCGTCTCGCCGATCTCCTGGACCCACCACTGGGTGTGGGTGGTGCCGGTCATGGCGGTGCTGCTCGCCCGGCGGTGGCGCGTAGGGCTGTTCGTGGCGTTCGCGGTCATGTACCTGCCGCCGATGGTGCTCGTGGCCGAGACCGCGCTCGACGTGGGCGCTGCGCAACCAGTGGTCGATGCCACGTGGACGATCCTGGGGGTCGTCTACCTCGTGGCCCTGGCAGGCTGGCCCGGATCAGGAGTCGCGCGCGGGCCCGGCCAGGTCGAGAACCGTGGCGCCGGGCAGGGCGGCGAGGTCACGGGCGTCGACGAGCACCTTGCTGGCGCGGATCCCACTGCCGATCACCACCTCACCCGCCGCGACCACGGCTGAGTCGACCAGGACCGGCCAGTGGGCCGGGAGGCCGAGCGGGGTGATTCCCCCGAACTCCATGCCGGTCAGCGCCACCGCGTCGTCGTGGGGCGCGAAGCTGATCTTGCGCACGTCGAGGTAGCGCCGGACCGCACCGTTGACGTCCGCCCGCGCGGACGCGAGCACCATCACCGCGGCATACCGGACCTCACCTGCGCGCTTGCCGGCCACCACGACGCAGTTGGCCGAGTGCTCGGGCCCGACGTCGTAGGCCGCGCAGAAGGCGGCCGTGTCGGCCAGCGTGGCGTCGATCGGCGCGACCCTGGCACTCGGGGCGAGCCCGAGGGCTTCGACGACGGGAGGGGCCAACAGGTCGGTACGGCGCGCGGCCGGCTCCCAGGTCAGGTTCCCGCTCGCTGAGGTCACCGTGGCAGGCTACCGAGGCCGTCGGGCTCCGGCCTAGCTACCGGTCAGCGGGCGTTCTGGTTGTCCTGGATGTCCAGGACCATCGCGTGGATCAGCATGTGGAAGCCGCTGAGCAGGGGAGCGATCGCCAGGACGACGGTGCCTGCGCTGGCGGTCGCCGGGCCGAGCGTGTGGGCGACCGTCCACGCGCTCACGAGCAGGCCGAAGCCGGTGAGCGCGAGCCCACCGAAGAGCATCAGGGCGACGGCGGAGAAGGACTGGAGGACGTACTTCCACCAGATGCGGGTCCAGAAGCCCCTGGCCAGGTGGGACAGCGCCCTCGGCGCCTGCTTGCGCAGGTTGATCCCGGACACCTCGGACCCGTACCGAGCCGGGATGGCGACGTCGACCGCGGGCACGCGCAGGATGTTGAGGTGGATGAGCAGGTCGTTCTCGAACTCGTAGCGGCGCGAGATGTGGCGCATGTCGAGTCGCTGGAGGGCTTCGCGGCTGATCGCGGTGTACCCGTTGAGCGGGTCGAAGAGGTTCCAGTAGCCCGACGCCGCCTTGGTGAGGAAGGACAGGGCGAGGTTGCCCGCGACCCGGTGGCGCGGCATGCCGTCGAAGGAGCCGCGGCCGTAGAAGCGGTTGCCCTTGGTGAACTGGGCCTGGCCCGAGGCGATGGGGTCGAGCAGGGCAGGGAGGTGGTCGGGGTCCATCTGGGCGTCGCCGGCCATGACGACCGAGACGTCGGCGTCCAGGGCCAAGGCGGTCTGGTGCCCGGTGAGGATGGCGCCGCCGACCCCTTGGTTCTCGAGGAGCCGGATGACCTGGGTGCGGGAGTCGCCGACGGCCTTGGCGGCCTCGGCGGTCCCGTCGCTGCTGGCGTCGTCCACCACGATGATGTGGTCCACGAAGTCGGGCATGGTGCGGACGGTCTGTCCTACCAGGAGCTCCTCGTTGTGCGCCGGTACGACCACGGCGACGGTGAGTCCTCGGTACATGCGTCCTCCAGTTGGCAGCACTCGAGAATGTAGGGCGAGCGCTCCCACCAGGGGAACCATCCAGAGCGATTTGCAGACGAACATGGGTCCACCGGGGGGGCCGAACGGACGATGGCGGGTTCAGCCGCCGGGGGCGAGGAGCACATAGCCTTCGTCGCGGTCGACCGCTCGCCAGCCGCGCTGCTCCAGCGCGCCGACGAGTCCCGCTGTGTCGTCGACGACGACCGCTGCTGGGTTCAGGGCGTCGAACGGGCCCTCCCAGCCGGGGGCGCCTGCCACCATGGTCAGGTAGTCGCGGGCCCTGGCCGGCCCGTAGAGCTCGGCCCGGGTGTCGGCCGTGTGCGCGAGGGTGGGGTGGCTCCACATCAGCCACCCGCCGAGAGTGTCGCTGTTCCAGACCACCGTCCCGGGTGCCAGCGCCGACAGGGTGCTGTCGAAGGCCGTCGGCACGTGCTGGGGGCCGCGCGGCCCCCCGACTGCGAGGAAGGCCGCGAGGCCGATGCTGATCGCAGCGGCTGCCCCTACCAGGAGCCCTTCCGCCCGCAGGGCTGCGCGACGAGGGCGTCCCAGGGCCAGGTCGAGGGCCTGGGCAGCCAACGGGGCGAGGACGATGGCGCCGATGGCCACGGTGCGCATCGAGCTGGCGGCCCAGGCGGCGCCCACCACCCAGAGCGCCACGTGGGTCCAGTCCGGACGGCGGCGCCGCGTCGCCCACAGCAGGGGGACGGCGAGAGCGAGCCCGAGGGTGACGAGGACAGAGGGGCTGCTCAACGTGGGCAGCTGCCATTCGCCGATGTAGGGGCTCACGGCGCGGACCGTGGCAAAGCTGGTGTAGAGGCGTGGTCCGAGCGGTGTGACCACGGTGATGGCCGCCCCGGCCACGACGACGGCAGCCAGGCGGAGCAGCTGGTGACGGGGCAGCCGCCGGTCCAGGGCCAGCCCGAGGACGGCGGCGCCACCCACACTCACCCCGGCCACCCAGGTTCCGTGGCAGCAGGCCCATACCCACATCACGCCGACGAGCCACCAACGCGCCCTGCCGTCCTCGACGGTGCGCAGCCAGGCGACCACCACCAGGCCCAGCAGGACGAAGCCGGCCAGCTGGGGCCGTGGGCTCAGGCTGTCGGCGGTGCCCACGACAGCGGCGCTGGCCGCCA
>JBDSKZ010000071.1:0-11404 GCA_039916625.1 Pedococcus sp.
AGCTGCGCGACATCCAGATCGCCGTGCTTGACGAGGCCGACCACATGGCCGACATGGGCTTCATGCCGGAGGTCACCGCGATCCTCGACCAGATGCCCGCTGGCGGTCAGCGGATGCTCTTCTCGGCGACGCTCGACAAGGGTGTCGACAAGCTCGTCGAGGGCTACCTCACCGACCCGAAGACGCACTCGACCGACGACGCCAAGGCCTCGGTCACCACGATGGAGCACCATGTGCTGCTCATCGACCCGATGCACAAGAAGACGATCACGGCCGAGGTGGCCAACCGTAAGGGGCGCACCGTGGTCTTCGTGCGGACCAAGCTCGGCGCTGACCGCGTAGCGCTCCAGCTGCGCGAGCAGGGTGTCTTCGCCGCGGCGCTGCACGGCGGGCTCAACCAGGGCGCGCGCAACCGCGTCCTCGGTGCCTTCCGTGACGGCAGCCTGCCGGTTCTGGTCGCCACCGACGTCGCCGCTCGCGGCATCCACGTCGACGACGTCTCTGTCGTCCTCCAGGTCGACCCGCCGGCCGACCACAAGGACTACCTGCACCGCTCCGGCCGCACCGCCCGCGCGGGTGACAAGGGCACCGTGGTGACCCTCGCCCTGCCGCACCAGCGCCGCACCATGGAGCGGATGGCCAAGGACGCCGGCATCGACGCGGTCCCGACCAAGGCCGTCCCCGGTGACTCCCGCCTCGCGGCGACCGGTGCCATCACCCCCAGTGGCATCCCGGTCCCCGAGGACCAGGTCCGTCGGATCCTCGAGGGTGACAAGCGCGGTGGCCGTCGTCCCGGTGGACACGGTGGCCCGCCTGGCGGCGGCCCCCGCGGTGGGGGCCCCCGTGGTCCGCGCCAGGGTGGCAACCGCTCCTACGGGAGCGACCGCTCCGGCGGCCAGCGCGGCGAGCGCAGCAGCTACTCCCGCGGCTGAGCAGCGCATCACCCGAACAGCCAGAGCCCCGGTCCCCGTGACCGGGGCTCTGGCGTGAGTGGGCATGATGGGGGAGTGGAAGCGGACCTGTCGGGCAGCCTGCTCGTGGCGACACCCCAGATCCAGGACGGGGTGTTCTGCCGAAGTGTCGTCCTCCTGCTCCACCACGACGCAGAGGGCGCCCAGGGCGTGGTGCTCAACCGCCCGATGGAGGCGCGGATCGATGCGGTCCTCCCGGACTGGCAGGCCCACGCGACTGCCCCGTCGGTGCTCTTCGAGGGCGGGCCCGTGGGCCTGGACAGTGCGCTCGGTCTGGTCACCGTGCCCGGCGACCAGGATCCGATGGGGGTCAAGCGGCTCTTCGGGGGCCTCGGCCTCGTCGACCTCGACACCCCGCCCGCGATCGTCGTCCCGGAGGTCGCCGGGCTGAGGATCTTCGCCGGGTATGCCGGGTGGTCACCCGGGCAGCTCGAGGAGGAGGTGCGCTCGGGCAGCTGGTACGTCCTGGAGTCCGAGGGGCGCGATGCCTTCGACTCCGATCCCGGACGGCTGTGGACCCGCGTGCTGCGACGTCAGCGCGACCACCTGGCCTTCGTCGCGACCTTCCCCGTCGACCCCGAGATGAACTGACTGCTCACGGCACACGTCATACACTCGGGCGCATGAGCGAGCCCCAGATCCCCCTGGACGACCCGCTGGCCCCTGCGGCGCAGCCCTCCACCTCGACCGCCGTGCTGGAGCGTGAGCAGGTCGAGGAGCAGCTGCAGGAGCCGGGCGACCACGAGCGCTTCTCGCACTACGTGCGCAAGGAGAAGATCCTCGAGAGCGCGCTGTCCGGCGACCCCGTGGTAGCCCTGTGCGGCAAGGTCTGGGTGCCGGGTCGCGACCCGAAGAAGTTCCCGGTCTGCCCCACGTGCAAGGAGATCTACGAAGGGCTGCGCGCGCCGCAGGACGGCGGCAAGTAGGCCGCATCCCCGTTCCCACCGTGGGAGGCCGCCACAGGAGCCACGGGAGCCACGGAGCGACGGGCACCACTGCATCTTCCTTGACCTGCCTTTTCGGGCACGAGTCTTGACCTCCCGCTACCTCCTGTTGAGGTGGCCTTGCCGCAGCGGGTCCTAGCGTCATCGGGTCGGCACCGGTCACCATGGGCCGGGCGCCCCGTGAAAGGACGCTCATGAAGCTTCGATCTCGAATTGCCGTCTCGTCCCTGGTGTTCGGGGCTGCTGCCCTCGGCCTCGGCCAGGGCAGCGCCACCGCGCAGCCGATGGCCGGCGAGACCTCTGTCGCCGCGGAGTGCGCCACCCACAGCGACACGGTGAACTCTGCCCGCGCCGCCAAGGGGGGCAACCGCAAGGACGGCAACGAGCTGTCGTCGGCGCAGGCCAAGGCATTGGAGGCCAGCCTCGCCAAGGCCATGGAAGCCAAGGGCTACAGCAAGGGCGCGAACGGCTCGGCCCGCAAGCCCGGTGGCGGCGGCGCCTTCGCCGCGACGAGGGTCAGCGTGTACGTCCACGTGATCACCAGCGGGTCCGCCGGGGCGATCACGTCTTCGCAGATCAGCCAGCAGCTCTCGGTGCTCAACAACGCGTACGCGTCCTCGGGCTTCTCGTTCACGCTCGCCGGCACCGACACCACGAACAACAGCAGCTGGTACAACCTGTCGCAGGGCAGCAGCGCCGAGCGCTCGATGAAGACGGCCCTGCGCAAGGGCACGATGGACGACCTGAACGTCTACACGGCCAACCTGTCCGGGGGGCTGCTCGGCTGGGCCACCTTCCCCAGGTCCAGCTACGACGTCATGGACGGCGTCGTCGTCCTCGGCCAGAGCCTCCCGGGTGGCACCGCGTCGCCGTACAACCTCGGCGACACCGGCACGCACGAGGTCGGCCACTGGGCCGGGCTCTACCACACGTTCCAGGGCGGCTGCACGGGTCAGGGCGACTACGTCTCCGACACCGCGGCTGAGGCCTCGCCGGCCTACGGCTGCCCCACGGGCCGTGACAGCTGCACCGCGTCGTCCGGTCTGGATCCCATCAAGAACTTCATGGACTACACCGACGACGCCTGCATGAACACCTTCACAGCCGGTCAGTCGACCCGCATGCAGAACTCCTGGGTGACCTACCGCCAGGGGCACTGACGGACGCCGGCCCCGACCTCCTGCGGGTGCCGACGTCTAGCACATGCCGAGGCCCCGGCAGCGATGCCGGGGCCTCGGCATGTCGTTTCCCGACACCGGCTAACGTGGCCGCCCTATGAGTACCGCCGCCGCCTCGCACCTGTCGCCAGCATTCCCGGAGCGGGCGGCGTGGGGTACGGCAGCCAAGCTCCGCGCCTGGCAGCAGGCGGCGATCGCCTCCTACCTCGAGGCCGACCCACGGGACTTCCTGGCCGTGGCCACCCCCGGGGCAGGCAAGACGACGTACGCACTTCGCCTGGCGACCGAGCTGCTCGGGCGAGGCACCATCTCCGCCGTGACCATCGTTGCGCCGACCGAGCACCTCAAGACGCAGTGGGCCGAGGCTGCCGCCCGGGTCGGGATCCAGATCGACCCGAAGTTCTCCAACTCCTCGGCGCGGCACTCCAGCGAGTACGACGGCGTCGCGCTGACCTACGCGCAGGTCGCCAGCCGCCCCTCGCTGCACCGCACCCGCACCGAGTCGGCGCCCACCCTGGTGATCCTGGACGAGATCCACCACGGCGGTGACAGCCTGTCCTGGGGTGAGGCGATCCGCGACGCGTTCGAGCCGGCAGCGCGACGGCTGGCCCTCACGGGGACGCCGTTCCGCTCCGACACCTCGCCCATCCCGTTCGTCACCTACGCCGAGGACCGCGACGGCATCCGCCGCTCCTCGGCCGACTACACCTACGGGTATGCCGAGGCGCTGCGCGACGGTGTCGTCCGCCCGGTCCTGTTCCTCGCCTACGGCGGGGCGATGCGCTGGCGCACCAAGGCCGGCGACGAGATCGCCGCCCGGCTGGGGGAGATGCTCACCAAGGACTCCATGGCGCAGGCCTGGCGCACGGCCCTGGACCCCAAGGGCGAGTGGATCCCGTCGGTCCTGGCCGCTGCGGACAAGCGACTCACCGAGGTCCGCCGCGGGGTCCCCGACGCCGGTGGCCTCGTCATCGCCTCGAACCAGACCTCCGCACGGGCCTACGCCAAGATCCTCGAGGTCGTCACGGGCGAGAAGGTCACCACCGTCCTGTCCGACGACGCCGGGTCATCCGAGCGCATCGAGGAGTATGCGGCGGGCGACTCGCGTTGGATGGTCGCGGTGCGCATGGTGTCCGAGGGCGTGGACGTGCCCAGGCTGTGTGTCGGCGTCTACGCCACCTCCACCTCCACCCCGCTGTTCTTCGCCCAGGCCGTGGGCCGCTTCGTGCGGGCCCGTCGTCGTGGGGAGATGGCGTCGGTGTTCCTGCCGTCGGTGCCGGTGATCCTCGAGCACGCGGCCCGCCTCGAGGACGAGCGCGACCATGCCCTGGACCGGGCCACCAAGGCTGACGACAGTGCTTCGGCGATGTGGGCCGAGGAGGACGCGCTCATCGAGGCGGCCAACCGGACCGCGCGGACGCCGGACATGGACCAGATGACCTTCGAGGCCCTGGAGTCCGACGCGGAGTTCGACCACGTGCTCTTCGACGCCAAGCAGTTCGGGCTCAACGCCTCGGTGGGCTCGGACGAGGAGCAGGAGTACCTCGGCCTGCCCGGGCTGCTCGAGCCCGACCAGGTGGCTGTGCTGCTGCACGAGCGGCAGACGGCCCAGCACGGCCGTCGCCCGAAGGCAGCGGACGCGCAGGTGGCGGTCTCTGCCCACCGTGCGCTGGCGGCGCAGCGCAAGGAGCTCAACAAGCTCGTGGCGGCCTACTCCCGCAAGCACGACGCCCCGCACGGCGTGGTCCACAACGACCTGCGTCGCGCGTGCGGCGGTCCCTCGCTCGCTGAGGCCACCTCCGACCAGGTCACCGCGCGAACCGCGAAGATCCGCGCCTGGTTCGTCGGCCGTCGCTGACCGCACCCTCGCGCTGGGTCGCACGCGCTCACGACGGGTCGCACGCGCTGGCGCCGGGTCGCACCCGCGCGCTGCGCTCAGGCTCCGGCCTGGACCAGCGGGAGGGTGCGCAGCGAGATCCGGGTGGCCAACGAGATGGTGGTGTTGGCCCGCACGACGTGCCGGTCGTCGACGACCGCGTCGATGACGCGCTGCAGGTCGGCGTTGTCGCGGGCGACGATGTGGATGAACACATCGCCGGAGCCGGTGATGGTGTGCGCCTCCAGGACCTCGGGGATCCCCTCGAGGTGCTCCACGACGGGGGAGTGACCACGGCCCTGGCGGATCTCCAGCGTGCAGAAGGCCGACACGGGGTAGCCCATCGCCGCAGGGTCGAGCTGCGGCGCCCACGACCGGATCACGCCCTGGGAGACCAGCCGGTCGAGGCGCGCCTGCACGGTCCCCCGGGCGACGCCGAGCTCCCGGGAGGCCCCCAGGACGCCCATCTGGGGATGGTCGGCGAAGAGGGCGAGGACGCGTCGGTCCAGGTCGTCGAGAATCATGGTCACATTGTCCACCCGACGCGGCTGCGAGGCAGGCACTCTGCGCACACTGTGCAGCGCCGCGGTATACGGTTGCACACAGGCGAGCCAACCGCCACGCTGCGACCATGACGGACACCACCCTTGACCTGACCCCCCAGGAGCGCGAGGCGAACCTCGACATCGAGCAGCTCAAGCAGCTCGTCGGCCTCGTCGAGTACGACGAGACGAAGGACCCGTTCCCGGTCACCGGCTGGGACTCCATCGTCTTCGTCGTCGGCAACGCGACCCAGACCGCGCACTACTACATGTCGGCGTGGGGCATGGAGCTCGTGGCCTACGCGGGGCCGGAGAACGGCCAGCGCGACCACAAGTCGTTCGTGCTGAAGTCCGGCTCGATCCGCTTCGTCATCAACGGCGCCGTCACCCCCGACAGCCCGTTGATCGCGCACCACGCCAAGCACGGTGACGGTGTCGTCGACATCGCCCTCGAGGTCCCGGACGTCGACAAGTGCGTCGCCCAGGCCAAGTCGGCCGGCGCCCGCGTGGTCCGTGAGGCACAGGACATCACCGACGAGCACGGCACCGTGCGCATCGCCTCCATCGCGACCTACGGCGAGACCGTCCACAGCCTCGTGGACCGTTCGCGCTACACCGGCCCCTACCTGCCGGGCTACGTCGCGAAGACCTCGACGTTCCAGAAGCGCGAGGGTGCGCCGAAGCGGCTCTTCCAGGCCCTCGACCACATCGTCGGCAACGTCGAGCTCGGCAAGATGGAGGAGTGGGTGACCTTCTACAACAAGGTCATGGGCTTCGTGAACATGGCCGAGTTCATCGGTGACGACATCGCCACCGACTACTCCGCGCTGATGTCCAAGGTCGTCGCCAACGGCAACCACCGGGTGAAGTTCCCACTCAACGAGCCGGCCATCGCGAAGAAGAAGAGCCAGATCGACGAGTACCTCGAGTTCTACGACGGCCCCGGCGCCCAGCACCTCGCCCTCGCCACGAACGACATCCTGCGGACCGTCGACGAGCTGCGCAAGGAAGGCGTCGAGTTCCTCGACACCCCCGACTCCTACTACGAGGACGAGGAGCTGCGCGCCCGGATCGGCAACGTCCGCGTGCCGATCGAGGAGCTGCAGAGCCGCAAGATCCTCGTCGACCGTGACGAGGACGGCTACCTGCTGCAGATCTTCACCAGGCCCCTCGGCGACCGCCCCACCGTGTTCTTCGAGATCATCGAGCGGCACGGCTCGCTCGGCTTCGGCAAGGGCAACTTCAGGGCGCTGTTCGAGGCCATCGAGCGCGAGCAGGACGCCCGCGGCAACCTCTGAGCCGCCTCGGCACGGACACAGGGCCGGTATGGCGGGTGGCGCGTCAGCGGCACCCCCTGTGCGTGAGAGGCTGACCCCATGCAGACCCCCACGCGCGCCGGCTGGTTCGACGACCCGGAGCACGACCAGCAGCTGAGGTACTTCGACGGCGTCGTCTGGACCAAGCACACCACCCCGCGCTCGACGCGCCAGGCCTCGGCGACCCCGGCCCAGCCCGGCCAGCAGCAGTATCCCGGCCAGGGACACCCGCCCCAGTACCCCGGCCAGGGTGGCAGCGGCCAGCAGGGCCAGCAGGACCCTGGCCCGGGCCAGCAGGGTCAAGGTGGTCAGCCGGGTCAAGGTGGTCAGCAGGCTCAGGGCGGTCAGCAGGCTCAGGGCGGTCAGCAGGCTCAGGGCGGTCAGCCATCGTCCGGCTGGCAGGCTCCGAACCCGCAGTTCCCCGGCGCCCCCCAGCCCGGACAGTGGAACGCGCCCCAGCAGCAGGGCCAGTACGGCGCGCCCCAGGGCCAGCAGCCACCCGGGCAGCAGGCGCCGTGGAACATCCCCGGGTACGGCGCCTTCGCTGCCGGACCGACGACACCGGACGGCCAGCCACTGGCGTCCTACTGGCAACGCGTCGGGGCCTACCTCATCGACGCCGTCATCCAGTTCGTCCTCATCCTCGCGCTGGCGGGCTGGCTCCTCTACCGGGCTGTGGGCCCGGTCCTCGACGACGTGCGTCGAGCGATCGCGAGCAACGACCCGGCGGCGTTCGACTCCATCAACGCCACCAACCTCGACTACGGCTCGCTCGTCGCGTTCGCTGTGGTCTCGGCTGCGATCCAGTTCGCCTACGCCGTCTTCTTCCTGTCGCGTAGCGGCGCCACCCCGGGCAAGCAGGCTTTGGGCCTCAGCGTGCGGCTGCGGGAGCGACCGGGGGTCCCCAGCGTCGCGGTGGCCGCTCGGCGGTCCTCGGTCCAGGCGGTCCTCAGCCTGCTGTCCAACATCCCGTTGCTCGGCAACGTCGCTGGACTCGTGGCGTTGCTGGACCTGTTGTGGCCGGCCTGGGACGGCAACAAGCAGGCCTTGCACGACCGGGTGGCTGCCACGAACGTCGTCAAGGGGAAGCAGGACCGCCCCTGACGGGCTTGCCGTTGCTCAGGTGCGCGGTCGGTGCGCGGTGAGGTCGCGGTCAGGTCGTCCAGCGTCAGCGGGCCGGAGCGATGGTGCCGCTGACCTCGCCGAGGCCGACGCGGGTCCCGTCCGGGCCGGGCGCCCAACCGCGGATGACGACGGTGTCGCCGTCCTGGAGGAACGACCGCGTGCCGCCGTCGTCCAGCTCGATCGGCTCGGTGCCGTTCCAGGACAGCTCGAGCAAGCTGCCGCGGCTGTCACGCCCGGTGCCCGAGATGGTCCCTGACCCGAACAGGTCACCCGGCCGCACGCAGGCACCGTTGACCGTCAGGTGGGCGAGCATCTGCGCCGGCGACCAGTACATGTCCTTGTACTCCGGTCGCGCCACGACCGTGCCGTTGAGCTCCACCTCGTAGTGCAGGTCCAGCCCGTACGCGTTGCCGGCACCGGTCAGGTAGGGCAACGGCTGCGGGTCCTGGGTCGCGATGGGTCGCCGCGCCGCGTCGAGAGCGGCCATCGGGACGACCCACCCCGAGATGCTGGTGGCGAAGGACTTGCCGAGGAAAGGGCCGAGTGGCACGTACTCCCAGGCCTGGATGTCGCGTGCGCTCCAGTCGTTGAGCAGTACCACGCCGAACAGGTGGTCGTCCGCGTCGTCGACCGACACGCGCTCGCCGATCGCGGTGGAGCCACCCACGACGAAGCCGAGCTCGGCCTCGATGTCGAGCCGGATGCTCGGGCCGAAGGTCGGGGTCGGCTCGGACGGCGCCTTGCGCTGGCCGGTGGGCCGGATGATGTCGGTCCCCGAGACGACGACCGTCCCGGCGCGGCCGTGGTACCCGATCGGCAGCTGCTTCCAGTTGGGGGTGAGCGGCTCGGAGTCCGGTCGGAAGATGCGCCCGACGTTCGTCGCGTGGTGCTCGCTGGCGTAGAAGTCGACGTAGTCCGCCACCTCGAACGGCAGGTGCAGCCGGACGTCCTCGACGGGGACGACGTGGGGCTCGACGCAGTCGCGACGGCTCGGGTTGCTGAGCACCTCCACGAGCCAGGCTCGCGCGGCGTCCCATGCCGGGCGGCCCTGCGCGAGGAAGGGGTTGAGCGAGGGTGCCAGCCACACGTCGCCCGACTCCATACCGGCCTGCTCGGCGCACGCCCCGGCATCGAGCACCTGGTCCCCGATCCGCACACCCACCCGTGGCGTGGTCCCCTGGGTGGAGAACACGCCGTAGGGCAACGTCTGCAGGCCGAACGGGTGGTCGGCAGGCAGCTCGAGCCACGGCGCCCGGTGCGGCTCGCGAGGCACGTTGGTGGGCGGGGACGGCAGGGCGGTCACAGGTCGACTCCTTGGAGCAGGTGCAGCGTGGACAGCTCGCCGAGGGGGTCGGTGACCCCGCAGCAGCCGTAGGCGGTGAACGAGGAACGGACAGCGGCCGCCTCGGCGGCCCCCAGCGCGACGACCGCGGTGACGAGGGCATCGGCGTCGCGCTGGCGCAGGGTGTCGGCGAGGTCGGCGACCTCGGCGCCGAGCAGGGCACGGTGCACCGCGACCAGCACGTTGAGCAGGCCGTGCTGGTCCTGGCCGTCGTGGGTGCCGCGGACCGCGTGGTGCAGGCCCCCGGTCAGCTTGAAGGCGACCGCGAGGTCGATGGCCGAGCGCAGGAAGGTGGCCAGCTCGGTCTCGTCCGGCCACGGCCAGGTCGGTGTCGGTCCGGTGCGGAACTTCGCCTGGGCGGGTCGCTGCGGCGACGCGCGGGTGAGATCGGCCAGGGCGTCCGGTTGGTCGTCGCCCCGCGGAACCTCCAACGTCAGGGGTAGGTCGGTGGGGAAGGTGTCGCGCCAGTCCGCGACCCACCCGACCTCGAGGCCCGCGACAGCCACACCGGGGATGCGCGCGCTGGTCGCGACCGCGTCGCTGACCTCGCCGGCGGCAGTGCCCGGGCGGGCCACGAGGGAGACCCTCAGATGCTCCTCCGGTCCGACGAGCTCACCGAGGCGGGCCGTCTTGGAGGTGGGGACGAGCAGCGGACCGACCATCGCGGCATACGCGCTGCTGCGGTGCCCCCGGTGCTCACGGACGGCCACCTCCAGCGGGGCGTTTCCCGGCGGGAAGACGGCGGCGTCGTCCACCAGGGCCTTGAACAACGATGCCTGCGCCACGCCCAGGGCGGGAGCGTCCGGCAGCGGTGTCATGGTGGCGAGGCTACTAGGGTGGCAGGCAGGAGAGGACCCGGCCCGCGGTCCACTCCGGACCAGCGACGAGACCACGACGAGGTGGACAGTGGCGCACTACCAGGTCTTGGGCAGCATCCCGCCCAAGCGGCACACGCAGCACCGGCGACCGGCCCGCGGCGGCCGACCGGGAGAGCTCTACTACGAGGAGCTCATGGGGGAGGAGGGGTTCTCCTCCGACTCCTCCCTGCTCTACCACCGCAACATCCCCTCGACCGTGGTCGAGGCGCGGGAGTGGTCCATCGGCGACCTCTCCACCACGCCCAACCACCCGCTCGTTCCACGGCACCTCAAGCTGCACGACCTGTTCGGGCCCAAGGACGTGAAGAACACCGATGTCGTCACGGGCCGTCGCCTCGTGCTCGGCAACGGGGACGTCCGCATCTCCTATGCCGTCGCCGGTGCGCCGAGTCCCTGGTACCGCAACGGGGTGGGAGACGAGTGCGTGTACGTCGAGCGGGGGCGGGCGCGCGTGGAGACCGTGTTCGGTGCCTTCGACGTCGCCGAGGGGGACTACGTCCTCATCCCGCGGGCCACGACGCACCGGTGGATCCCGAGGCGCTCGCCCAAGGACCCGTTGCGGGCCTACTGCATCGAGGCCAACTCCCACCTCGCGCCCCCGAAGCGGTACCTGTCGAAGTACGGCCAGCTGCTCGAGCACGCTCCCTACTGCGAGCGGGACCTGCGCGGCCCAGCCGGTCCGTTGCTCGCCGAGGATGTGGGAGCGAGGGCCGACGAGGAGTCCGAGGTCTTCATCAAGCACCGCGGGACCGGTCCCGGCGGCATCGTGGGGACGGTGCACACGTTGCCCTTCCACCCGCTCGACGTCGTCGGGTGGGACGGCTGCCTCTACCCGTACGTGTTCAACGTGCGCGACTTCGAGCCCATCACCGGACGGGTGCACCAGCCGCCGCCGGTGCACCAGGTGTTCGAGGGCGCGAACTTCGTCATCTGCAACTTCGTGCCGCGCAAGGTGGACTACCACCCTTTGTCGATCCCGGTGCCGTACTACCACTCCAACGTCGACAGCGACGAGATCATGTTCTACGTCGACGGTGACTACGAGGCGCGAAAGGGATCCGGCATCGCCAAGGGCTCGATCTCGGTGCACCCGGGCGGCCACGCGCACGGTCCGCAGCCGGGCGCGAGCGAGGCGTCCATCGGTGCGGAGTACTTCGACGAGCTGGCGGTCATGGTCGACACCTTCCGTCCCCTGGAGCTGGGGGAGGGCGGTCGTGCGGTGGATGACGGTC
>JBDSKZ010000072.1:0-18088 GCA_039916625.1 Pedococcus sp.
TGGTTGCTGCACGCTCAGGCCGCGCACTCCCGGCACACCATCTGCCCGTTGACCTCCTTGGCCAACTGGCTGCGGTGGTGCACGAGGAAGCAACGAGAGCAGGTGAACTCGTCGTACTGCCGCGGGACGACCCGGACGGACAGCTCCTCGCCGGAGAGGTCAGCGCCGGGGAGCTCGAAGCCCTCAGCCTGCTCCGTCTCGTCGACATCGACGCTCGAGGCGCTCTTGTCGACCCGGCGGGACTTCAGTTCTTCGATCGAGTCCTCGGACAGCTCGTCATCGGTCTTGCGCGGCGCGTCGTAGTCGGTCGCCATAGTCGCTGTCGCTCTCTCTCTTCAGTCGCATCTGTGCCTGCTCGATGGTCGAGAAGACAAGTCGCCGGTGTTAACGCTGATCGTCGTGGTTTTGTGCCCACCGACGGCGCGGATTGTGCCCTATCTGGCTGCCCTCGTCACCATCGCGTCCAGAACGGCGTCGGCCCCGAGCCCCCAGACCGTCGACAACCGGGCCAAAGCGGATCGCCACGAGGCCAGGGGCCGGTCTGGGTTCACCCACCATTCACCCAAGGGCCACCATCGCAACTGGGATTGCGGCGCCTGTGCCCGTAGAGTCCTGTCTCCACCTGACCCTGATCCGCCCGAACCGACTCGTGACACGAGACAGGGGTGCAGCATGACCGAGTTCCACACCGAGATCACCCGCCGTGCCAGCCGCGCTGTGCAGTCCCTGCGTTCCGCGCAGGAGTCCGGCGACGACTACTTGGCCTCCGTGCGCGAGGCCGAGCTGGAGACCCTGACACGGCTCGCCGACGAGCATGGCCTGCACATCCCCGAGCTGATCGGGTTCAACGCCGCCTGACCTTCCCCGACTCCACGACGGCGCGACTGCCACAGGCGGTCGCGCCGTCGTCGCATCTCCCTGCTACTCCTCGCCCGCTGCTTCGGCCGCTCGGCGCACGAGCGGCTCGAGCTCGGCGTGCAGCCCGGGCGCCGCACCCACGACCATCCACGGGTCGGGTGCCGCCCCGCCCAGGCCGGTGAAGGAGCCACCGGCCTCGGTGAGCACCAGCCAGGCCGCGGCCATGTCCCAGGCGTTGAGACCGCGCTCGAAGTAGCAGTCGAGGGAGCCGAGCGCCACTGCGCAGATGTCCAGGGCGGCGCTGCCGATGCGACGGATGTCACGCAGGTGCGGCAGCACCTCGACGAGCATCGTGGCCTGCCAGAGCCGCCGGCGGGTGTCGTAGCCGAAGCCGGTGCCCGCGAGCGCGTGGCCGAGGCGCGGCGGCTCGCCGATCAGGAGCGGTTGCGAGTCACGCTCACCTCGTCGCAGCCAGGCACCACCGCCGAGGCGGGCGTGGAACAGCTCCCCCGTCACCGGGTTCACCACCGCTGCGGCAACCGGGCGCCAGGCGCCCGGCTGGGTGGGGTCACCCACGACGGCGGCGACTGACACGGCATACGACGGGATCGCGTAGAGGTAGTTCACCGTGCCGTCGATGTGGTCGACGACCCAGGTGATCTCGGACCGGCGGACGGTGCCGCCCTCCTCCTCACCGAGGAAGCCGTCGCCGGGACGGGCCGCCTGCAGCCGCGAGCGCAGCAGGTCCTGGGCTCGCTGGTCCATCACCGTCACCACATCGGTGGCCGTGCTCTTGGTCTTGGAGACCCCGAGGTCAGCCGGCCGTTCGTCGACGATGAGGCGTCCTGCCTCGAGGGCGACCTCGACGGCGAGGCGTTCGAGCTCGACCAGGACGTCGTCACCGGGGACGGAGAGCAGTTCCACGCTCAGTCCTGTCCGCACAGCGCCGGCTTGGCCACCCGCAGGTTGGGACAGCACCCGGGGGCGCACACCGACCGCAGCGCGTCGCGCCCCGGCCAGGACGGCTGCACCGGCTGTTCGCCGCGAGCCACTGCCGCGCGCTCCTGCACGAGGTCGACGAGGCCGGACACGAACTCCGGGTCGATGCCCACCGTCGGCACCCGCACGAGCTGGACCCCGAGCTTCTCCGCGGTCGCAGCCGCCTCCGTGTCGAGGTCGTAGACGACCTCCATGTGGTCGCTGACGAACCCGATGGGCGACACCACGACGACCTTCGCGCCCTCCGCGGCCAGCTCCTCGAGCCGGTCGTTGACATCGGGTTCCAGCCAGGGCTGGCTCGGGGGCCCGGACCGCGAGCAGAAGACCAGCTCGCCGGACAGGTCTGCGTCCAGGGTCGCGTTCACCTCGTCGGTGATGGCCGCGCCGAGGGCGATGTGCTGGCGGCTGTAGGCACTTCCGTCCTCGTCCCCGGGGCCGGAGGTCTCGTCCATCGCGGTGGGGATGGAGTGGGTCACGAAGAGCAGGCGTATGGCGCCCGCCTCGGTGCCGCTGCGGAGCACCTCACGGACCGCCTCGGTCACCAGCCGGCTGTTGGTGCGGGAGAAGCCGGGGTGGTTGGCGTAGGTGCGGATCTTGTCGACCGTGATGTCGATGCCGGCCTCGGCCACAGCCGCCGCGGCCCCGGCGAGGTCCTCGCGGTACTGACGGCACGAGGAGTAGCAGGAGTAGGCGCTGGTCATCACCGTGACGAGGCGCGACAGCCCCTGGCCGTGGGCCTCCTCCAGCGCCTCGCGCACGAACGGCGTGAAGTTGCGGTTGCCCCAGATGACCGGCGTGGAGATGCCACGACGGTCCAGCTCTCCTCGCAGGGCGGCGATGAGGGCGCGGTTCTGGTCGTTGATGGGGCTGCGGCCTCCGAAGCCGTAGTAGTGCTCGCCGACCTCGTCGAGCCGCTCGTCAGGGATGTTCTTGCCCGCGGTGACCGTCCGCAGGAACGGCAGGACGTCGTCGGGCTGCTCCGGGCCACCGAAGGACAGCAGCAGGATCCCGTCGTAGGGCTCCAGCGGCGAGGCGTCGGAGTCCGCGGTGGGGTCGGGGCCGGGGGCGCCGGCGGGGTCGGGGCTGGGGCTGGGGGCGGGCGTGCTCACGTGAGTTCTCCGGTTCGCAGGGGCTGGGGGGCGTGCACATCGAGGACCACCGCGATCATTCTCACCGAGAACACCAGGGCGACACAGCCCCAGATGACCAGCGGGTTGATGGCGTCGAAATGGTGGGCGGTGACGATCAGGGCCGACCCCAACAGGGCGGGCAGGGCATACATCTCGCGGCGCAGCACCTCGGGCACCTGGCCGGCCAGGACGTCGCGGACGATGCCGCCGCCGACTGCGGTGACACCGCCGACGATGACCGAGGTGAGCGGGTCCATCCCCGCCCCGAGGGCCTTGAGCGACCCCCCGACCGCGAAGACGGCCAGGCCGGCGGCGTCGAGCACCCGGACGAAGCGGGAGATCCGTTCGACCCCCGGGTGGTAGAGGAACGTCACGAGCCCGGCGACCACCGCACCGGTCAGCAACCGCCAGTCGGAAATGCCCACCGGGGGCAGGTCACCGATCAGGACGTCACGCATCACGCCGCCACCAAGGGCCGCCGCGCCGGCCAGCACGAGGACGCCGAACAGGTCGAGCCGCTTCTTCACGGCGACCAGTCCACCGGACAAGGCGAAGGCGAAGACGCCGACCAGGTCCAGGGCCAGCTGGAGGTGGGGTTCGTAGGTGAGCATCGCGAGGTCAAAACTACCCTCGCGGCGTGGTCACTTCCTCGGCGAGGCCCGTGGTGGCAGAGTCGACCACGATGTGGCGATACGGGAGAAGGCAATGCGCAACCTGCGGCTGATCGGTGTCCACGAGGACGGTCAGCGGTTGCTGCTGTCCGATTCTGGGGGCGAGCAGTTCAGCGTCCCCCTCGACGAGCCCCTGCGAGCGGCGGTCCGACGCGACCGACCGCGACTCGGCCAGCTCCAGATCGAGATCGACGGTGGCCTGCGCCCACGTGAGGTCCAGGCCATGATCCGTGCCGGGCTCAGCGCCGAGGACGTTGCCGACCGCTCTGGCTGGACGGTCGAGAAGGTCCACCGTTATGAGGGCCCGATCCTCGCCGAGCGCGAGCACGTCGCCGGCCTGGCGCGAGCCGTGCGCCTGCGCGGTCGCACTGGCGGTGGCTCGACCACCCCCACCCTCTCGGCCAGGGTCAGCGCCCGCCTCTCCGGTCGCGGAGTCGACCCGGCTGCTGCGCTCTGGGACTCGGCCCGCAACGAGGGCGGCGAGTGGACCGTCATCGTCACCTTCCCGGCCGGTGGGCGTGAGCGCGAGGCGCACTGGCACTTCGACGTGCAGGCGCGCACCGTGTCCGCCGCGGACGACGAGGCGCGATGGCTCAGCGAGGAGGACACCGGCAACGGCGCCTCCCCCCTGCCCACCCCCCACCTCGCCCCGAACCCGGTCCGCGCCACCACCGTCTATGACGTGGAGGCCGAGGGCGGCGTCCAGGCCACTGCGCGCCGCACGGCTCCCCCGCGCCCCGAAGAGCCCCTCGACCTGATGACGGCCATGCGTGAGCGCGCGTCGCACCGCGGCCGCCCCCGTCGCCGAGGCAAGGCGTCGGCGACGCAGACCCCTGGCGACGAGGCCCCCCGTGAGGACGCCCTCCCGCTCGAGGACCTCGCCTATGACCCCGAGACGATGCCGCCGCCCCCTGCCGCCCGCGGCCAGCACCCGCTCGACCCCGAGTCCGCAGAACCCGAGTCCGCAGAACCCGAGTCCGCACCTCAACCCGAGGTGCAGGTCGACGCCGAGGCGGCGGCCGATGCCGAGGTGGTCGGGGAGCCGGTCTCGGCTGTCGCCGACTCCGCCCCGCAGGCCGACGGTTCGGCAACGGTCGACACAGGGGTGACACCCGTGGGCGATGTCGAGCCGGACGCAGGCCCCGAGGAAGGGGCCGACGCAGGCCCCGAGGACCGGCACGAGGATGTGGGGCCCGCCGCCGAGACCGAGGACGCTCCCGTGGTCGACCGTCCGCGGCCGGCGAAGAAGCCTGGCCGGCGTAGCGTCCCCAGCTGGGACGACGTCATGTTCGGGGCCAAGTCCCGCGACTGAGCCGGCGGTCACCCGCCCCGCAGGCGTGGGACCGCGCTCAGGGCTGCGGCACCGGGCACAGGTCGAGGTCGAACGGCAGCACGTCCGGCGACTCTGCGGCAGCTCGAGCTGCGGCGGAGTTCATCCGGCGCATGAAGTGGCGGCGGCACAGCACCTCGTACTCCACGAGCGTCTCGCTGGCGGGATGCGTGTCGCCCACGACGACCTGTTCGCCCTCGACGACCATGACACCGTCGACGACGCGCGCGTTGTGCGTGGCCCGTCGCCCGCACCAGCACAGCGCCTCGACCTGCAGCACCTGGACCTTGTCGGCGAGCTCGATCATGCGCCTCGAGCCCGGGAAGAGCTGGGTGCGGAAGTCGGCCGTGATCCCGAACGCGAAGACGTCGATGCCCATCTCGTCGACGAGGCGAGCGAGCTGCTCCACCTGGAGCGGCGTGTAGAACTGCACCTCGTCGCAGATGAGGTAGTCCACCCGGACCCCGTGGGTGGCGAGCTCGACGACGGCGTCCCAGAAGTCGAGCTCGTCGCCGACCTCGAGCGCCGCGGTCGACAGCCCGAGGCGCGAGGACAGCACGTCCGTGCCGGCGCGGTCCATCTTGGTGTAGATCAGACCCGAGCGGCCGCGAGCCTGGTGGTTGTGGTCCATCTGGAGGGCAAGGGTCGACTTGCCACAGTCCATGGTCCCGGAGAAGAAGACGAGCTCAGCCACGAGGGAACACCCTAGGCGCTGTCCCGCGCCGGGACGTGGAACAGGGGGATGGCTGACTCGTCGGGGGTCAGCGAACCGTGCAGTCCCACCAGGGCGAGCAGCTGGGGGCGTGCCCGGCGCGAGTCCACGATGGCGAAGTTGTTGCGCATGGCCACCACGACGTCGCCGATGCGCGGAAGGTTGACCGCGCTCACCGGCCCGAACCAGCCCTCGCGGACGGCTTCGTCGCGCGACCGGATCCACGCGCGTTCACCCACCCGCTCGGTCCACACCTGCTCGACGTCGGCGGCAGCGCCGTCCTCGCAGTACAGCTGGAGCGCTCGCGGCTCACCCCCGACGTGGCGGACGCCGGCGGCCAGGGTGGGGTCATGGGCCAGGTCGATGCGCAGGGCGTGCGGTGCGTCGACCATGCCGTGGTCGGCGGTGACGTAGACCGCGGTGTCGGACGGCACGGACCGGCACAGCCGCGCCATCTCGGCGTCGATCGCCTCGAGCTCGTCCCCCCACTCCCACGACTGGCACCCGTGCACGTGGCCGACCTTGTCGAGCTCGCCCCAGTAGAGGTAGACCAGCGACCGCTTCGAGGCGCGCACCGCCGCGATGGAGGCATCAACGCGGGCCTCGAGGGTGTCGGCGGCCTTGAAGCGGCCACCGCGGACCGCGGCCCGGGTCAGGCCGGACCCGTCGAAGAAGCCCGGCCCCACGCGGGTCACCGAGATCCCGCTGCGTTCGGCGTGCTCGAAGACCGTGTCCTGCGGCTGCCAGGCGAGCGGGTCCGGGCCATCCTCCCAGGACAGCTCGTTGACGAGGCGGTCCTCCCCGGGGACGAGCACCTCGTAGCCGAGCAGTCCGTGGCTGCCCGGGGGCAACCCGGTGCCGAACGTGCCCATGGACGTGGCCGTCGTGGACGGGAAGCCGGCCGTGATCCTGTATGCCGCGGGGAGCAGTGAGCGCAGGAAGGGTGCGTGACCGCTGCGTCGCCTGATCAGCTCGTAACCGAGGCCGTCGACGAGGACGACGACGGCCCGGCGGGACGGACGGAACGTCAGGCTGGCCCTGCCGTCGTGGTCGAGGCCGTCGGGTCCTGTTCGGGTGGTCGGGGCCGGCTCGGCGCCGTTCCCCCCGTGCGTCGCGGCATACCGGTCCACCCCGAGCGTCGCCGCCACGGCCGGGAGGACGCCGGCGAGCCCGCCCGCGTCGTAGCGCGGATGGAGCAGACCTTCGTGCGGCACGAGCTAGGCCGTCGCCGTCGAGGGACCCACTGACGCGGGCACTGACGCGGGCACTGACGCGGGCACTGACGCGGGCACTTGCGCGGTCGCCGGCACGGGCTGCGGCACCGGGTTCATCCGCCGATGCTCGACGAGAGCGCCTGGGCGAAGTCGAGCGCCTGCTGCAGGGCCACCTCACCCTCGGCTGCGGCGCTGATGCGCAGCGAGATGTCGTCGGAGGCGACACTGCCCTCGTAGCCGTGGTCGGCGTCGCAGTCGGGGTCGGCGCAGGTCGCAGGCATGAGGTCGATGCGGCTGACCGCCCCCCAACCGAGCGTGAGGGTGATCTCACGGCCGAGCGAGCCGGGCTGGTAGTCCTGCGGGCTGGCCACGACGTGGGTGACCATCACCCCGCGGACGGCACTGAGCGGGACGCTCTCGGTGGTCGCCGTGGCGACGTCCTCCTGACCGGGCCCGCCGTCGGTGTGGTCGTCGGCGTGGGCGATGACCAGCCGGCTCGTGGTCATCGCGAGGACGGTGATGTGGCGACGGACCACGTCGTGGTCGAACGTCGTCTCCTGGTGGACCAGGTGGGACACGACTGCGTCGCCACCCAGTGCCGCGCGGACGACGTCACCCACGAGGGCCGGGTAGTAGCCGGCCTGCTGGATCGCTCGAGTGAGGTCGTCGGGGAGCGCCAACGGCAGGGATGCGGGGTGGGAGGAGGTGGAGCCCATGCTGTCCATCCTGCCCTAGTAGCGCGTCGCATGCCGATGGGTGCCGGCCAGCGTCAGGTCAGGGAGCGCCGACGAGGGTCCTTGCGTCGCGGCGTGGGGGACACCAGGACCTCCGCGCCGAGGACGTCGACCCCGGCGGTCTGGGCGTTGACGGGGTTGAGCACCAGACTCGAGATCTCGGGCAGGTTGTCGGCGAGCACCGAGACGCGAGCGATGAGGTCGGCCAGCGCAGCCCGGTGGACCGGCGCCGCTCCCCGGTGACCGTGCAGCATCGGGGAGGACTTGACCGAGGAGATGAGGTCGGAGACGTCGACGTCCGTCAGCGGCGGGATGCGGTGACCGATGTCGCCCAGGAGGTCGGTGGGTGGTCCGGCGATGCTGAACGACACCACCGGCCCGAACAGCGGGTCCTCGTCGGAACGCACCACGCAGGAGACCCCCGGGGTCGCCATCCGCTGGACGACGAACGAGTTGGCCGACAGCGGCTCGAGTCGCTCGGTCAGGCCCGCGAAGGCCTCCCGCACCTGGGCCTCGGTGCGCAGGTCCACGCGCATGCCGGACTGGCCGGCCTGGTGACGCATGAGGGGGGCGACCGACTTGATGACGACCGGGTGGCCGACGGCCTGCGCCGCAGCCACGGCGTCGTCGACGGTGCGTGCCGGCACACTCCCCCAGAGCTCGACGCCGTAGGCCCGGAGCAGCTCGGCGACCTCCACGTGGGTGAGCCTGCGACCCTCGGGCGACTCGGCAAGGACCCGCTCGACGAGGGCTTCGGCGGCCTCGCGGTCGATCCCCGCCGGGTGCACGGGGACACCCCGGTCCCTGGAGCGCCACTCGGAGTAGCGCGTCGCGGCCGCCAGCGCACGCACCGCGTCCTCGGGCATGGCATAGGCCGGTACGACCTCGATGCGCCCCTCACCACGCTGGTCGGACAACCGTTCGAGGACACCATGCATTCCGAGAAACGTTGCGAGACACGGCTTGTCTGACGCGATTGCCGCGTTGCGCACAGCCGTGGCAACCTCAGCCTCCTCGGTCACCAGCGGCGGGATGAAGCAGGTGAGGACGCTGTCGACGTCGGGGTCGCCGAAGGCGTCGGCGAGCGCGGTGGCGAACTGCTCCCCCGTGGCGTCGCTCGGCAGCGAAACCGGCCCGTGGGCGACCTCGAGGTCCCAGCTGACGCACGCCTCGGCCGTGAGCGCACCCAGGGCGTCGGAGTTGCCGACGATGGCCACGCGGTTGCCCTGCGGCAGCGGTTGGTGCACCACGAGCTGGGCCACGTCGAACATCTGGTGCACGTTCTCGACGCGGATGACACCTGCTTGGCGCAGCATCGCGTCGAACGCCTCCGGGCGCACCCGGGTGAGTCGCGCCCGATGACCCGGCGGCACGCCGTACGAGGAGACCCCGGACTTGACCACGATCACCGGCTTGGTCGTCGCGAGCCTTCGCGCGATGCGTGAGAACTTGCGCGGGTTGCCCATCGACTCGAGGTAGAGACCGACGGCGTCGGTGTCCTGGTCGTCGATCCAGTACTGCATGAAGTCGTTGCCGGAGACGTCGACGCGGTTGCCGGCCGAGGCGAACACCGAGATGCCCAGCCCCCGGCGGGCGGCCGAGGCGAGCACGGCGATGCCGAGCGCACCGCTCTGGGCGAACAGTCCGAGCCGACCCTGGGGCGGCAGCTGTGGGGCGAGCGAAGCGTTGAGGCGCACGCTCGGGTGGTTGTTGATGACCCCGAAGGAGTTGGGGCCGAGCACGCGCATGCCAGCGGCGCGAGCGGTGGCCAGCAGCTTGCGCTGGCGCTCCTGACCCTCCGGTCCGGCCTCTGCGAAACCGGCCGACACGACCAGCAGCGTCTTGACGTTCGCCTCCGCGCAGTCGGCAACGACGTCGAGCACCTCCTGCGCAGGCACCGCGACCACGGCGAGGTCGACCTCGTCGGGGATCTCGGAGACGCGGGCATGGGCGTGCAGGCCGAGCACCTCCATGGCCTCGCGGTTCACCGCGTAGACCGCGCCGTTGAACCCTGCGGCCTGGATGTTGGCCAGGATGTGGTTCCCGATCGAGTCGCTGCGGCGGCTCGCGCCGACGACCGCGATGGTGTCCGGGAAGAGCACCGAGTGCATGCTCACCGACTCGGCCCGGTGCTCTCGCGAGAGCCGGACCGCCTCGGACCGCTCGGTGGGCTCGATCTGGAACCGCAACGAGACCACGCCGTCCTCGAACCGGCGGCTCACCTCGTAGCCGGCATCGCCGAACACCGAGATCATCTTGCGGTTCTGCGGCAGCACCTCTGCACTGAACTCCCCGACCCCGGACTCGTAGGCGATGACCGCGAGGTGTTCGAGCAGGACCGACCCGATGCCCCGCCCCTGGTAGGAGTCGGAGATGTTGAAGGCCACCTCGGCGCTGGTGGGGGTGATCCGGTCGTAGCGGCCGATGCCGATGATCTGGCCGCGCACGGTCGCGACGAGAGCCACCCGGTCGTGGTAGTCGACGTTGGTGAAGCGCGTGACATCGCGGTCGCTGAGCTTGCGCAGCGGGGCGAAGAAGCGCATGTAGATGGACTCGGCGGACTGTCCCGCGTGGAAGCGGTGGACCGCCTCGACATCGCTCGGCGTGATCGGCCGCAGGTGGGCCACCGAGCCGTCGCGGAGCACGACATCGGCTTCCCACTGCGCTGGGTACCCCACGGGGAGCCCTGCGGACTCGGTCATGCGGCCTCGTTCGCGGCCCGACTCATAGGCGAAGCATGACACGACCGCCACCGGCGTGGGCGACGGGCTCAGCGGCGCAGCGGGACCGTCGCGAAGGTCGAGCCGGCATCGTTGCTGAGCCAGTAGGAGCCGCCCCCGCTGAAGGCGTAGACGAGCCCACCCCCAGCGGCTCCGGCCCAGGCCGTCGAGTCCGACCCACCGGGAGCGACCTGCTCCCACGCGGCACCGCCGGTGCTGCTCGCGAGCAGGGTCGTGGGCGAGGGCACCTCACCGGTGCTCGCCGGGAGTGCCTGCCGCACCGCGACGAGGTGGTCGGCGTCGGTCGCCGTCAACCACACCCCGGCTGCCGTCGGCGTGCCCAACCCGGGGGCGGGTCGCGGGACCCAGGTGGCGCCCCGGTCCTTGGACGTGACCACGGTGTAGCGGCGGTCCGGGGCGTCGGAGGACGGACAGACCCCGACGAGGGTGCCACGGGTGTTCGCCGTCGCCGCGAGGGTCAGGCCCTGCGCGGGGTCACACCCCTCGGGCACCGGGAGCACCGCGGGCGTGCCGGAGACGCGGATGGCGCGGGCAGGCTGCTGGGGGTCGGCGGCGGTGGCGTTGAGGTAGGCATCCGAACCGTCCATGGCGACCCAGGCGTTCTCGACCACTGCGGTCGTGCGGTCCACCGCCACGGCCTGTGTGCTGCTGTTCGTCACCGAGCCGGTGCGCACCTGCAGGCCGGAGCACCCGCGCGGGACCGCCGGGCTGCCGGTGTGCGCACACGCCGCGGCGGTGGCCATCCAGACCCGGCTGCCATCGGTCTCGAGGGACAGCACCGTGCGGCCGCCCACGTCGACCGGGCTCCAGCTGCGTCCACCGTCAGTGGTGCGGCGCACCTCGCTGCCGAACACGTACCCGATCTGCGCCGTGGCGAACCGGATGCCCACGAGCTGGTGGGCACCGGCCGGTGTGACCAGCGGGCCGCGCGTGGTGAGGTCCGTGAAGGAAGCCCGGGTCGACCACGTGCGTCCGTCGTCGTCCGAGGCGGCCACCGCCGTGCAGTCCCCGGCGCTGCAGGACCCCGAGCCGAGGGCGAAAAGATGACCTCCACCGGCGTTGGTCATCGAGGCGAGTCCGAACCCGACCGGCACCCGAAGAACCTCCGACGCCGGGGTCGTGCTGCTCGCGCCGGGCACCTTGACCGGCGCAGACCCCGCCGGGCGGGGCAGGGCGGTCTGGGTGACCGTGACCGTCGACGACGGCGTGCGGGCGCTCGTCGTTGCACTGGTCGTGGTGGTGTCAGAGGCCTCCTGGAGACCCGGGCCGTTGCCGGTGGCGACCGCCACGGAGGCGACGACGACGGCGGCAGCGGCCGCTGCGCCGAACCAGACGACGGCCCCGCGTCGGCGCGGGCGCCGCGACTCGGCGAGCATCGACTCCCAACGGTCCTCACCGGCGGGCAGCTCGCGGATCTCGGCGCGCTCACGCTCGAAGAAGTCCTCGAGTGGGTCGCGGCTCATCTCGGGCCTCCCAGGATCGTCGCCATGCGGTGGCGGGCGTCGAACAGGTCACGCTTGATGGTGCCCTCGGACTTCTCGAGCTGCCGGGCCACCGTGGCCACCGGCAGGTCGGCGAAGTAGTGCAGCAGCACCACCACGCGCAGCCGGTCGGGCAGCTGCTGGACCGCGTCCCGCACGGTCAGGGTGGTGGCCAGGTCGGGGGCCGGGGTGAAGTCGTCGCGACCGGCCTCGTGCCGCTGGTAGGCCAACGCCTCGCGCCCGCGCTTGCGCCAGTGGTCGCGCACGAGGTTGGCTGCGACGGTGTAGAGCCAGGCCCGCGGGTCCTTGACCTTGGCGAACTCGCGGAACAGCTTGAGGAACGCCTCGGTCGCCAGGTCGTGGCCGAGCTCGGTGTCGCTGACCAGCCGAGCGGTCCACCCGGCGAGGCGCCCGTAGTGGACGTCGTAGACCTCGCGGACGGCAGCCTCGACATCGACCCGGTCCCGCGCCGCCACCGCGCCCCCTCCCCTGAGTGCCACGGCGGTCATCGTCGTCATGCCTCGTGGACGCCGCACCCCCGCTCGTGGTTGGCACCATCCTGTCAGCGCGCCCGCGACGGGGTCGCGACAGGATGGGGGTATGGAGCTCTCGCAGGTGGTCCGACGACGCCGGATGGTGCGCCGTTTCGACCCCGACCGGCCCGTCCCGAGGGAGGTGCTCGAGCGGATCCTTCAGGCGGCGCAGCGGGCCCCGAGCGCAGGGTTCAGCCAGGGGTGGGACTTCGTCGTGCTCGAGGGACCTGAGCAGACCGAGGCGTTCTGGGCCGTCACCCGCGAAGGCGAGCGCGTGCCGGATGCCTGGCTCCTTGGTGTCTGCGCAGCACCGGTGCTCGTGCTGTGCCTCTCGGACCCGAACGCCTACCTCGAGCGCTACGCCGAGCCCGACAAGGGCTGGACCGACCGCGACCCGGCCCGTTGGCCGGTCCCCTACTGGGACGTCGACACCGGCATGGCCGCGATGCTCATGCTCCTGACGGCGGTCGACGAAGGTCTCGGAGCACTCTTCTTCGGGGTGCCGCCCCAGCAGCACGAGCACGTCCGGGGGGCCCACGGCATACCCGCCGACCGGCGCCTCGTGGGAGTCGTGGCGCTCGGGCACGAGCTGGCCAGAGCCACCTCACCCAGTCTGCGGCGCGGTAGGCGGGACGCGGCGGAGGTCGTGCACTGGGGCGGCTTCGGGACCGGCCCCGGCGAGTCGGCGACCGAGCCCGTCTAGCCGTGGTCCAAGATTGGGGCGACCCCCGCGCCCCGCGGGACGACTGCTAGGAGTGGCACCCAGGTATGGCCCGCAAGACCCCGTCAGCGCCCGAGGACGAGACGTTCGTCGAGCGGATCGTCGACATCGACGTCCGCGAGGAGATGCAGGGAGCGTTCCTCGAGTACGCCGTCTCCGTCATCCACTCGCGAGCCCTGCCCGACGCCCGCGACGGGCTCAAGCCGGTGCAGCGACGCATCCTCTACTCCATGAGCGAGATGGGACTGCGCCCCGAGCGCGCCCACGTGAAGTCCTCACGCGTCGTCGGTGACGTGATGGGCAAGTACCACCCCCACGGGGACACCGCGATCTACGACGCCCTCGTCCGCATGGCCCAGCCGTTCACCATGCGCCTGCCGCTCGTGGACGGGCACGGCAACTTCGGCTCGCTCGACGACGGCCCGGCCGCCTCGCGCTACACCGAGGCCCGTCCCGCTGCCGCCGCCATGCTCATGACGACCGGGCTCGACGAGGAGACCGTCGACTTCGTCCCCAACTACGACGACCAGCTGCTCCAGCCCGAGGTCCTCGCCGCGGCCTTCCCCAACCTGCTGGTCAACGGCGCCAGCGGCATCGCTGTCGGCATGGCCACCAACATGGCGCCGCACAACCTCGTCGAGGTCATCGCAGCGGCCCGCCACCTGGTCGGCAACCCCACCTGCTCCCTGGACGACCTGATGAAGTTCGTCCCCGGTCCTGACCTGCCGGCCGGTGGTCGCATCGTCGGTCTCGACGGCATCCGCGACGCCTACCTCACGGGGCGCGGCAGCTTCAAGACCCGTGCCACCATCCGCATCGAGAAGACCTCTGCGCGGCGCATGGGCATCGTCGTCACCGAGCTGCCCTACCTCGTCGGGCCCGAGAAGGTCATCGAGAAGATCAAGGACGCGGTGCAGTCCAAGAAGCTCCAGGGCATCTCGGACGTCAAGGACCTCACCGACCGCAAGCACGGCCTGCAGCTGGTCATCGAGGTGAAGAACGGGTTCAACCCCGACGCCGTCCTGGAGCAGCTGTACAGGCTGACGCCGATGGAGGACTCGTTCTCCATCAACAACGTCGCCCTCGTCGGTGGCCAGCCGCGCACCCTCGGGCTCAAGGAGCTGCTCAAGGTCTACGTCGACTTCCGCACCGACGTCGTGCGTCGCCGCACCGAGTACCGCCTCGGCAAGCGCAAGGACCGCCTGCACCTCGTCGAGGGGCTGCTCGTCGCGATCCTCGACATCGACGAGGTCATCCAGCTCATCCGCACCTCCGACGACGGCAACACCGCCAAGGCGCGCCTCATGGACGTCTTCGACCTGTCGGACCCTCAGGCGACCTACATCCTGGACCTGCAGCTGCGCCGGCTGACCAAGTTCTCCCGCATCGAGCTCGAGGCCGAGAAGTCCGACCTCGAACGCCAGATCGAGGAGCTCGAGGCGATCCTCGGTGACGAGAAGCTGCTCCTGAAGACGGTGTCGACCGAGCTGTCGGACGTCGCCAAGGCCCACGGCACGCCACGGCGCACCGTCCTGCTCGAGTCTGCTGGTGTCCCCTCGATCACGGCATCACCCCTGGAGGTGAGCGACGACCCGTGCTGGGTGCTGCTGTCCTCGACGGGGTTGATGGCCCGCACCAACGGCGTCGACCCCATCCCGGTGGACACCGCGCGCAGCAAGCACGACGCCCTGGTCGGCGCGGTCCGCACCACGGCCCGCGGCGAGGTCGGCCTGGTCACCTCACGCGGCCGGCTCATCCGGCTCTCCGCACTCGAGCTGCCGACCCTTCCCCCGACGAACGGCGCCCCCAGCCTGTCCGGTGGCGCCCCGCTGGCGGCCTACGTCGACCTGCCGTCGGGTGAGGAGCCGCTGACGATCGTCAGCCTCGTGCCCGACGCCCCCGGCATCGCCCTCGGCACGGCGCAGGGGGTGGTCAAGCGCGTCAGCACCGACTACCCCGGCCGCACCGACTTCGAGCTGATCTCGCTCAAGGACGGCGACCGGGTCGTCGGGGCCGTCGGCCTGACCACCGGTGACGAGGACCTCGTCTTCATCACGACCGACGCCCAGCTGTTGCGCTTCGGCGCAGGAGCCGTCCGGCCGCAGGGCCGTGCGGCCGGCGGCATGGCGGGCATCAAGCTCGCGACCGGCGCGACCGTGGCTTTCTTCGGCGCCGTCCCAGCGGGAGCGGACGGTGTCGTCGTCACCTCCTCCGGGTCCTCCGGAGCCCTGCCCGGCACCGAGCCCGGCTCGATCAAGGCCACCCCCTACTCCGAGTACCCGCCCAAGGGTCGGGCCACCGGCGGGGTGCGGTGCCACCGCTTCCTGCGGGGCGAGGACACCCTCGTCCTCGCGTGGGCGGGAGCGTTGCCCGCCAAGGCGTCCGGCGCCAACGGCGTGGCCCTCGAGCTGCCGGAGCCCACCGGTCGCCGGGACGGCTCCGGCATGCCTGCTGCCGCCGCCATCGCGCGGATCGCCGGACCGCCGCAGTGACCCTGTCCGCGCACGGCGTCCCCGCTCCGGACGCCTGCTCGGTCGGCTACGACCGCGCGGACGTCCCTGCCTACGGCACCGCTGCCCTGGCGAGCTTCTTCGTTGCGATCGAGCAGCCCGGCCCGTGGGGACGGGACGCCGCAACGCAGTCGCACCTCCCGGCAGAGCTCGGGGCGGCGCTCGCGGACGCGTGCAGCACCCGTGGCGGGCGGCTCAGCCTGATCCGGCGCCCCGGACGCCACCCCGACGACTCCGGCGATCCTGTGCAGGGCGACCACACGGCATACCTCGCCTGGGCGGGTGCGCAGCCCTGGCTGCTCGAGGCCCGCATCGCCGACCCCGCCGTCCTCCTGGAGGTCGACCTCGACGCCCTCGCGCGGGGTGAGCGTGACGCCGTGGCCGCCTCGCTGCCCGGTATGTCGCTGTGCCCGCCGGTGCTCCTCGTGTGCACCAACGGCCGGCGCGACGTCTGCTGCGCGGTCCGTGGCCGTCCCGTCGCCCTCGACGCCGCGGCGGCACACCCCACGCGGGTGTGGGAGGCCTCGCACACCGGCGGGCACCGGTTCGCGCCCACGGGCGTCCTGCTCCCGCACGGCGTGACGCTGGCCAGGCTGGACGCCGAGCTCGCCGGGGCGGTCCTCGCCGCTTCCGACGAGGACGAGCTCCCTGCTGCCATCCTGGGACCTCGCCACGACCGCGGCCGCAGCGTCCTGTCGCCCGGCGCGCAGGCCGCCGAGTCCCACGTGCGCCACCTGGTGGGCGAGCGCGCCCTGGCGGCCTTCACGGTGACCGAGGTCCAGGACGGCGAAACAGCCGACGCAGGGACCAGCGCAGGCACCTACACCGTGACGCACCGTGACGGCCGGGCCTGGGACGTACGGTGCGAAAGACGTTCCGCCGCAGTCGAACTGCCCGAGTCCTGTGGCAAGTCTGCAGTCCACCCCGTGGACTGGACACCCGTAGTCGTCTCCTGACCCACGGCCCTGCACGCCTGCCGTGCGCCCGAGTTACGCAATTGTTACCGGGTTGTCCTCCGCTATGGATTGCGGTTACCGAGCGCAAACGTTTACATGAGGTCGGTTACCTCAGCGCTGAGGCACGTCTGCCTCAGCTCGACGAGAGAAATGGAGGCGGGCACATGGCCCTCCGAATGAACAACCGGCGCACTTTCACGGTGCTTGCCGGTGCAGTTTCCGTAGCGCTCGTGGCTGCCGCCTGCGGTGGCGGCGACAGCACCAGCGGCGACGCAGCAGCGTCCTCCGGGGCTGACGCCCGCGGTCCCATCACCTACGTCCAGGGCAAGGACAACAGCGGCCTGCTGGCCCCGATGGCCGAGCGCTGGAATGCCAAGCACCCGACCGAGAAGGTCACGGTCAAGGAGCAGTCCGACCAGGCCGACCAGCAGCACGACGACCTCGTGCAGCACTTCCAGGCCAAGGACCCGAGCTACGACGTGGTCTCCGTCGATGTCGTGTGGACCGCGGAGTTCGCGGCCAAGGGCTGGCTGACGCCGCTCAAGGACAAGTTCGTCCTCCCGACCGACGGCCTGCTCAAGCCGACCGTCACTGCTGCCACCTACAACAACACGCTGTATGCGGCACCGACGTCCTCCGATGGCGGGATGCTGTACTACCGCAAGGACCTCGTGAAGACGCCTCCGAAGACGTTCGACGAGATGTGGTCGATGTGCTCGATCGCCAAGAAGAACAAGATGGACTGCTACGCGGGCCAGTTCGCCAAGTACGAAGGCCTCACGGTCAACGCGACCGAGTGGATGAACGCCTACGGCGCCAAGGTCGTCGACGATGCCGGCAAGCCGACCGTCGACTCCCCCGAGGCGGCCGCTGGGCTCAAGGCCCTCGCCGACCACTTCGCGAACGGTGACATCCCCAAGCAGGGCATCACCTACCAGGAGGAGCAGAGCCGGGCCTCGTTCCAGGACGGCAAGCTGCTGTTCCTGCGCAACTGGCCCTACGTCTACAACCTCGCCTCCAGCGACGCCTCGTCGAAGGTCAAGGGCAAGTTCGCTGTCGCCCCGCTCCCCGGCGTGAGCGGCCCCGGCACCTCGACCCTCGGCGGTCACATGGCGGCGATCAGCGCCTACTCCAAGTACAAGGCCACGGCCCTGGACTTCCTGAAGTACCTCACCAGTGCTGAGGAGCAGAAGACCAACATGGAGAAGGGCTCGCTCGCTCCGGTCCTCGAGTCGATCTACAACGACGAGGCCCTGGTCGCGAAGTACCCGTACCTGCCGACCCTGCTCGAGTCGATCCAGAACGCGGTGTCCCGCCCGGTCACCCCGTTCTACCCGGCGGTGACCAAGGCCATCCAGGACAACTCCTATGCCGCGCTCCAGGGTCAGAAGTCCCCGGAGCAGGCGGTCAAGGACATGCAGGCGGCCATGGTGGCCGGCTCGGGCGGCTGATCCGGCCACTCGGGACCTGACGGTCCCGCCGGTGTGGGATGCGCGTC
>JBDSKZ010000073.1:0-17208 GCA_039916625.1 Pedococcus sp.
TGCGCGACAGGTCCGTCTCGTCCATGCTTGCGGGCCCGGGCCCGGGCCCGGGTTCGGCCCGGCCGTCGAAGGTCACCGTCATGAGCCGAACACCGCCAGGTGGGCGGTCGGGCGTGACCCGGACTTGGTGAAGTCGCCACCGACGACCAGCCGTCTGGTGCCGGGGTCATAGGCCATGGCCCACACCCCCAGCGCGCTGTTCAGTCGCGGGTGGAAGTCCGTCAGTGCGCTCGTCCCGGTGTCGACGGACAGCGCCTTGCGTCGCTTCGTGAAGTCCGTGCACGAGCTGCCGGAGGTCCCGCAGTACTTGCCGAAGTGACCGCCGGCGAAGACCTCGGCGCCGGCGACGGCGACCGCCTGGGCATTGCCGTTGACCTGGGCAGACGCCTGCAGCACGCCGGTGGTGTCCATGACACCGACCTGGCCGCCGGGCCCCGCGAAAGCCACGACGACCTGCGAGCCCACGGCCAGGATCTCGGTGGCCTTCACGCGCAGCTCTGGGTCGAAGCCGGGGTCGAGCTCTCCGTCGGCGGCTCCCACTGCGGCGAGGTGCCGGGCAGCAGTCCCGTTGATGGTGTCGAAGGACCCGGCAAGGTACACCCTGGTGGCATCGGGGGAGACGGCCAGGCCCTTGACCTGCGAATCGGCCGCGGGGTGCCAGCCTGCGTCGAGCGTGCCGGTGCCCAGGGAGAACGCGGCCGCCTTGCTGCGCTGCTGCCCGTCGACCTTCCTGATGCCGCCGGCGGCATACAGGCGCGACGCGGAGGTGACCAGCTCGGCCACGCTGCCCTTGACCGTGGGTGAGAACGCCGACACGGCTCCCGTCACCGGGTCGACCGCGGCGAGGTTGGACCGGCTCTGCCCGCCCACCGACGAGATGTCGCCGCCCAGGTAGACCGCGGACGAGGTGGGGGCGATCGCGAGCACGGTGCCCACGACCGAGGGGTTCCACGGCAGCACCGTGCACGTCGCCAGGTCGAAGGCCGCCGCACGCGAGCGCGAGTAGGTGGTGCCGCCCGCCGACACCGACGAGAACTGGCCCCCGACGTAGACGGTGGAGCCGAGGATCTTGATGTCCTCGACGCGGCCGTCGGCCTCGACGCAGTCCACCCGGGTGGAGTCCAGCTGGGACGGGACGACGTGGGAATCAGCGTGAGCCGCTGATAGCGGGACCGCGCCGACCGCCAGCACGGTCGTCACACCGACCCAGACGCACGTCGTGACCGAGCGGCGCCACGGGGAGCGCAAGCGGGTGCGGGTACTCATCGTGGCCTCCTCCTCATGTCCAACGACCCCCATCGCGGTGTCTCCACCGATTCCTGTTCCGAGATGACCGAGCGGCTCGCGCCCCCACCGCATCGGGAAGGCTGCTTCCCGCTTCGCCCGCCGGGCAGCGTTGGCCGGTCCTGGCGTGGTCCTGTCTGTCAATCCTCAGGGGACTCCTCGGAGTGCGGCTCATGCAAAGAGATGAGGGCGTCGACCCACCGGTGTCGGATCACGACCGTGGCAGGGGAGCCCCGGGGGGCCCGGGAGCTCGGCTTGTTCGGCAGACTGGACCGCGTCACCGTCGCCCCCGGACCAGCCGTGCAGGAGCCTCCGTATCCTTGGCTCCCTGGCAACCCCGCCTCGGCACCAGCCGTGCGGTGTTCGCGCCGTCCCACGTCGTTGCAGGAGCCCCGACCCATGTCCCTCGCCCCATGACCCTCGCCCCGCTGCTCGACGCGCTCGCCACCGACCCCGGTGTCGCCCGGGCGCTCGCCGCTGCGCGCGCCGGCGAGCTCGCCGTCGATGTGTCGGCACCCACCGGTGCCCGGCCGGCGCTGCTCGCCGCCCTGTCCCGCGAGGCCGGGCGCCCGTTGCTGGCGATCACCGCCACGACCCGGGAGGCCGAGGACCTCGTGGCCGCGCTCCGCTGCTTCCTCGACGCCGACCGGGTGGCCGACTTCCCGGCCTGGGAGACCCTGCCGCACGAGCGGCTCAGCCCTCGCAGCGACACCGTCGGCAAGCGGCTGGCGGTCCTGCGCCGGTTGCGCCACCCCGACCTCGACGACGCCACCCGTGGTCCGCTCGATGTCGTGGTCGCCCCCGTCCGCGCGGTCCTCCAGCCGGTTTCCAAGGGGCTGGGGGAGCTGCGCCCGGTCGCGCTCAAGGCCGGGGACGAGGCCCCCTTGGAACGGGTCGTCGAGGACCTCGCGGCCGCGGCATACACACGCACCGACCTGGTCGAGCGCCGCGGTGAGTTCGCGGTCCGTGGTGGCATCCTCGACGTCTTCCCGCCCACGGAGGACCACCCCGTGCGGGTGGAGTACTGGGGCGACACGGTCGAGGAGATCCGTTGGTTCAAGGTCGCCGACCAGCGCAGCCTCGAGGTCGCCGAGCACGGCTTGTGGGCGCCCCCGTGCCGTGAGGTGCTGCTCACCGAAGCGGTGCGGCAGCGCGCGGCGGCCCTGCTGGAGCAGCTGCCCGGCGCTGCCGACCTGCTCGGCAAGCTCGCCGAGGGCATCGCCGTGGAGGGCATGGAGTCGCTGGCGCCGGCCCTCGTCGACGGCATGGAGAGTGTCCTGGACACCTTGAGCGAGGGCACCGCGATCGTCGTGTGCGACCCTGAGCGGGTGCGCACCCGGGCCCACGACCTGGTCGCGACCTCCCAGGAGTTCCTCGACGCCGGCTGGGCCAACGCCGCGGCCGGCAACACCGTCCCCATCGACCTTCAGGGGGTGCTCGGCACCGCTTCCTTCTGGAGCCTCGCCGAGCTGCGTGCCCACGCTGCGCAGGCTCGTATGCCGTGGTGGGACCTCGGTCCGTTCGTCGCCGACGAGGAGCTTGCCGACGACGACGCGACCGTCGTCAACACCGGGCTCGAGGAGGCGCCGCGCTACCGCGGCTCGACCCCGGAGGCGGTGGCCGACCTGCGGCGGTGGGTCGGCGACGGGTGGCGCGTCATCGTCGTCACGGAGGGCCCGGGTCTCGGGCGCCGCGTCGCCGAGGTGCTGGCGGGGGAGTCCGTGCCCGCGCGGCTGGATGCCGACCTGGCCGACCTCACGCCGGGGATGGTCCACCTGGCCACCGGCTCGGTGGGCGCTGGCTTCGTCGCGCCCGGTGGGCAGCTGGTGTTCCTCACCGAGACCGACCTCACCGGCACGCCGGGTCAGGGCGGCTCCACCAAGGACATGCGCAAGATGCCGTCGAGGCGGCGCAACCAGGTCGACCCGCTCCAGCTCAAGCCGGGCGACTTCGTGGTCCACGAGCAGCACGGTGTCGGCAAGTTCGTCGAGATGGTGCAACGCACCGTAGGCGGGGCGACTCGCGAGTACCTCGTGCTGGAGTACGCCCCCTCCAAGCGCGGCCAACCCGGCGACCGGCTCTACGTGCCGACCGACCAGCTCGACCAGGTCACCCGCTATGTCGGCGGCGAGCAGCCCACGCTGAGCAAGATGGGTGGCAGCGACTGGCAGAAGACCAAGGGTCGGGCGCGCCGCTACGTCAAGCAGATCGCCGCCGAGCTCATCCAGCTCTACAGCGCCCGCATGGCGACGGCCGGCCACGCCTTCGCTCCCGACACCCCGTGGCAGCGCGAGCTCGAGGACGCCTTCGCCTATGTCGAGACACCTGACCAGCTGAGCTCGATCGACGAGGTCAAGGCCGACATGGAGCGCACCGTCCCGATGGACCGGCTGATCTGTGGCGACGTCGGCTACGGCAAGACCGAGATCGCCGTGCGTGCGGCGTTCAAGGCGATCCAGGACGGCAAGCAGGTCGCCGTGCTGGTGCCGACGACCCTGCTCGTGCAGCAGCACTTCCAGACCTTCTCGGAGCGCTACGCGCAGTTCCCCGTGACGGTCAAGGCGCTCTCGCGCTTCCAGTCCGACAAGGAGGCGCGTGCGACGACCGCAGGGCTCGCAGACGGGTCGGTCGACCTCGTCATCGGTACGCACCGCCTGCTGTCCAAGGAGATCCGCTACAAGGACCTCGGCCTGGTCGTCATCGACGAGGAGCAACGGTTCGGTGTCGAGCACAAGGAGCAGCTCAAGTCGCTGCGCACCGCCGTGGACGTGCTCGCCATGTCGGCGACCCCGATCCCGCGCACCCTGGAGATGGCGGTCACCGGCATCCGCGAGATGTCGACCCTGGCCACCCCACCCGAGGAGCGCCACCCCGTCCTCACCTACGTGGGTGCCTACGACGAGAAGCAGATCGTCGCGGCAGTCCGCCGCGAGCTGCTCCGCGAGGGCCAGGTGTTCCTCGTCCACAACAAGGTCTCGAGCATCGAACGCGCCGCCAGCCGGGTCCGCGAGCTCGTGCCCGAGGCCCGGGTCGCCACCGCCCACGGCAAGATGGGCGAGCACAAGCTCGAGCAGGTCGTCCTGGACTTCTGGGACAAGAAGTTCGACGTCCTCGTGTGCACGACGATCGTCGAGACCGGCCTCGACATCTCCAACGCCAACACCCTGATCGTCGAGCGCTCCGACGTCCTGGGGCTCTCGCAGCTGCACCAGCTCCGGGGTCGCGTCGGCCGAGGGCGCGAGCGGGCCTACTGCTACTTCCTCTACCCGCCCGAGAAGCCGATGACCGAGACGGCGCACGACCGGCTCCAGACGATGGCCAGCCACACCGACCTGGGCTCGGGCATCCAGATCGCCATGAAGGACCTCGAGATCCGAGGCTCGGGCAACCTGCTCGGTGGCGAGCAGTCCGGCCACATCGCCGGCGTCGGCTTCGACCTCTACGTCCGCCTCGTGGGGGACGCCGTGGCCGAGTTCCGTGGCGACAGGGAGACGGCGCCGACCGAGATCAAGATCGAGCTGCCGGTCGACGCCCACCTGCCGCACGACTACGTCCCGGGGGAGCGGCTGCGGCTCGAGGCCTACAAGAAGCTCGCGAGCGTCGTCGACGAGGCCCAGCTCGACGAGATCGAGGCCGAGCTCGTCGACCGCTATGGCGCGCTGCCGGAGCCGGTCCGCAACCTCATGGAGGTCGCCCGACTGCGCACGGTGGCCCGGGCCGCCGGCGTCGCCGACATCTCCGTGCAGGGCAGCTTCGTGCGGTTCGGGCCGGTCGAGCTGGCCGAGTCGGCGCAGCTGCGGCTGCAGCGGCTCTACCCCAAGTCACTGGTCAAGGACGCAGTGCATACGATTCTCGTGCCGAAACCGATGACGGCGAGGGTGGCTGGCAAACCGCTGCGTGACACGGCAGTCTTGCAGTGGGCCAGTGACCTGATCCGTGCTGTCATGCTGGGCAGCGTCGCCGACGCAGCCAAGGTGGGCACGGTAGGCACCCGCGAGAATTCGGTCTCGGCCAGGTGAGCCCGATGTGGGCACGGAGAAAGGGAAGTCTGTGAAGGCACGTCCTGAAGCAGTGCGACAGGTCCTGCGTGGTTCGTTCGCGGCCCTCGTGACAGTCGGCGTGCTCGCGGTGTCAGGCTGCGCGACGGCCGACACCGCTGCGATCGTCGATGGGCACCGGATCACGGAGCAGGACGCCCAGGAGGCCTCCCGCCAGATCCTCGCCGCCCAGCCCGACTCCGGGATCACCACCTCCGGGGCCGTAGCGAGCCTCGTGATGGCCGGCTTCATCAACACCGTGGCCAACCAGGCCGGCAAGGGCCTGTCCGACTCGGCCGCGCGCACCGCCGTCCAGGTCATCGAGGACCCGGCCCCGGCGACGCTCGAGCTGGTCAAGGCCAGCCTCGCCTTCAACCAGCTGACGTCCGAGGAGCAGGGCAGGGCGGTCGCCCTGGCCTCCAAGGCCGACATCTCGATCAACCCGCGCTATGGCACGTTCGACCCGAAGAAGATCAGCTTCGACCCGAGCACCCCCAACTGGATCAAGGCCGAGCCGCAACCTGTCGCGACTCCGCAGGGCTGACCCAGCGGTGCCCGGACGCCTCACCCTGCTGGTCGGCAGTCCGCGGATCGCGCCCGGCCTGTTCACGCGTGTCGCGTGGCAGGCGCTGGACGCGGCGGCGGTCGTGCTCGCCCGCGACGAGGACGAGCCCCTTGCCGATGCCGTGGCCCAGGCCGGGCTACCGGTCCAGCACGTCGGCCGGCTGACGGCCCCGAGCCTGGCCCGGGACCTGATGGACCGCGCGGCCGTGGCCGACGTCGTCTGGGTCGCCTCCGCCGACGGCGACCCGGGCCTCACCGACGCGGTGGCCTCCGAGGTCTCGCGGCTGGGTGAGCCGCCGGAGGTCGAGGTCCTCGTCGCGTCGTGGGACGTCCCGGGCTCGCGACTGCTCGACGTCGTCGCCGTCATGGACCGGCTGCGGTCACCCGGGGGTTGCCCCTGGGACGCCGAGCAGACCCCCGAGTCGCTCGTGAAGTACCTCATCGAGGAGTCGCACGAGGCGGCCGAGGCGATCGAGTCCGGCGACCGCGAGCACATCTGTGAGGAGCTCGGTGACGTGCTGCTCCAGGTGGCCTTCCAGTCGCGGGTGGCGCAGGAGCACGCGCAGGAGCCGTTCGACATCGACGACGTAGCCGGCACCCTCGTCGACAAGCTGGTCCGCAGGCACCCCCACGTGTTCGCCGACGGAGACGCCAGCACGCCCGAGGAGGTCGAGGCCCGCTGGGAGCAGATCAAGGCTGCTGAGCGTGCAGCCAGGCCGGGCCACCCCGGTGGTGAGGCCGGGCACGAAGGCCTGCTGCACGGCATACCTCGGTCGCTGCCCTCGCTCCTGGCCGCCGAGAAGGTGCTGGCACGCTGGGAGCGCGGCGGACGTGGACCGCTGCCGACCCCTGGAGACGGAGGGATCGGTCAGCAGCTGCTGGCGCTCGTGGCCCGCGCGCGGGTCGAGGGGCTCGACGCAGATGTCGAGCTGCGCCGGGAGCTGCGGGCCCTCGACGAGCGGGTACGCAGCGGCTCCACTGCCTGAGGCCCCCCGTGATTGGGTTCTTTGGAATACGAAAGATGCCTTAGTATTCCAAGTATGACCCTGACCCAGCGTGAGCGGCACATCGTCGAGCTGCTGCGCGCCCAGCCGATGCTTGACGCCGCTGCCATCGCCGAGCGCCTGGGCGCGACCAAGGCCGCCGTGTCGGTGCACCTGTCGAACCTCACCAAGAAGGGCGAGATCCTCGGTCGCGGGTATGTCGTGCGGTCCGAGGCGGAGTCGGTCGTCGTGGTCGGGGGTGCCAACATGGACGTCAAGGCACACTCGGCCGAGCCGGCGCAGCTGCACACGTCCAACCCCGGCGTCGCCGTGACGACCCCGGGCGGCGTGGGACGCAACATCGCCGAGAACCTCGCCCGGCTCGGCAGCCCGACGCACCTCATCGCGCCGGTGGGACGAGACGCGTTCGGCGAGCAGGTCCTGGCGATGACGCGCGCGGCCGGGGTCTCCACGGACCACATGATCGTCAGCGACGGCAGCACCGGCACCTACCTCGCCGTCATGGACGCCACCGGCGAGCTGCTCGTCGCCGTCTCCAACATGGCGATGACCGACCGTCTGACCGTGCGACAGCTCGGCGGCGCCCGCGACCTCATCGCGCACGCCGACCTCCTCGTCGTCGACGGCAACGTGCCAGCGGCGCCGGCGGCCTGGCTGCTCGACTTCGCCGCCGCAGCCGCAGTGCCTGTCGTCATCGACCCGGTGAGCGTCGCCAAGGCCCGACTGCTCGCCAGGATGCTGTCGCCGCAGCGCCCGCTGCTGGCCCTGACCCCCAACCTCGACGAGCTCGCCGCCGTGGTGGGGGAGCCGGTCGCGCAGACCCGTGCAGCGATCGCCCGGGCGGCCAAGGTCGTGCACGCGCTAGGGGTCCAGCACGTCTGGGTGCGCCGCGGTGCCAGGGGCAGCCTGCTCAGCAGTGTCGACGGGGACGGCCGCACCACCGTGACCACCCTCGCCGCCCCGACGGTCGAGGTGGTCGACGTCACGGGCGCGGGCGACTCGATGACCGCGGCGTTCGTCCACGCGATCCTGCGCGGGGACAGCCCGGCTGACGCCGCGCGGTTCGGCCAGATGGCTGGCGGCCTGACCGTGTCGAGCTCGGAGACGGTGCGGCCCGACCTCACTTCGCGGCTCGTCGACGCCGAGCTCGCCGCAGCCTCGACCACCTCAGCCGCGGCCACCAACGCCGCCTCGACCAGACCAGCGAGTCCACCCGGCGCCACACGCCGTCCCCCGACCAAGGAGTCCCGATGACTGTCCAGCCGACGACGCCCCACCCCTCCCTGCGCCTCTCCACCGAGGTCGCCGAGGCCATCGCCGCGGGTCGCCCGGTGGTGGCCCTGGAGAGCACGATCATCAGCCACGGCATGCCCTACCCGCGCAACGTCGCGATGGCCGTCGAGGTCGAGCAGATCGTCCGGGATGGCGGGGCGACCCCCGCCACCATCGCGATCCTCGACGGCGTGCCCCGCATCGGCCTGGACCGCGACGAGCTCGAGACCCTCGCCACCCACCCCGACGTGGCCAAGGTCAGCCTGCGCGACCTGCCCTATGTCATCGCCCGCAAGGCGCACGGTGCAACGACCGTCGCCAGCACGATGCGACTGGCCGCTCTCGCCGGGATCCGGGTGTTCGTCACCGGCGGCCTCGGCGGGGTGCACCGCGGAGCCGAGCACAGCTTCGACATCTCCGCCGACCTCACCGAGCTCGGTCAGACCGATGTCGTCGTCGTCAGCGCCGGCGTGAAGTCGATCCTCGACATCGGCCTCACCCTCGAGACGCTCGAGACCCTCGGGGTGCCGGTCGTCGTCCACGGCAGCGACGAGTTCCCGTCGTTCTACTCGCGCTCCAGCGGCCACAGCGCCCCGCTGCGCGCCGACTCCGCCGACGAGCTGGCTGCGATGATGGCCGCCAAGTGGGACCTCGGCCTCGCCGGGGCCATCGCCGTCGCCAACCCCGTACCGGCTGACGAGGAGATCCCGGCCGACGAGATCGGGGTGCTCATCGACCAGGCGCTCGCAGAGTGTGACGAGCGCGGCATCCACGGCAAGGACATCACGCCGTTCCTCCTCGGCCGCATCGTCGAGCTCTCCGACGGCCGCTCCCTCGAGACCAACATCGGCCTGGTCCGCAACAACGCCCGGCTCGGTGCCGCGATCGCCGTCGCCTACCAACGTCTGCTCTGAGCGTGCGGTGACGTATGGCGCGTGCTCACCACGCGCCATACCGTCCCGCCTGCGGGTCGGTCGCCGACGGGGGACGAGGCAGCGGGTAGCCTCGTCAGGTACCCCTTCGAGCACCCTGATGGAGATGTCTGTGGCCACCATTGACGCAGTAGGCGCCCGCGAGATCCTCGACTCCCGCGGCAACCCGACGGTCGAGGTCGAGGTGGCGCTCGATGACGGCACCATCGCCCGCGCGGCGGTTCCCTCCGGCGCCTCCACGGGTGCTTTCGAGGCGGTCGAGCGCCGTGACGGTGACCAGAAGCGCTACCTCGGCAAGGGTGTCGAGCAGGCGGTCGACGCCGTGCTCGACGACATCAACCCCAAGCTCGTCGGCTACGAGGCCAGCGAGCAGCGGATCATCGACGGTGTCATGCTCGACCTCGACGGCACCGCCAGCAAGTCCAAGCTCGGCGCCAACGCCATCCTCGGCGTCTCGCTCGCCGTGGCCAAGGCTGCTGCCGAGTCCTCGGGACTGCCACTGTTCCGCTACGTCGGCGGCCCGAACGCCCACGTCCTGCCCGTCCCGATGATGAACATCCTCAACGGTGGCAGCCACGCCGACTCCAACGTCGACATCCAGGAGTTCATGATCGCCCCGATCGGCGCCGACTCCTTCAAGGAAGCGTTGCGCTGGGGCACCGAGGTCTACCACGCGCTCAAGGGCGTCCTCAAGGAGAAGGGCCTGGCCACGGGACTCGGCGACGAGGGCGGCTTCGCCCCCAACCTCGATTCCAACCGTGCGGCTCTCGACCTCATCCTCGAGGCCATCGAGAAGGCTGGCTACGAGGCGGGCACGCAGATCGCCCTGGCCCTCGACGTCGCGGCGAGCGAGTTCCACAACGAGGACGGCACCTACGCGTTCGAGGGTGCCTCCAAGAGCTCGGCCGAGATGAGCGACTACTACGCCGAGCTGGTCGACTCCTACCCGCTGGTCTCCATCGAGGACCCGCTGGACGAGGAGGACTGGGACGGCTGGAAGGCCATGACCGACCGCCTCGGCGACCGCGTGCAGATCGTCGGCGACGACCTGTTCGTCACCAACCCCGTGCGGCTCCAGCGCGGTATCGACGCGCACACGGCCAACGCCCTGCTCGTCAAGGTCAACCAGATCGGCTCGCTCACGGAGACCCTCGACGCCGTCGACCTCGCCCACCGCAACGGCTACCGCTGCATGATGAGCCACCGTTCCGGCGAGACCGAGGACGTCACCATCGCCGACCTCGCCGTTGCCACCAACTGCGGCCAGATCAAGACCGGCGCCCCGGCCCGGTCCGAGCGCGTCGCCAAGTACAACCAGCTCCTGCGCATCGAGGAGGAGCTCGACGACGCCGCCCGCTACGCCGGCGTCGGTGCCTTCCCCCGGTTCGCGCCGAAGTCCTGACGGCGACGCACGGGATCGGTTGAGGGCACCCATGGCAGGAACGGGACGCGGGACGAGCGGGTCGGGCAAGCCGACGCGCCGTCCGGTCGCGCCACGGTCGGGAGGTACGCCGCGCAGCAACGCGCGCGGTACGTCCGCCCGTCCGGGTGCGGGACCCGGACGCTCGCGCGCCACGGCGTCCGGTGCGGTGCGCAAGGCGGCCTCGGCGCAGGTCGCGACGGAGCGCAAGGCGTCGCGCACCGTCCTGCGAGGGGTGGTGCTCGCGACGATCGCCGTACTCCTCGCCGTCACCCTCGTCCCGACGCTGCGGTCCTACCTGCGCCAGCAGGGTGAGATCGACGCGCTGCGCGGCGATGTCGGCCAGCAACGCAGCCAGGTGACCGAGCTCCAGAAGGAGCAGGCCCGCTGGAACGACCAGGCCTACGTCATGCAGCAGGCTCGCGAGCGCCTCAAGTTCGTCAAGGTCGGCGAGAAGTCCTACACCGTGATCGACGGCAAGTCCTCGGCCAAGGCGCTGCCCGGTGTCGCCAAGGTCCCGGCCGCCTCGAGCGACCACCCCTGGTACGGCCAGCTGTGGGAGTCGGTCCGCGTGGCCGACGCCGGACCGGCGGCCGGGTCGGGTGAGCCGTCGAGCACGGCCTCGACCGGCACCACCAGCGTGTCCAAGTGACCGAGCAGCCCCCGGCCGAGCGACCCACGCAGGCCGACCTCGCCGCTGTCGACGTCCAGCTCGGGAGGGTGCCGCGGGGCGTCGTCGCGGTCGTCCACCGGTGCGCCTGCGGCCAGCCCGACGTGCTCACCACCGAGCCGCGGCTGCCGGACGGGACTCCGTTCCCCACGACCTTCTACGCCACCTGTCCCAAGCTCACCGGCGCCATCTCCACCTTGGAGAGCACCGGGTTGATGAAGGAGATGACCGACCGGCTCGGCTCCGACGACGAGCTCGCCAGTCGGTATGCCGCCGCGCACGAGGACTACCTGCGACGTCGGTACGAGCTCGGCCGGGTCGAGGAGATCGAGGGCATCTCCGCCGGCGGGATGCCGACCCGGGTGAAGTGCCTGCACGTCCTCGCGGCGCACTCCCTCGCTGCCGGTCCCGGCGTGAACCCGCTCGGCGACCAGACGCTGGCCCTGCTCGGTGACTGGTGGGCCGCTGGGTCGTGCGTGCCCGACACCCCGTCCCCCGGTGCCGAGGGGCCGTCCTCGTGACCCGCGTCGGGGCGGTCGACTGCGGCACCAACTCGATCCGCCTGCTCGTCGCCGACGTCGACCCGGTCACGGGGGCGCTCACCGACGTGCTGAGACGGATGGAGGTCGTGCGCCTGGGCTACGGCGTGGACCGTACCGGCCGGATCGACCCCGAGGCGATGCGTCGAACCCTGGACATGGCCACCGAGTACGCCGGGCAGTGCCGCACGCTCGACGCCGAGCAGGTGCGGTTCGTGGCGACCTCGGCCACCCGCGACGCCTCGAACGCCGACGAGTTCGTCGCTGGTGTCCGCGAGACCTTCGCCCACTACGGCATCGCGCCCGAGGTCGTCTCCGGTGACGAGGAGGCGGCGCTGTCGTTCCGCGGCGCCACCGGTGACCTCCAGGCGGCAGGCATCGCTGGTCCCTATCTCGTCGTCGACCTCGGCGGCGGCTCGACCGAGCTGGTGCGCGGCCTCGACACCGTCGACTCGGCCCTGTCGGTCGATGTCGGCTGTGTCCGGCTGACCGAACGCCACCTGCGCTCCGACCCGCCGACCGAGGCCGAGATCGCAGCCGCGGTCGTCGACATCGGTGCTGCGCTCGACCTCGCCGCCGAGCAGGTCGGGCTCGACGGAGTCGCCACCCTGGTCGGTCTCGCCGGGAGCGTCACGACCGTGACGGCGCACGCACTGGGCCTGCCCACCTACCAGCCCGAGCGCATCCACCTCGCCGAGCTGTCCTCGGACGAGGTCCTGCAGGCGTGCGAGGAGCTGCTGGCGATGACCCGCGACGAGCGCGCCGGGCTCGGCTTCATGCATCCGGGTCGTGTCGACGTGATCGGAGCCGGGGCGCTCGTCTGGCGCGAGGTCGTGGGCCGGTTGGCGCACCTCGGCGTGGACCGCGTCGTCACCTCCGAGCACGACATCCTCGACGGCATCGCCCTCTCGGTGGCCGACACCGCCGGCTCAGCCCGTCGCTGAGGGCACCAGCGCGGCGAGGCCGTCCCAGACGCTCGACACGACGAGGTCCGTGGCGTCGTCGACGCTGACCTCGGGACGCCCGACCCGCCAGAGCGCGAGCCGCTCGCACGCGCCGATCACCACCTCGGCATACCCCTCGAGCAGCCCGTCGGGGACCCCCGCGAGGGCGGGGGCCGCCCGGAACGTCGCCACGGTCGCGGCGGACTGCTGGGCGCGGATCGACTCGATGAGGGGGCTGGCCTGCGAGGCGACGGCACCCTCCTGCTGGATCAGGACGAACGCTGTGGCGTGGCTGTCGATGAAGGCGAAGAAGGCGTGCACCCCGGCCCGGAAGACCTCGTCCAGGGAGGCGTCGGAGCCGACGGCCGCCCACGAGGACTCGGTCGCCTCGCGCAGCTGGGTGCGCGCGCTGGTGATGCACGCCGAGAGCAGGCCCTCCTTGGAGCCGAAGTACTCGTAGATCAGCGGCTTGGTGACCCCGACCCGGTCGGCGATGTCCTCCATCGTCGTGGCCGGGTAGCCGCGCTCGGCGAAGACCTGCTCGGCGATGGTGAGGATCTGCTGCTCGCGCTGGGCGCGGGGCATCCGGACCCGGGTGGGGCGACCCGAGGCGGGGGAGGAGGCCGGGGCTCGCGTGGACGAGGCGGACGTGGGCATGACCTCATCGTACCGCTACCGCGAGTAACTTACTGGTGGTAACTTGGCCGCATGGTCGTTCCCCATCGGAGGGTCGTCATCGTCGGCACCGGCTTCTCCGGCCTCGGCATGGCGGTCCGGCTCACCCAGCAGGGTGAGGACGACTTCGTGCTCCTGGAGCGCGCGGACGACGTCGGCGGCACGTGGCGCGACAACCGCTACCCGGGCTGTGCCTGTGACGTGCCGTCCCGCCTCTACAGCTTCTCCTTCGACCAGAAGCCGGACTGGAGCCGCGACTATGCCAGCGCCCCCGAGATCTGGGGCTACCTGCGCGCGGTCGCGCAGCGCCACCACCTGCGCGACAAGATCGTCTTCGGTGCAGACCTGGAGCAGGCGAGGTATGACGCGGCACGACAGCGCTGGGCGCTCACCACCGCCGACGGACGTCAGTGGACCGCGGACGCCCTGGTCCTCGGGGTCGGCGCACTGCACGAGCCGAAGCGCCCGGACTTCCCCGGCCTCGAGGACTTCACCGGCGAGGTGATGCACACCGCCCGGTGGCCCGAGCGCGACGACCTCGACGGCCGTCGGGTGGCTGTCGTCGGCACCGGCGCCAGCACCATCCAGCTGCTTCCCGAGCTCGCACCGCGCGCCGCGCGGACCACCGTCTTCCAGCGCACCCCGGCGTGGACGCTCCCCAAGCGCGACCTGCGCTGGACCGCGCGGCGCCAGCGAGCATTCCGGCGGTATCCCGCGCTCCAGCGCGCCGTGCGCTGGTCGACCTTCTGGCGGATGGAGGCCCAGGTCCCGCTCTTCGTGGGCTTCCCCCTCGTGGCCAGGGCGGCAGAAGCCATCGCACGGCGCGAGCTCGCGAAGTCGGTGCGCGACCCGCAGGTTCGCGCGAAGCTGACGCCCGACTACACGTTGGGGTGCAAACGGGTCCTGCTCTCCAGCAGCTACTGGCCGGCGTTCGACCGCGACGACGTGGACCTCGTGACCGCGGCCATCGCCCGGGTCGAGCCGGACGCCGTGGTCACCGCCGACGGGACGCGCCACGAGGTGGACGCGATCGTGCTCGCCACCGGCTTCTCGCTCACCGGCAGCTACGACCGCATGGCCGTCCGCGGTCTGCACGGGCGCACGCTCGACGACGCCTGGGCAGAGGGGGCCAAGAGCCACCTCGGCATCACGGTCGCGGGCTTCCCCGAGCTCTACCTCCTGCTCGGCCCCAATACCGGACTCGGCCACAGCTCGGTCGTGATGATGACGGAGTTCGCCACGCGCTACATCCTGCAGGGACTGGACCGCGGCCGCTCCGGCGCCCGCGTCACGACCGAGGCCGCCCAGGACGCCTTCACCGCCGAGATGAGGCGGCGCTCCCGCCACACGGTGTGGGCGACGGGCTGCAAGAGCTGGTACCTCGACAAGTTCGGCCACAACGCGGCGCTGTGGCCGGGCTCGTCCGTCGCCTACTGGTGGCGGACCCGGACGATGGACGACTCCGTCTTCGAGCGGCTCGAGGTCCGCACCCCCGCTGCACCTCCCTCAGCAAAGGACTCTGTCGATGCGTAAGGCGTTCGAACCGAAGGTCAGCATCGTCACAGGCGGTGCGTCCGGCATCGGCAGGGCCATCGCTGCCGAGCTGGTCGGGCGCGGCAGTCACGTCGTCATAGCAGACCTCGACCTGACCGCAGCGCAGGGAACCGCCCACGAGCTCGGCCCGCGGTGCTCGGCCGTCGCTCTCGACGTGGCGAATGCCGACGCGGTCCGGAGGGTCGTGCAGGACGCCGTCGCCGAGCACGGCCGCCTCGACGTGATGGTCAACAACGCCGGCATCGGCCTCGGCGGCTTCCTCGAGGAGCTCGACGAGCGGCACTGGACCAAGGCGATCGACGTCAACCTGCGCGGGGTCATCAACGGCGCCACGGCGGCATACGAGGTGATGCGCGCGCAGCGCAGCGGCCACATCCTCAACATCGCCTCGCTCGCGGGACTCGTCCCTGCGCCGTCGATGCTGCCCTACACCACCACCAAGCACGCGGTGGTCGGGCTCTCGACCGCCCTGCGCGCCGAGGCCGCCTCGCTGGGCATCCAGGTCAGCGTGCTCTGCCCCGGTTTCGTCGACACCCCGTTGCTCGACTCGATGTACGAGCCGCCACAGAGCTTGGGGGGCAGCAGCATCCGCTCGCGCGTGCGGATGCTGCAGCCGAAGCTCCTCACGGCCGAGCTCACCGCCCAGCGCGGTGTGGAGGGGCTGGCCGCCAACAAGGCCGTCATCCCCGTCGGCGCGCTGGCACACCTGACCTGGCGGGCCCTGCGGTACGCCCCAGCCCTGACCCGCACCATCTTCACGCTCCAGGCCACGGCCGCGCGCCGTCTCGCGGCTCGGGGTCGCTGACCCCTCGGGGTGCATGGGTGGTCCCGGCGCGGCAGGCGCTGCCGCGGCATACTGGGCCCGCCCCCGTGGTCCAACTGGCAGAGGCAGGCGACTTAAAATCGCCACAGGTGCGGGTTCGAGCCCCGTCGGGGGCACCAGGTCCCCCTCTGGTCCGGCACCGGTGTCCACAGGTTGCGTGGCCCGGGAACTCTGGGGTGGGTCCCACACGTATTCTGGGGGGAGCGGCCGACCGTAGGGCCGCACGACGCCCCTCAAGGAGCAACGCATGGCCAGCAACCCGGTGTTCGACCGGATCGAGAAGGAATCCCGCAAGGGCTACGCAGGCTTCGGCCGTGCGCCCCAGCAGCAGTCCACCGCAGGTATGGCGGCCACGGACGCGATGTCGTCCCAGCAGCTGCAGGACCTCTACAACCAGCCGGCTGCCGGCCCGGTCCAGACCCGTCGGCTGACGATCGACGACGTGGTCATGAAGACCATCGGGCTGTTCTCCATCGTGATCGTCGTCGGGGCGATCGCCTGGCAGCTGACGCCCAGCATCGGTCTGCCGCTGATGCTCGGTGGCATCGCGGCGACCCTGGTACTCGGCCTGGTCATCGCCTTCAAGAAGACGATCAGCGTGCCGTTGATCGTCGCGTACGCCGTGTTCGAGGGGGTGCTCGTCGGGGCGGTCAGCAGCTACTACGCCCTGATGTTCGACGAGCCCAACACGCCGGTGTTCCGCGGCATCGTCGCGCAGGCGATCCTCGCGACGCTGTCCGTCTTCGCCGGCATGCTGATCGCCTACAAGACCGGGATCATCAAGGTCACCGAGAAGTTCCGCCGGATCGTCACCATGGCCGTCATCGGTTACGCGATCTTCGCGTTGATCAACCTCGGTTATGCGCTGATCACGAGCACCCGCTTCGGCATCGGTGGCACCGGTCCCCTCGGCATCGGCATCTCGTTGTTCGCCATCGGCCTCGCCTCGGCGATGCTGGCCGTGGACTTCGACTCGATCGACCGCGCGATCGCGGCCGGTGCGCCTGAGAAGTACTCGTGGCTGCTGGCCCACGGGCTCATCGTGACGCTCGTGTGGCTCTACCTCGAGATCCTGCGCCTGCTCGGTCGGCTGCGCAGCAACTAGTCGGCTGCGCAGCAACTAGCAGACGACCATGGCTTCGAGATCACCTGTCCCGCAGGAGGTTTCGACCCAGCTCCAGCGCGTGGTCCGACGGTGGCAACAGCTGCCGTTGGACCGCGCGCTGTCGTGTGCCCCGGTCGTCCGGGCGCTGCTGGTCGACCTCGCCGGTGATGACGCTGCGTTGTTGCCCGACCTCGGCCCGGGCGCAGTCATGGACCAGCTGACGGTCCTGGTCTACGAAACCTGCAGCAGAGGCGGCCCAGACGGGTCAGGAGCGCAGGCACTCCCGGGCCGACTCCGAGACCTCCTGGCCGCCCTCTGACCCCTCTCACTCCCACTTCCCCTCCGCGGGTCGAGGTGAACACGCCGGGAATCCCGGGCGTGTTCA
>JBDSKZ010000074.1:0-10955 GCA_039916625.1 Pedococcus sp.
ACCTCGGCGAAGCTGAAGTTCGCGGCGTCCTCGGTGTCGTGGATCGCGACGGCGCCGATGTGCATGTGCCAGGCCGGGGTCTCGCCGTACCAGAACGCCGCGTCGATGCCGCTCATCCGCTTCATACCCCGGAGCGTAGGGGAGCGACCGGCACCCCGACGAGGAACTGACGGGTCCCGTTAGCGCGTCACGCGGTCCCGGCCGCTCCGTGGGCGAGCGCCTCGAGGACCGCGTTGTTGAACGCGGGGATGTCGTCGGGGTTCCGGCTGGTGATCAGGTTGCCGTCGGTGACGACCTCCTCGTCGACCCAGGTGGCGCCGGCGTTGCGCAGGTCGGTCTGCAGGCTCGGCCACGAGGTCAGCGTGCGGCCCTCGAGGACACCGGCCTCGATGAGGGTCCACGAGGCGTGGCAGATGGCGGCGACGGGCTTGCCGGAGGCGACGAAGTCCCGGACGAAGCCGACCGCGTCCGCGTCGGTGCGCAGCGCGTCGGGGTTGGCGACGCCACCGGGCAGCACGAGTGCGTCGTAGTCGTCCACGGAGGCGGACTTCACGGTCTTGTCGACCGGTCGGGTCTCGGCCTTGTCGAGGTGGTCGAAGGTCTGCACCTCGCCGGTCTCGGGTGACAGCAGCACCGGGGTGGCCCCGGCGTCCGTGACGGCCTGCCAGGGGTCGGTCAGCTCGACGCGCTCGATGCCCTCGGCGGCGACGAGGAAGGCGATGGTCTTTCCACTCAGATGGCTCATGTCTCCAGCCTGCGCCGGGTCACAGGACCCCGCAATCCGCGCAGGCCCCGCCGCTCTGTGCTGAAGGCCACCGTTTGGATCATCGGCGTCGGGGAACGAGCGGCCCACCGTCAGACCCTCGTGGCAGGCTGCTTGCATGATCGGGACACCGGGTGGGACCCCGGAGCGGCCAGCGACATTCTTCTCCAGCCCGCAGGAATTCGGGGCGTGGCTCGCCGCTCACCACGACAGCGAGACCGAGCTCTGGATGGGGCTGTACAAGAAGCACGTGCCCGAGCGCGGCCTGGTCTGGGAGGACGCCGTGGTCGAGGCGTTGTGCTGGGGCTGGATCGACTCGGTCGCCCAACGCATCGACGAGGACGCCCGGCGCCAGCGGTGGACCCCGCGCAAGGCGGTGAGCAGCTGGAGCAGCGTCAACATCGCCACCGTCGAGCGGCTCAGGGCCGAGGGTCGGATGCAGCCGTCGGGGCTGGCTGCCTACGAACGGCGCACCCCCGAGCGGTCCGGCATCTACGCCTACGAGAACCGTGAGCTCGAGCTCCCACCGGGGTATGCAGCGCAGCTCGCCGCGGACCCCCGCGCCAGCGCCTTCTGGGCGGTCGCCACCGCGACCTACCGCAAGCTCGCGGTCAGCTGGGTGCTGACCGCCAAGCAGGAGGTGACCCGCGACAGGCGGATGGCGCAGCTGGTCGACGACAGCGCCCACGGCCGACTGATCGCGCCCCAGCGCTACGGCCAGGTTCCGCGGTGGGTCGAGCGCGCCGCCGCCGCCGCGCTGGCGGCGGATGCAGCGGGAACCGCCGGCACTGCCGAGACCCGCGAGGACGGTGACGCCTAGAGTTCCCCGCGTGGGGTACACCGAGGTCGACCGGGAGCGCTGGGTCCGCGAGGACCCGGTCCTGAAGCGTGCCGACCGCGACGACTTCGCTCGGGACCGTGCACGGCTGGTGCACTCGGCGTCGCTGCGGCGCCTGTCTGCCAAGACCCAGGTGGTGCAGCCCGGCGACGACGACTTCGTCCGCAACCGGCTGACCCACTCCCTCGAGGTGGCCCAGATCGGTCGCGAGTTCGGGGCGGCCCTGGGCTGCAGCGCCGATGTGGTCGACACGGCCTGCCTGGCCCACGACCTCGGTCACCCGCCCTTCGGGCACAACGGCGAACAAGCCCTTGACGCAGTGGCCGTGGACATCGGCGGCTTCGAGGGAAATGCCCAGACGCTGCGGCTGCTTTCGCGCCTGGAGCCCAAACGCACCCACCCCGACGGACGCCCGGCCGGCCTCAACCTGACCCGGGCCAGCCTCGACGCCGCCACCAAGTACCCGTGGGCAAGGGGGGCGGCACCGGTCGCGGTGGGACCCACGCGCAAGTTCGGGGTCTACGAGGACGACCTGCCGGTGTTCGAGTGGTTCCGCGGCGGGCGCCCGACCGGTGAGCGCTGCCTCGAGGCCGACGTCATGGACTGGTCCGACGACGTGGCGTACTCCGTCCACGACGTCGAGGACGCGATCGCCTCGGGCCGGCTCGACGTGCGTAGCCTGCGTGACGCGGCCGAGGTCGACAGCGTCCTCGCGGTCGCCACCGGTCTCTACGCCGCAGACCTGGGCACCGACGCCCTCGGTACCGCGCTGGAACGCGTGCTGGCCAGCGGCGCCGTGCCCGCGGCATACGACGGCACCCGGATCGACCGGGCAGCGTTGAAGGACATGACCTCTCGGCTGATCGGACGGTTCGTGCTCGCGGTGGAGGTGGCTACCCGCGAACGCCACGGGACCGGGCCGCTCACGCGGTACGAAGCGGACCTCGTCGTCCCGGACGACACCCGCGCGGAGTGTGCCGTCCTCAAGGCCGTGTCCGCGCACTTCGTCATGCACGCCCAGGAACGGGTGACCGTGATGGCGGGCCAGCGGCAGGTGGTGCGCTCGCTCGTCGAGGCCTACCAGACGGATCCGCCCGGTCGGCTCGACCCCGACCTGCTCGCCGACTGGAAGGCCGCTGACAGTGACGCCGCGGCCCTGCGGCTCATCGTCGACCAGGTCGCCTCGCTCACCGACGTCCGCGCACTGGCCTTGCACGTCCGCTGGTGCTGACTGGCGTCAGGCAGGGCTGACTGGCGTCAGGCAGGGCTGACGGACGTCAGGTGGGGCTGAAGGCGCGCGCCTCGCCGACCACGCTGAGGCCGACGATCGACCCCGTGGCGGGGACGTCCGTGCCATGGATCCGTGCGGTGACCACGGTGTGGTCGGCCTGTAGGCGAAGGGCGACGAGGGCGTCGTGACCGAAGTAGGTCGTCGAGAGCACCTCGGCACAGGGACGGCCCTCCGCAACGGTGCCCAGCTGGATCTGCTCCGGGCGCAGCAGCACGTCGACGGTGCCGGGTGGCGCGGGCTGGTGCACCGGGATGGTGCCGAGCGAGGTCGCCACGGAGGAGCCCTCGGCCCGGCCGCGCAGGAACACCGCATCGCCGAGGAAGGCAGCCGCGTGGCGGTCGGCGGGGGTCGCATAGACCTCGGTCGGCGCACCGACCTGGGCGAACCGGCCATCGTGCATGATCGCCACCTCGTCAGCGAAGGACAGCGCCTCGGACTGGTCGTGGGTGACCAGGACGACGGTGACGCCCTCGTGGGCCAGGGCGTCGGCGACGGCCTGGCGGGTCGAGGCACGCAGCCCGGCATCGAGGGAGGAGAACGGCTCGTCGAGCAGCACCACCGAGGGTCGGCGAGCCAGCGCCCGGGCCAGGGCGACTCGCTGCTGCTGGCCACCGCTGAGCTGGTCGGGGCGCCGGTCCGCGAGGTCCGGGGACAGGCCCACGAGCTCGAGCATCTCCTCGACGCGGTGACCGGTCCGACGAGCTGCCCGGTGCAGCCCGTACGAGATGTTGTGGCCGACCGAGAGGTGCGGGAAGAGGTTTCCCTCCTGCGGGACGTAGCCGATGCCACGGCGCTCGGGAGCGACCCAGGTGCCGGGCCCGACGACGGTCTGCTCGCCGAGCTGCACCGTGCCGGCGTCAGGTGTCTGGAAGCCGGCCACGACGCGCAGCAGGGTCGTCTTGCCGCACCCGGACGGGCCGAGGATCGCCGTCGTCGTGCCGGAGGCCACGACGAGGTCGATGCCGTGGAGCACCGGGCGCGGTCCGTACGAGGCGTCGACACCGCTGACGCGCAAGGTGGTCACAGGGCAGGCTCCTCGTCGGGTCGTCGCAGCAGCAGGTAGGTCAGGGGAGCGGACACGAGCACCATGGCGGCGGCATAGGGCGCCGCGCCCGCGTAGTCGATGCTCTCACTCGCGCTCCAGAAGGCGGTGGCCAGTGTCTGCGTCCCGGTCGGGGCGAGCAGCAGCGTCGCGGTGAGCTCGGTCGAGACGGCGATGAACACCATCGCGAACCCGGCCAGGGTGCCCGGCAGCGTCAGCGGCAGCAGCACCCGGAAGAAGGCCCGCAGTGGACTGTCGCCGAGGGCCCGCGCCGCGTCGGTGAGCTCCTCGGGGGCGTGGGCCATGGCGGCGCGGATGCTCACCATCGCGCGCGGGATGAACAAGATCGCGTATGCCGCGACGAGGACGATGCTGGTCTGGTAGACCGGGTTGGCGTAGCGAACCGACAAGGTGACCAGCGCCAGGGCGATGACCACACCAGGCAGGGACGACGCGACATACGTGGCCCGCTCGGCGAGCACGGACAGCCAGCTGCGCCGACGGGCGATGAGCCAGGCGATGGGGAAGGCCGCAACGACGGTGATCACGCCGGCGCCGAGCCCGAGCCCGAGGGTGCTGCCGAGGGTCTGGAGCAGCGCCGCCACGTCAGGTCGGGCGTTGCCGGCGACGAACCAGTAGACGAGGCTGCCGAGGGGGACCCCGAGGGACAGGACCGTGAGCGCGGCCAGGGTGAGCAGGGCCGGGGCGGTCCAGCGGCCGAGGCCGGTAGGCAGCGCGCGCCGAGCGGCACCACGGCCGAAGCGCGAGTGCCGCATGGTGCCGCGCAGCAGCAGCTCGACCGTGAGCAGGCCCAGGCACAGCGCGATCAGGACGAGGGCGAGCACACTGCCGGCGCTGTTGCTGAACGCCACCTGGAACTGCTCGAGGATCGCCGTGGTGAAGGTCGGGAAGCGCAGCATCGCCAGCACGCCGAACTCCGACAGCAGGTGCAGCGACACGAGCAGCATCCCGCCGAGGGCGGCCGGTCGCAGCTGCGGCAGCACCGCCCGGAAGAACGTCGGCCACGGTCCTAGCCCGAGCGAGCGGGAGGAGTCCTCCATGCTCTGGTCGAGCCCGCGCAGGACCGCAGCCACGGGCAGGAAGACGAAGGGGAAGTAGGACAACGTGGTGACCAGGACCGCACCGGCGAGCCCCTCGAGGTCGGGTCGCACGGTGGTCCAGGCATAGCTGTTGACGAACGCCGGGACGGCCAGCGGCGCCACGAGCAGCACCCGCCAGAACTTGGCGCCCGGCAACGACGTCCGCTCGACCAGCCAGGCTGCGGCGATGCCGATGACGGTGGCCAGGGTGACCGTGAGGACGACCAGGGAGGCGGTGTTGCGCAGCAGCTCACCGACCCGAGGCCGCCACAGCAGGTCCCACGCCGCGCCCACCCCGGTGTCGAACGCGGTGACGCCGACGACGAGCAGGGGCAGCACGCACAGCGCCGCCACGACGAGGCTCGCCGTGACGACTGCTGCCGGTGCGGAGGGAGCACCTCCACGGCGTCGGACCACCTAGAGGATGCCCGCCGCAGTCATCAGCTCGATGACCTTGGGGCCGTTGAGCGTGTAGGGGTCGATCTTCGGCGCCTGCAGGGTGTCCAGCGGCTCGAGGGCCGCGTCCGAGGCGATGCCCTTGCCGACGGCGTACTCCTTGGCGTCGCTGGTCGCGAGCATCTTCTGCCCCTCGGTGCTGGTGACGAACGCGAGGAACTTCTGGGCGTTGGCTGCGTGCTTGCTCGACCTCAGCACCGCGCCACCGGAGACGCTCACGAACGCGCCCGGGTCCTCGCCCCGGAAGTAGAGGAGCTTGGTGTTGCCGCTGCCGGCCTTGGTCAGCGCCTGGTCGCGGTACCAGTAGTAGTGGTACATGATCCCGACCGGGACCTGACCGGCGTTGACGGCCTTCATCACGGCGATGTTGTTCTGGTAGACCTTCGCGCCGTCCTTGAGGCCGCCCAGCCAGGCGGCGGTCTTCGCCTCGCCCCGCGTCGCGAGGATCGCGCTGACGATGGCTTGGAAGTCGGCACCGCCGGCCGCCGCGCCCCACCTGCCCGCCCACTTGGGGTCCTGCAGGTCCATGATCGACTTCGGCAGCTCGGCGGCGCTGATCTTGGCAGGGTTGTAGACCAGCACGGTGGAGCGGGCCGCGATGCCGACCCACTCCTTGCTGGACGGTGCGAAGGTGTCGCCGACCTGGGCGATGGTGCTGGCCTCGACCGGCGCCAACAGCTTGGCGTTCTGGACCGTCGTCATGGCGGGGGAGTTCTCGGTGAGGAACACGTCCGCCGGCGACTTGGCCCCCTCCTGCACGATCTGGGCGCCCATCGAGGAGTCACTGCCGTAGCGGATCTGCACCTTGGTGCCGGTGTCGTCCTGGAACTTCTTGGCCCAGGCCTCGGTGAGGTTCTCGTGCTGCGCGCTGTAGATCGTCAGCTTGGCGGGGTCGAGGTTCTTGTCCGCCTCGAGGGTGCCGCCGCCACAGGCGGTCAGAGCCAGGGTGGCGCTCGCCGCAAGAGCGGCCAGGACGGTCCGTCGGCGGATCACGGTCGGGTACTCCTACGGGGATCGGGGTTGTGAAGGCAAGCCTTACCTTACTGCTGGTCCTGGACGGGTCGAAATCCCGGGCAGGAGATCCCGGTCACGCGACCGCCGGGTGGCCACCTGTCGCAGGGACCACGGCAGCAGCAGCGCCCCGCCGAGCGGCACCTCCATCCCGATGACGAAGAACCGGTACAGGAGGACCCCGGCCGCTGAGGTCGCGGGGTCTGCTCCCATGCGGGCCAGGTAGGTGGTCATACCGATCTCGACGAACCCGGTGGCCCCCGGGGTGATCACCGCGAGGGACAACACCCGTTCGACCGCGAAGGCGGCGAAGACGACGGCCGGGGCCGCGGCGGTGCCCACCACGCGCAGGCACAGCCACAGCAGCCCTGCCTGCGCCACGGCATACAACAGCTTGCCCACCGTGAGGCGCAGCCAAGCCCGCCGGATCAGGTCGGCCAGGTCGCGCCTGACCTGCACCGCCTGGCGGGCACGGTTCCTGGGTGGACGACGCAGTGCGGCCGCGAGGCGGTCGGCCACCCCACCGAGTCGACGGGCTCCGGTGTCGGTGCGCAGCATGGCCACCGTGGTCCCGGCCGCGCCGAGCAGGGCAGCGGCCGAGACGAGCGTGGCGCCGAGGAGGACGTCGTCGTCCCCGAGGCCGCGGTAGCCCAGCCAGGCCAGCGCGACCCCCGGCACGAGCAGCCGGGTGAGCACGTCCCAGATGTTGGTGACCATGGCCCACCGGACGAAGGCCGCCGTCGAGAAGCCCCACCTACGGCACGACCACCAGTTGACGGCGGTCCCGAGGGTCCCGCCGAGGGGCACGAGGTTCGACACGCTGCTACCGGTGATGTTGAGGAAGAAGGCCCGGGTCCGGCTGAGGCCGGGCAGGGCCGCGGCGAGGGCGATCGTGTGCACCCACAGCCCACCCAGCCACACCAGGGTCAGGAGGGCGAACTCCTCTGGTCGCACCGACGACAGCACGTCCCCGATCTGTGACCAGCTCGCCCCCGCCGAGTGGGGCAGACCGAGACCGAGGAGGACGACGGCGAGCGCAACGGCGGTGCCCACCTCGAGGATGCGGCGCGCGACACGGAGCCGGGCGGGGGACATGTGCGCAGTCTGGGCCGCAGCCCGGAGCAGCCACCGGGGCCAAGGTCCCCCTGCTTCGTGGGCTCCTGTGCGCCCTGGAGCAAAGGGCCTGTGGGGGACCGCCGCCTCGACCGGAGGCACCACCTAGACTCGGCGGCGACAAGGAGGGCCAGTTGGCGGGTCGGATCAAGGCCGAGGACGTCGCGCTCGTCAAGGAGCGCTCGTCCATCGAGGACGTCGTGCGCGAGCACGTCACGCTGCGCCCAGCGGGTCCGGGCTCGATGAAGGGGCTGTGCCCGTTCCACGACGAGAAGACCCCGTCCTTCAACATCCGCTCGACCGTCGGCGCCTGGCACTGCTTCGGCTGTGGCGAGGGCGGCGACGTCATCTCGTTCACCCAGAAGGTCGAGCACCTCAGCTTCAGTGAGGCCGTCGAGCGGCTCGCCCAGAAGCTCGGCATGGAGCTGCACTACGAGGAAGGTGGCCGCCCCCGGGACGGGGAGTCCGTCGGACGCCGCTCGCGGCTCGTCGAGGCCCACCGGGTGGCGCAGGAGTTCTACCACCACGCCCTGCTCAACTCACCCGAGGCGCGCATCGGGCGTGACTTCCTGCGCGAGCGCGGGTTCGACAGCGAGGCGGCCAAACGCTTCGGGGTCGGGTTCGCGCCGCGCAGTGGTGAGGAGATGTCGCGCCACCTGCGCGGCAAGGGCTTTACCGACGAGGAGCTGACGCTGGCAGGCCTGTCGGGTCGCGGGAGCCGCGGGCTCTACGACCGCTTCCGGGGACGATTGGTCTGGCCGATCCGGGACATCACCGGCGACACGGTCGGCTTCGGTGCGCGACGGCTCTACGAGGACGACCGCATCGCAGCGAAGTACCTCAACACCTCAGAGACGCCGATCTACAAGAAGTCGACCGTGCTGTACGGCCTGGACTCTGCGAAGAAGTCGATCGCCGGGGACCGCAAGGCCGTCATCGTCGAGGGCTACACCGACGTCATGGCCTGCCACCTCGCCGGCATCGAGGGAGCCGTCGCGACCTGTGGCACGTCGTTCGGGGTCGACCACATCAAGCTGCTGCGTCGCATCATGCGCGACGAGGCCGACCTCGCCCCAGCCCGGGTCGTCTTCACCTTCGATGGCGACGCCGCGGGGCAGAAGGCGGCGATGCGGGCGTTCGGGGAGGACCAGCGCTGGGCATCGCAGTCCTTCGTGGCGGTGGCCGACGGCGGCATGGACCCGTGCGAGCTGCGGATCGCCCAGGGTGACGACGCCGTCCGCCACCTCATCGACGACGCCGTGCCGATGTTCGAGTTCGCGGTGCGGACGACCATCGACCGGTTCGACCTGTCCACTGCCGAGGGCAGGGTCCAGGGCATGCGAGCCGCCGCGCCCATCGTCAACAGCATCCGTGACAGCTCGATGCGTCCTGAGTACATCCGCACGGTGTCGGGGTGGATCGGGGTCGAGGTCGAGCAGGTTCAGGCCGAGGTCGCCCGCGCCCAGCGGATGGCGGCCCGCGACGCCAAGGCTGAGGGCGACGCTCCGGCAGGCCGTGGCCCCCACCGACCGGACGCCGACGTCGTGCCGGAGCCGTCGCTGGAGGAGGCTCGCTCGTCGCTGCCGGCGCCGGACCTGCGGGACCCCGTGGTCTTCGCCGAGCGCCAGCTCCTCCAGACCCTGTTGCAGTATCCCGACAGCTTCGAGGTCACCGACATCGACGCCATCACCCCGGAGGCGTTCACTGCTCCGGCGCACCGGGCGGTCTTCGACGGCGTCCGAGGCGTCGGGGGACCTCAGCGCGGCGCCTCCACGCAGGCCTGGGGTGACGCGGTGGCCGAGGCCGCTCCACTCTCGGTCCGGGCCCTGGTGTCCGAGCTCTCAGTCGCGCCGCTGCCCACCCGTTTCGACAAGGCGACGGGACTGCCCGAGCGTCGCTACATCGACTCGCTGCTCGTGCGGGTCCAGGAGGTCATGCTGACGCGCAGGATCGGCGACGCCATGTCGGCGATGCGCCGGATGGGGGCCGACCTCCACAGCGACCCTGCCTCGGCCCGTGCCCTCAGCGGCGAGCTGCAGGACCTGCAGCGTGAGCTCGCGCAGCTGCGCGACCGGGCCAGCTGATGGGGATCTCGCTGCGCCGCTCGCCCAAGCTGCCCGTCAGGGTCCGCGACGCCGTCGGCCTCAAGTCCGGGGAGCGGGTGCTCTGCTGGGCACCGGTGCTCGCTGGCGGCACGCCCACCGGCGCCACCGTCGTGGCCACCAACCACAGGCTGTATGCGGTCGACACGACCGGGCAGTGCGACCTGACCCGGCCGTGGCACGAGGTGGACTCCGGGTCCTGGTCGGCCGAGCTCACCCAGCTCACCGTCACCTGGGTCGACGGGTCCAGGCCGAGCCAGTGGGTGCTGGGTGACACGACCCTGCTGCCGGAGACCCTGCGCGAGCGGGTCCAGTCCAGTGTGGTGCTGAGCCAGAAGATCGACCTCGGTCCGCGCCGGACCGCTCGCGCCGTGATCCGCCAGGACCTCGGTGGTGGCGGACTCGTGGAGCAGGTCGTCCTGGGACGCGGGGCCCGTGCCGATGACCCCGAGGTGGCGGCCATGGCCGAGGAGGCGCTCGCCTACCTGCGCGAGCAGGTCGGCCTGTCCTGAGCGGGCGCCGCAAGTCCGCTCGAGGTGGTGGTGAACCTCTGCCATGTGCGGGCGTTGACCGCGTTCTGCCACCATCTCGTGGGCCGGTGTCACCCCTGTCGGCCCGCGGGGTGTCCCGTTTCAGGTCGGCACGCATCCTTTGCTATGGTTGCGCAGCGCCAACGGCGGGTCCCGCCGAAGCACTTTCCCCTGTAGCTCAATTGGCAGAGCAGCCGACTGTTAATCGGCAGGTTGTTGGTTCGAGTCCAACCGGGGGAGCACACGAAAGGCCCGGCTCATCCGACCCGGGCCTTTGTCGTGCACCAGCGTGGATCCTCCTTGCGGAGGCGGGGCGGGAGCGGGGGCGTCGACCCTACTTGCGGGGGCGGACCATCCGCGTGCCGGCCGCCGCGGACTCACCGGGCTCGGCGCGTCCCTGGACGATGTTCGGCATGTTCGTCGTCACGGCACCGGAGGTGGTTCCGCGCGCATTCAGCCAGCGCTCGACGTAGCCCGCGACCTTGGTGAGGGAGTAGTTGATCAGGATGAACATGAGGGCGACGACGAGGTAGGCCGGCACCGTGTTGGAGTAGGCCGACCCCAGCGTCTTGGCTGCGGTGAGCAGCTCGGGGTAGAGGATGATCGTGCCGAGGGCGGTGTCCTTGAGCACCACGACCAGCTGGCCGACCAGGGCCGGCAGCATGGCGGTCAGGGCCTGGGGGAGCTGGATCGAGCGCAGCGTCTGACC
>JBDSKZ010000075.1:0-8701 GCA_039916625.1 Pedococcus sp.
GCTCGGGGCGAAGGTCGGGATCCTGCGCACCATGCCGGCACCGGAGCAGGGCGCGGTGGGAAAGTTCCGGCACGCCAGTCGCGCCCTGGGCGTCGAGTGGCGCAAGGACGTGCCTTACGGCGAGTTCTTGCGCACCCTGGACCGGACCGACCCCAAGCACCTGGCTCTGATCCACGAGGCGACGGCGCTGTTCCGGGGGGCCGGCTACACGCCGTTCGACGGGTCGGTGCCCCAAAACTCCCAGCACGCCGCGGTGGCCGCTGCCTACGCCCACGTGACCGCGCCACTGCGCCGGCTGGTCGACCGGTTCGGCCTGGCGATCTGTGCCGCGATCAGCGCCGGGACCGAGGTGCCCGGCTGGGCCCGCGAGGCGCTGCCGTCCCTGCCCGCCGTGATGGCGACGTCGGACAAGGTGGCCAGTGCGGTCGACCGGGGGTGTGCCGACGCCGTCGAGGCAGCCGCCCTGGAGGATCGGGTGGGCGAGGTGTTCGACGCGATGGTCGTCGACCAGCGCGGGAAGGGTCGTGCGGTGGTCCAGGTGCAGGAGCCGGCGGTCCTCGCGAACGCGACCGGCGACCACGACCTCGGCACCCGGGTGAAGGTCAGGCTGACCGAGGCGAGCGTCAGCACGAGCACGGTGAGGTTCGAGATCGTCCCCTGAGTCGGCTAGCTCGTCGAACCGACCACCGCGGCGAGGCCGCTGCTCGAGGTCGGGGGGTCGGTGGGGGTCGTCGCGCACGGGTCCGGGGTCTGTGCGCCGGTGCTGGTGCTGCTCGTCGCGGTGGAGGTCGCGGACTCGGTCATGGTCGAGTCCGTCGTGGAGGGCGTCGTGGAGGGCGTCGTGGAGGCCGGGGTCGGGACGTCCGTGGTCGACGTCGCGGCGGGGTCGGTCGTGGTCGGGGTCGGGCACGACGCAGCGGACGGTGTCGTGGTGCTCGGTGTCGTGCCTGTCGTCGTGGTGCCTGTCGTCGTGGTGCCTGTCGTCGTGGTGGACGAGCTCGTCGCAGAGGCGCTGGTGGAGGCCGGCGTCGACGTCTGGGTCCACGTGGACGTCGAGGTGGTCCTGCTCGAGGTGGGCGTCCACGTGGTCGTCCACGTGGTCGTGCCGGCTGAGGTGGGTCGCGCGGTCGTATAGGTGGTCGTGCTGCGCGCGGGGGTGGTCGGGAAGCCGCTGGCGTAGGGGCGCAGGGCCGTCGCGCTCGACCGGCCGGCCGGTCGGGCGGCGGCCCGGACCGGTGGCTGGGACGGTGGGCCCACCACGGGGAACGGGACTGCAGGAAGGGTCACCACGGACCGCGGGACCGCCCCGCCCGGTGACACGGTCTTCATGAGTCGGAGCACGTCGGCGAGGTAGACGTCCGAGTGGTTGTACGACAGGATCGCCGAGCGCAGGCCAGCACTGGTCGACAGGTCCCGGTTGTTGGCGCAGAGGTAGGCGGCGGCAGAGAAGGCGCTGTCCTCGACGTTCTGCGGGTCGCGGGCGCCGTCGGCATTGCCGTCGCGGCCCCAGCTCTGCCAGGTCGAGGGGATGAACTGCATCGGGCCGACGGCGCGGTCCCACATGGTGTCGCCGTCGTACCGTCCGTTGTCGGTGTCGAAGATCGCCGCGAACCCGCCTCCGTTGAGAACCGGCCCCAGGACCGCGGGCACCACCCGATGGCTGCTGTCCAGCCGCCGACCCGCGAGGGAGCCGGACTCCACCTGGCCGATGGCGGCGAGCAGCTGGACAGGCAGGCGGCACGAGGACGGGGCCGAGGCGACCGCTGACCGGTAGGCGGTCCACAGGATGACCGGGACGTCGGTGGCCCCGGCCCGGCGGGACATCGACGACGAGTCGACGGCACCGGGCTGGAACGACGCAGCCAGCGTGGCGATCTGCACGGGACCGGCGACCACCTGGTCGACGGTCAGCGGGTCGGTGTGTTCGCCGACCACGAGGTCACGTGGGGCGACGTCCCAGTCGGCTGCCACAGTGGGCGCCGACGTGCCAGCCCCTTGCACGGGCACCGTCGGTCGCGCCGAGACTGTCGGCACCTTCTCGGTGCTGCCCCCGACCAGCAGGGCTGCTCCGAAGGCCGCCACCGACAGCGCGCTGAGCAGTGGGCGCGCGACCGGGATGCGGACCACCCGTGGCCCGCGCTTCAGGTCTGGCTCAGCCATCAGTGCTCCCCCTGGATCGACCGTCGTGCACCTGGCGCCACGACATGGCGGTCCCCCCTCGGGGCGATGTTAGGCCGCTTCGGGCGGCGGATCGACCCTCACAAGGACGAGAAATCGACGTAGGCGCCACAGGTGTGACGGGTGCGACCCGAGGGGGTGCTGTGGCCCAAGGGGCATGGATCCTGCCATCAACCTGTGTCACGACGGCCTCAGCAGGTGCTTCCGTCGACGAGCAGGATCGGGCACGGACCGGTGGACGGCGGGAGGACCCGCTGCAGGCCCCAGATCCCGACGGCCGTGAACGGCCGCCGCAGGTCACCGTAGAAGTAGTCACCGGGCACTTCGGCAGTCCCTCCGGCGCCACCCACCACGTCGAGGTCGAACGTCTCCCACGGCGTCATGCCCTGGGCGGTCAGCCACGGGGACCGGCCGACGAGGGGGTCCTGCTCCCAGCGCAGGCCGCCCAGGCTGAATACGTGGTTGTTCTCGCTGCCCGGCGCCACCAGGACGTGGACCACCTCGGGGTCGCCCGCGAAGGCGGTGAGATAGGGGACCTTGCCGGGGTTCTTGAACGACGTGGGGCCGTCGCCGAGTGGTGCCGCGAGGTAGTTCACGTTCGAGCGGCCGGCGTTGGCGCTGGTCGGGTACGGCATGAAGTCCTGCCCGATCTGGGTGTCATCGTCGGCGATGGTCACCGCGAAGTCACGGTAGTCCTGGGGGGCTCCACCAGGGACGTGGACGATCACCTGGCCGCCGAGGTCCTTGGCCTGACCGGTCACCGGGTCGCTGAACTCCGTGCTCAGGCCGGGCACCTTGGAGGCCGGAGCGACGACCACCAGCCCGTACAGACCGTTCTTGAGCCTGCCGTTGGAGGCGAGGTCGCTGACCACCGCCGAGCCGACGCGGTGCTCCGGGACGTAGTACACGTAGGACCGCGTGGCGTTGGGTGCGGTGTTCTGGTCGGTGGAGAACCCGACGTTGACGCCCCCGGAGCCCGCCTCACGGTCCAGCTTGCCGACGGAGAAACCGACTGGTGCCGTGAGCAGGTTGGTCAGTCGCACGGTGACGCACTCACCCGCGACGACGTGCATCACGAGGGGGACCGGCACCTTGAGACGCGCCTTGATCGACGCCACGTCCGCGTTCGGGACGTATGCCGTGCGGCCCCCGGACACGTTGCCCGACCGGTCCATCGCGCTGAGGTCGAACCGGCGCTGCACGGCGCCTGCGGGACAGGGGTTGCCCGACGAGGACGTCGGGGGCGGTGCCGCCCCGGTCGGCGTCGGGGCCAGGTAGTCGCTGTCCGGGGTGTTGCCCGGCAGGGGGCGTAGGGAGCCGACGCGTCCCGGCAGGACCCGGACGATGCCCCACGCGCCCTGCTGGGTGCGCAGCTCGGTGCCGTTGGCGTAGAGGTAGTCACCCGGTCTCAGGCGAAGGTCCGGGTCGGTGCCGCCGATCACGAGGCTGTCGCGCTCGCTGATGCCGGCGTGGACGGCGTCGACGATGCTCGCCCTGGTCTCCTGGAGCTCCTGGGTGGTGCGAGCGCCGACGAAGTGGAGGGAGTCGATGGTGGGGGAGATGCTGACCGAGCGGACGACCAGGGGATCACCGGGGTACAGGCGTGGCAGGGGAGTGACGGGGTCGCCGTACTTCCACGAGCTGAACTGGTTGGCCTTGTCCAGCCTGGCGGAGAGCGGGTTCGCCCGTAGGTTGAGCGTCGAGTACTCCGAAGCGTCGTTGTCGTTGATCGTGAACAGTGCGAGCTCACGGAAGCTGCGGTCGACGACGCCAGGGACGAGCGGGCTCGAGGTGTGGATGTCGACGACCGTGCCGGAGTCGACCTCATCGCCAGTGACCGGGTCGTGGTAGGTCGAGCCCGGGGGTTCCACGATGAGCTGGCCCACGAGGCCGTGGCCCCAGCCGTGGATGCCGTCGACATGGTCGTGCCAGAAGACGTTGTCGAGCGCCACGTCGGGGTACCAGCGGTACTGGATGAACTCGCTGCCCGCGTACTCTGCCGCCGCGTGGTCCGAACGCAGCGGACTGGTCAGCGTCACCGTGCCGGCCACGGTGTCGACCGAGGCGACCTGGTGGGCCTCGATCGACTCGAGTCCCTCACCGACGGCCAGCCAGGGTCTGGACGGCTGCCCGTTGGCGTCGGTGCCGTTGAACTTGGCGACCGACGACAGGTTCAGGACGGTGTCACCCTCGCGGGCGGCGGTGAGCAGCTTGGGGTCGGTGACGGTGTAGGGACGCACGCTGTGCTCGTAGGCGAACCCGGCGGTCACACCGTCGGACCCCTGGACGTCGAACTGCACGTGGTGGATGTGCATGGAGGCCTTGGAGAACTTGTCGAAGGCCGATGCGTCCGGGATCTCGTTGGTCAAGGTGATGGCCACGCAGTCGCCGGCGTTGGCACGGATCGCGAGGGGGTCGGATCGTGCCGGGTCGGCGAGCGTAGCTGCCTTGTCCTTGGCGAGGACGAACAGCTTGCCGTCCGGGTCGTTGACGGTCGGGCTCCGGGGGATCGTCTTGCCGATGGCCACGATGTTGTAGCTCCGCAGCTTGCGGTCCTGCGGGCACAGCGCGTCTTGCCGGTTGGCCCACGGATCGGCCGAGGAACCCGACGACTGGTAGTTGTTCGCACCGAGCCAGGGGGTGCCTGAGTGCCCATTGGCCGTGAACGGTGGTCGCTTTCCGATGTTGGTGCGCAGCAACGGGTATGCAGGTCTGCCGTTCAGGGGGTTGAACAAGATCGCTGGCCTGGTGCCGACGAGGTGGCCGACGTCGACGGCGAGGAGGTTGGGTTGGCCGGGGACCACCTGGACCGAGTCGGGGAACACCGTCGGGTCGGCGGGCGCGCCGAGGTAGAGCGGTGCGTCAGGAGGCCCGGTGGTCTTCCAGTCCCAGACGGTGGGGTCCTGGCCGTTCTGGGGCAGGCCCGACGGCGGGATCTGGGGTCGGACCCAGTCGTCGAGGTTGTCCTTGGTCAGGGTGGTGCCGCTGTAGGTCCGTCCCAGCAGCCCGGTGGAGTCGACGGCGGAGGGCGGTGCGTATCGGTCGCCGAGCGGCACGAGGTCGGGCTGCAGGGTGTCGAACACTCGCCACAGACCCCACATCCCGGACGTGTAGTGCTTGGCGATGTGGCAGTGGTACAGGAAGTCTCCGGTGCTCTGTTGGACGCCGCCGGCTCCGCCCTCGATCTCGAGGTTGTAGGACTCACCCGGCCCGATCGACTGGGAGTCGAGGCGCTGTGACTGCGAACCGGCGGCGGGGTCCTTGTTCAGGCCCGTCTCGGCATACGTCATCGCGTCGTCGGCCACCGGGTTGGCCCGCCAACGGTCGCCGCCTCCGTGCAGGTGGAAGACGTGGAACTTCTCGGCGCCCACGTGCATGAGCCGGATCTTCGTGGGGTCGGCGAGGTAGCCGCGCATGATCGGCGTCGCAGGCTCACCGAAGGTGTACGAGCTGTAGGCGTGGGACTTCTCCTTGGGGAAGGCGAGCAGGCGGTTGCGGAAGGGCTCGGAGCGGTAGTTCAGCGCGAAGGCGCCGGGCCGGTAGCTGCCGGTCGTGTCGTCGACGAGGGGAACGTCAGCCCCGGTCCTGTCCTTGAGCAGCTCGTTGTCGTTGCCGATCTCGTGGTGCAGCAGGGCCGCCTCACGGAAGCCACAGGTGGGCATCGTCGAGTAGCGGTCGCAGGCCACGCCGGTTCCGGCGGGCTTGATGATCGCCTCCCACCCCGAGGCGAGCGGCATCCCGGCCGTGGTCGGGTCCCAGTACGTCGATCCCTTGGGCTCGACGACGAGGGCCCCGAACAGACCATGGTTGACGGCAGCCCGGAAGCCGGGACCGGGGTGGAGGTAGTGGCCACCCTCTTCGCGAGGGTCGTCGGGGACGCTGAAGCGGTAGGTGCGGCTCGCGCCCTTCGGCACGGTCGCCGTCGGGTTCTTCCCGAGGGTGTTGCCGGACGAGGCGAGGGTGAACTCGAGGCCGTCGATGTGGAAGCCGTACGCGCCGGTGGCCGACTGGTTGGTGTAGCGCACCTGGACGCAGTCGCCCTCGTTGGCGCGGATCACCAGCGGTTGTATGGCGTCGCCGTGGAGCCCGACCGAGACCTTCTGGGAGAGCGCCTGGGCCTTCACGGCGGCGACCTGGCTGGTGAGGGCGTAGATCTTGCCCTTCGGGTCGTGGTCACCGAAGCGGTTGAGGGGGGTGTCGACATCCATGGCGGTGACGTCGAAGACCTTGTCGGCCACGCCACCTGCGAAGCAGCTCAGGGACCCGGCCGAGGGAGCCGCTACCGCTGGCACCGAGCTGGCGGCCGCTGTGGCGGCGGCCACCGCGACGACGGACAGCACGGCCACGGTGCGGCGGCCACGGGCCATCCTGAGCAACGCCTGCGGGGCTGCCGAGGTGAGCCGGGGGAGGGTGAGGACGAGTCCCGCGAGGGGGACGTAGACCACGAGCAACGACGCAGTGTCCGCCAGGAGTGCGACGACGGGGAGCGCGCCGCTGCCCGTGTCGAAGAAGGTCGACCGGATGCCGTTGCCAGCCGCGGCAGTCAGGGCCGCGGTCAGGGCCAGCTGCAGCGTCGCGAGGACGACGGAGGGGGGCAGGTCCGTGCCTGGAGCATGGCGCCGGCCAGTACGGTGGTCGGACCCGTTGCCGGACCGGCGGTGGTGGGCCAGCGACGTCGGGACCGCGAGGACCAGCAGCGGAAGCAGGAAACCGGTCACGGGAAGACCGCCGAGGGCAGCGTCCAACGATGGCGGACCCTGGGGCCCGGCCAGCTCGAGCCACCCCAGCCAAAGGGCGCCGAGCACGGCGAAGCCGCCGGCGATGAAGACGTCGGCGACGACGCGGGGAACGGGGTGGGTGACGCGACGTGGTGACTCAGTCATGGCATGACCTGCCTCGTGACGGTGGTGCTGGTGGTCGGTGGTGTGGTCGAGGGCGGGCCCGACGTGCCGTGGCCGTGGGGGTCGGCGGCGCCCGCGGTGTCGACACGCAGCAGCGACACCGGCGCCTGGCCGGGGGCGGTCAGACGTAGCTGGGCTCCGTTGCGGGGCACGACATACGACAAGGCGCCCTCGAGGTGGCCCCCGCGTCGCAGCGAACCCCGATCCATCGACCCCGGCACGGGATCGACCGGAACGGTGCCGACCTGGGCACGCAGGACCGAGGTGTCGTAGCCGCCGCCTTTGTCGGGCGCGGCCACCTCGAGCGTGACCCTGACGAGCGCCTGCTCGGTGGTGACGAGGCTGTTGACCCCGTGGGACATCCCTCCCAGGTCGGCGTCGCTCAGCCCGCTCACCTGCTCGACGTGAAGGATGCGATAGCTGATGCCGTTGACCTGCAACGTCATCGGGTCGACCGGACCCCGCAGAACGGAAGCGACGTGGCGGACGCCGAAGGCGGTCGTCGACAGGACGAGCAGCGACAGAAGGGCTACCCGCCACAACCGGGACATGGCCACGTGGGACATGCCTCGATGGTTGCCCTGCGACCTTGGGTAAACCTTTGGGGGTCGTCCTCGGGGCGGAGTCTGCCGCGCCACCCGGCGGCTACGCTGCGAGCGTGGCCTCCCGCCGCGGGCTCCGTGGTCTGGGCGCCACCGCAGTCGCGGTGGCGCTGTGCTGCTGCGCGGTCATCTGGTTCACCGCTACCGCCGCAGAAGCGCACGCGCAGCTGGTCCGCAGCTCTCCAGCGGCCGGTGCTGTCGTGACGAGTGTGCCCGGCATGCTGACCCTGACCTTCGGCGAGCAGGTCCAGGCCGGCGACGCCGGGGTCGAGGTCTACGACGACCGGTTGGCCGAGGTCGGTCTGGGACCGGTGCGCTCACTCCCGGGCGACCCCCTCACGATCGGGGTGGACCTGCCCTCGGGCCTGGCTCGGGGGACCTACACCGTGGCGTGGCGGGTCAGCTCCGGCGACACCCATCCGGTGGCTGGGTCCTTCCGGTTCTCCGTCGGGATCCCCAGCCAGGTGCGCGGGACGCTTCCGGATCCTGGGCGCAACGAAGGCGTGGGGGCGATCCTGGGTGTCCTGCGGTGGCTCGGCTTCGTCGGCGCGGCCCTGGGCCCGGGTGCCGTCGTCGGAGCCCTCCTCGTGTGGCCGGCCGGGCTGGCCCAGCAACGTCTGCGCAGGCTCGTCATCGCCGGACTAGGGCTGCTCGCCGTGAGCACTGCCGGCGGGATGCTGCTGCAGGGCGTCTACGCCAGCGGCCAACCCCTCGCCGCCCTGTGGCGGGCGCCCCAGACCCTCGACAGCCACTCCGAGCGCTTCGACCGCGTGTATGCGGTCCGCAGCTACCTGCTCGTGGCAGCCACCGTGGGGGTGGTGGCCCTGCTCGGGCTCCCGGTGCCGGTCCGGGACCGGTGGCGGCGGGCCTGGCTGGTCGTGGCCGTGGTGGCGACCCTCGCCCTGTTGGCGACGTGGCCCCTGGTCGGGCACTCGGCGGTGCCTCCCGGTGAGGCGCTCGCCGTCGTCGTGAACCTCGTGCACGTCGGCGCGATGGCACTGTGGCTGGGCGGTCTGGCCG
>JBDSKZ010000076.1:0-2720 GCA_039916625.1 Pedococcus sp.
GGTGACCGTGTCGACAATCTTGCGCGCCGAGTTGTCGATGACCTCGTGGTCATACGACTTCAAGCGGATGCGGATCTTCTGTCCCGCCATCTCCGTTACGTCTCTCTCTCGCCGAACATCTAACCGGCCCTGTGGTCTCGTCCGACCCCCGCGGTCGGGTGTGTCGCACCCTCTTCGCGGTCCGGCGACATGCGTTTGCACGCAGTGGTCACGCGGATCGGATAATTCCGGCAGAGCCGGGGCTTGCGCTTCCCTGGAGTGTCGCCCCGAGCGCATAGGCGCTTGGTTCGAGTGGTGTCACCGGGGGTGGCGGCGTCGACATGGGTCAACGGCGCGCGTCAAGCAACCGGTCCAGTGTGCCAGAGCCCCCCGTGACCTACCAAATCGAGGTCGGGCTGCTCGGCAACTGTCTCCTCGTGGCGCGTCGCACCACGTCCCCCCACCCTACGGCCTCTTTCCCGGTCCCCCCACCACGAGCCTGCCCACCCAGCCCCGGGAGAGCCTGCCGTGACCGTGCGCGCCCCCCCTGGGACCGAGTACGCCACGGGGAGTGGACACCGTGACCGACCGGCGCCGCCTGGGTGTGGCAGAGCCCCGCGGTGGAACCGCAGGGCTCTGCCACACCGTAGTGCGACGCCTCATGGAGCGAGGGCTCAGCGGCGAGGGCCGCCCAGGACCCCGGCGTCATACGCCTTGAGCACCGACTCCTTGTCGGCCGTGGTGAGCTTGCCGTCCTTGACCGCCGTGTCGAGCCGACCGGAGAGCTCGGTCTTGCGCGCGGCCCCGCGGTCGGCCTCGAGAGCGTCGAACGCCGCCTGGACCTTGGACTCGGACAGGCCGAGCTCCTTGGCCAGGGAGGCGGCCCGCGCCTTCTCGCGCACGCTGCGCTCGGCCGCGGTCGGCGGGGTGGGCTTGGCGCCCTCGGCCGGTCGGGTTGCTGTCCGGTCCGACTTCGTCGCCTCGCGGACGGTGTCGAGCGCTGCCTGCACCTTGGCCTGCGTCACCCCGAGCTCCTTGGCGAGCGCGGCTGCGTCGGCGCCGCCACGGCCATGGCCATGGCCGTGGCCGTGACCGGGTCCGCCCCGGCCGCCCCCGCCCGCGGGGCCGCTCGCGTCGTCCTGCACCGGAGCTGAGCGGGTCGTACCGCTGGGGGTGGGCGTGGTGGTGTCGGCCAACGCCTGGCTGGCCCCGATCCCCGCGGCGAGGGCGGCGACCCCGGCAGCGCCGGCGATCTTCACAGACGTACGGACAGGAGACATGCGTGGGTTCCTCTCGTGGTGGGGACGGCCTCTGCGCCCTCCCCGGGGTCACTCCATCCTGCGCACCGCGGCTGGTGGGCAGCCGTGCGCCACCTGTCCGGAACCTGTCAGCCGCGGCTGGAGCGCACAGGCTCGCGTGCCCCGGCACGGAGTCCGGTGACAGGATCGGCGCATGACGAGCACCATGCCCTCAGCCGTGGATCCGCAACCTTCTGCCGTGGGACCCGGACGCCTGCGGCAGGGCCTGATCTACCGTGCCGGTGTCCTGGGCCACCGACCGGCGGTTCCCGCAGACGCCGCCGAGCTCGAGCGTCGAGCGATGTCCGCGATGTCCGCGCGGGCCCGGGCCTACGTGGGGGGCGGCGCCGGTGAGGGCAGCACGATGCGGGCCAACCGGGAGGCCTTCGAGCGCCGCCGGCTCGTGCCACGGATGGCCACCGGCCATGCCAGCCGCGACCTGTCGACGACCCTGCTGGGGCGGCACCTGCCCACTCCCCTGCTCCTTGCGCCGATCGGGGCAGCCGGCGTGGTCGCCCGGGACAGCGACCTGCAGGTCGCCCGTGCCGCTGCAGACAGCGGCGTGCCCTACATCGTGTCCAACCAGGGGTGCGCCCCGATGGAGGAGGTTGCGGCAGCCCTCGGCGCAACCCCCTGGTGGTTCCAGCTCTACTGGTCCACCGACGAACCGCTCGTCGACAGCCTGCTGCGCCGGGCCGAGCAGGCCGGCGCGTGCGCGATCGTCGTGACCCTCGACACGACCATGCTCGGATGGCGGCCCCAGGACCTCAACCTCGGCTCCCTGCCGTTCTCACAAGGCATCGGTATCGCGCAGTACACCTCGGACCCCCGGTTCCAGGCGATCGTCCGCGAGCGGGTCGCGGCCCAGGCCGCACGCGGCGAGGACGAGCGGGTCAGGGTCACCCCCGGTGCCATCCGGTCGCTGCTGTCGATCAGCCGCGAGCACCCCGGCACCCTTCGCGAGAACCTCCGCTCCGCCGCCCCGCGCGCCGCCGTGGAGGCGTTCCTGGACATCTACTCCAACCCCGGGCTGTCGTGGGACCTGCTGGCCACCCTGCCCGACCGCACCCACCTACCCATCCTGCTCAAGGGCATCCTGCATCCCGACGACGCCCGCCGCGCACTGGAGCTCGGTGTCAGCGGCCTCGTCGTCAGCAACCACGGCGGGCGGCAGGTCGATGGTGCGATCGCCTCGCTGGACGCCCTGGGACCCATCCGCGAGGCGGTCGGACCCGGTATGCCGCTCGTGCTGGACAGCGGGGTACGCACCGGATCCGACGTGGTCAAGGCGCTCGCGTGCGGTGCCGACGCGGTCGCCCTGGGGCGTCCATACGTGTACGGCCTGGCCCTCGCCGGTCAGCGCGGGGTACGGGACGTGCTCGCCAACGTGGTCGCCGAGCTCGACCTCACCCTCGGACTGTGTGGCCTCGGCTCGGTGGCCGA
>JBDSKZ010000077.1:0-7855 GCA_039916625.1 Pedococcus sp.
TGCCGGTGATGCTTCGCTCCCGCACGGGGCGCGTGATCATGCCGGCCTGGCAGAAGCGGCAGCCACGGGTGCAGCCACGGAAGATCTCGACGGACATCCGCTCGTGGACCGACTCCGCGAGCGGCACCAGCGGCTGCTTGGGGTACGGCCACGCATCGAGGTCCATCACGGTGTGCTTCGACACCCGCCACGGCACCCCGGTCGCGTCCGCCTTGGGCGCGACGCGCTGGATCCGGCCGTCGGGCAGGTAGCTGACGTCGTACAGCGACGGCACGTAGACGCCACCGGTGCGGGCCAGCCGCAGCAGCAGCTCGGTGCGACCGCCGGGGCGGCCCTGGGCCTTCCACGCACCGATGAGGTTGGTCACGGCGAGAACGGCCTCCTCACCGTCGCCGACGATGGCGGCGTCGATGAAGTCGGCGATGGGCTCGGGGTTGAACGCGGCATGCCCACCGGCGATGACCAGCGGGTCCTCGTCGGTGCGCTCGGACGCGTGCAGGGCGATGCCCGCGAGGTCGAGCGCGGTGAGCATGTTGGTGTAGCCGAGCTCGGTGGAGAACGACATCCCCAGCACGTCGAAGTCGCGCACGCTGCGGTGGCCGTCGACGGTGAACTGAGGCACCCCGTGCTCACGCATGAGGCCCTCGAGGTCCGGCCAGACGGCATACGTGCGCTCGGCGAGGGCGTCGTCACGCTCGTTGAGCACCTCGTAGAGGATCATGACGCCCTGGTTGGGCACGCCCACCTCGTAGGCGTCGGGGTACATCAGCACCCACCGCGTCGTCAGGGCCTCGCCCCCGGGACCGAACCCACCGCAGTCCCAGTCCTTGACGGTCGAGTTCAGCTCGCCCCCGACGTACTGGATGGGCTTGCTGACCTGCTCGAGCAACGGCTCGAGACGGGCGAAGACAGAGGAGCCTGTGGTGTCGGTCATGGTGTGACAAGGGTAACCGCGCACCCTCCCCCGCCGAAACGACCAGAGCCGACCGGTCGGCCCACCGGCCGGCCCGGCGGATGACGGTGCGGCGCGGTGCACGGCCGGGGAGGGGCCGGGTGCCGCGTTCAGCGTCTTCTCAGAAGGGGCCCCTTAACCTTGCGGACATGCGTAGCTCGACGGTCCGGCTGGTGGCGGCGTTCGCCCTGCTCTTCGTCCTCGCTCTCGTGACCCACGTCGTCGGCCCCGGGCCGGACGGGCCCGCACCCACGACCCACCACGCCCGGACGCACTGACCCCCGAGGCCCTCGGCAGCACCGCATACTGAAGGGGTGGCGAGCGGGAAGGTCCGCGTCGCGGCCGCGATGGAGGCGGTGCCGCGACAGTGGTTCCTGCCCGAGGCACAGGTCCCGTATGCGTCGCGGGACGCGCCACTGCCCATCGGCCACGGACAGACCAACAGCCAACCGACGACGGTGCGTCAGATGCTCGAGCTGCTCGACGTCCGCGCCGGCGACCGGGTGCTCGACGTGGGAGCGGGGTCAGGCTGGACGACCGCGCTGCTGGGCTGGTTGACCGGCCCGACAGGGACGGTCGCCGGGGTGGAGCGGGTCCCCGAGCTCGTCACCACGGCGACAGCGAACGTCGCCGTGGCCGGGCGGCCCTGGGCGCGGGTCGCAGCCGCCGAGCCCGGGACCCTGGGCCTGCCGGCCGACGGCCCGTACGACCGCATCCTGGTGTCGGCGCAGCCATCGCGGTTGCCGGACGAGCTCATCGCCCAGCTCGCCCCCGGCGGCGTGCTCGTCATCCCCGTGGCCGGGCGGATGCTGCGGGTCAGCCAGGCCCAGGGTGGTCCCCTGGTCGACGAGCACGGGTGGTACCGGTTCGTGCCCCTGGTGACCGACCCGCCTCAGCCCTTGTAGTGGCTGTCGAGCATCGTCTGGTACTTGTCGCTGACGGCCTTGCGGCGCAGCTTGAGGCTGGGGGTCAGCTCACCGTCCTCGATGGTGAGGTCGTGGTCGAGGATCGTGAACTTCTTGACCTGCTCCCAGCGGTTGAGGTTCACGTTGAGGGTGTCGAGATACACCTGCACCATCGCGTGGGCCTCTTGGGACGTCACGATCTCACGGTAGGGGCCGGCGACCCCGTGGTTCGCGGCCCAGTCCTGGATCGCCTCCGGGTCGAGGGTCACCAGCGCCGTGACGAAGTTGTGGTCGGCGCCATAGACCATGAACTGGCTGACGTAGGGGCAGATGCCCTTGAAGCTCGACTCGATCATCGACGGGGCGACGTACTTGCCGCTGGAGGTCTTGAAGAAGTCCTTCTTGCGGTCGGTGATCTTGAGGTAGCCGCGCTCGTCGAGCTCACCGATGTCACCGGTGGACAGCCAGCCGTCTGTGTCCATGGTCTCGGCCGTGTCCTCGGGCTTGCCGTGGTAACCCTGCATCACACCGGGGCCGCGCAGCAGCACCTCGCCGTCCTCGGCGATCTTGGCCTCGGTGCCAGGCAGGGCCCAGCCGACGGTGCCGATCTGGTTGGAGGAGGGACGGTTGACGAACGACGCGGCGCTGGTCTCGGTGAGGCCATAGCCCTCGAGGATGGTCAGGCCGATCGAGTCGAACCACGACGCGATGTCCCGGTTGAGCGCGGAGGAGCCGGAGATGAAGAAGCGGATGCGGCCGCCGAACCGGGCGCGCACCTTGTGCAGCACCAGCTTGTCGGCCAGCGCCAGCTTCTTCGCGAGCAGGCCCGTCGGCTCCTCACCGCGGGCCCGCATGCCGGCGACCTCACGTCCCACGCTGACCGACCAGAGGAAGAGCTTCTCCTTGAGGCCGCCCTCGTTGGCCATCATCGTCGTGATGCGACCGTAGGCCTTCTCGAAGATGCGGGGAGCGGCGCCCATGAAGGTCGGCTGGACGACGGCAAGGTTGTCGACGATCTTGTCCACTCGGCCGTCGATGGCGGTCGGGAAGCCGACCTGCAGCGGCAGGGTCAGCAGGACCTTGCCGAAGACGTGCGCCAGCGGCAGCCAGAGGTACTGCAGGTCGTCGTGGTCCAGGATGCCGATCGCGTCGACGGCGGCAGCCTCGTAGGTCCAGGCGTCGTGGGTGAGGCGGACGCCCTTGGGACGCCCGGTGGTGCCGGACGTGTAGATGATCGTCGCGAGCCGGTCGGGCTGCAGGGCGTCGATCCGCTCGTCGACCACACCGGGGTTGGTGGCGAGCAGCTCGACCCCCATCTCCTCGAGCTCGTCGAGGCCGATCACCCAGTCACCGTCGGGCGTGCCGTTGAAGGTCACCACCCGCGACACGTCGGGCAGGTCCACCCGACGGTCACGCAGCTTGTCCACCTGCTCGTCGTCCTCGGCGAAGACGACGAGGCTGCCGGAGTTGGACAGGATGTAGGACATGTCCGGGGCGATCGTCGTCGGGTAGATCGTCGTCGTCGCACCTCCTGCACACATCACGGCGAGGTCGGTCAGGGCCCATTCGTAGCGGGTGGAGGAGGCGATCGCCACGCGGTCCTCGGGGCTGATGCCGAGGGCGATCAGCCCCGCCGCCAGGCGGTAGGCGCGCTCGCGGACCTCGGTCCAGGTCACCGACCTCCACACCTGCGTACCGCCGCCCTCGGCGAAGCGGAACGCCTCGGCGTCCGGGCTCTGCATGACACGGTCCCGGAACAGGTGCGCGACGCTGGCGGCGCGTCCCTCGATGACGGCGGTGTTCACGCGCTCGTCCATTGCGGTGATGCTGTGCAGCGTGTTGGTCGGCATGACCTTCCTCGGCTTCGGCGGTGCGGGTTGCGTGGGATCGTGCCACGCGAGGCCACCTCGTGGGGCCGGTCAGCGACATTGTCCCCGAAAAGCCACCATCGGCAAGGGACGGCTCACCTGCGCTGGGTCGACAGGTGCACGTTGTTGACCAGCCCGATCGCCACCCAGCAGGCGAACATCGAGGACCCGCCGTAGGACAGGAACGGCAGCGGCAACCCGGTCACCGGGGTGAGCCCGAGGTTCATGCCGACGTTCTCGAACACCTGGAACAGCAACCACGCCGCGACCCCGATCGCCATGAGCCGGCCGAAGGAGTCCTGGGCCCGCACCGCCACGAGCACAGCGCGCAGGATGACGAAGCCGAGCAGGACGAGCAGCCCGGCAGCCCCGACGAAACCGAGCTCCTCCCCCGCCACCGAGAAGATGAAGTCGGTCTGCTGGAAGGGGATGAACCCACCCTGGGTCTGGCGTCCCTCGAACAGGCCCTGTCCCTGCCAGCCACCGGAGCCGATCGCGATCCGCACCTGGCGCGTCTGGTAGCCGATGCCCTGCGGGTCGGCCTGCGGGTCGACGAACGCCGTCAAGCGGTCGCGCTGGTAGGCACTGAGCACCGGCGTGGTCAAGGCGAGGACCACCGCGGCCGCAACCAGGCCCACTGCCAGTGCCAGCCAGCGCTTCGGCGTGCCGGCGACCGCGACCACCCCGAGGGCCAGCGCGCCGAGGACGAGGGCCGAGCCCAGGTCTGGTTGCAGGAGCACCAGTCCCACCGGCACCGCGGCCACCACCACCGCCATGCCGAGGTCACGGCCGGTCGGCTCTGCGCCGCGGTCCAGCCGCTCCCCCAGGATGAGGGCCAGCCCGAGGCAGAGGGCGGCCTTGGCGAACTCCGACGGCTGCACCGAGAACCCTCCCGGCAGCAGGATCCACGAGTGCGAACCGTTCACGGTCGACCCCACCGGGGTGAGCACGAGCAGCAGGCCGCCGACCGACAGCAGGTAGAGCAACGGCGCCAGGGCCCGGAGCAGCTGGTGGCCCGTCCGGGTCACCAGGGCCGCGATGACGACACCGACCCCGGTGGTGAACAGGTGCCGGACGAGGTATGCCGCCCCGGCCTCCTGCCGCGTCGCGGACCAGACGAGCAGGGCTCCGACCACGGACAGCCCGAGGGCGGCGATGACCAGCCCCCAGTCGCTGCGGGCCCACAGGGCACCTCCCCCGCCCGCCCTCGACCAGAACCCGCCGCGGCGGGGTGAGGTCAGGACGGGACGATCGAGGCCAGGACCCGTCGGCACTTCTCGATGTCCCCGGCCATGGCCTCCAGCAGCTCCTCGATGGACTCGAACCGCAGCGTCGGGCGCAGGTGCTCCACGAACTCCACGGAGACCTGCTCGTCATACAGGTCGAGGTCGGTACGGTCGAGCACATAGGCCTCGACGGTGCGCAGGGTCCCGTCGAAGGTGGGGTTGGTGCCGACCGAGATGGCGCACGGCAGGGTGCGCTCGGGGTCCTCGGCGGGCAGGCCGGCCCGCGTCAGCCAGCCGGCGTAGACACCATCGGCGGGGACCAGCCCCAGGGCGTCCTCGGACAGGTTGGCCGTCGGGTAGCCGAGCTCGCGACCGCGGTGCGCGCCGTGGACCACCGTGCCGGTCATCCGGTGCGGGCGACCCAGGATCGAAGCGGCGTCAGCCACCTCACCGGCAGCCAGGTGGCGGCGCACCGCAGAGGACGACCAACGCTCGGCCTCGCCGAGGTCCTCGAGCACGACGACCTCGAAGCCGTGGGTGGCTCCGAGCTCGCGCAGGGTGTCGACGTCCCCGGTGTAACCGCGCCCGAACCCGCGGGCGTCGGCACCCACGACCAGTGCCGCCACGCCGAGCGTCTCGACGAAGGTGCGCGTGATGAACTCCTGCGCGCTCTGGTCGGCGAGCTCGCGCGTGAAGTCCAGGACGAGCAGGCCGTCGATGCCGGTCTCCGAGAGCAGCTCATCGCGCAGCCGTCCGGGAGCGATGAGGTCGAGGTCGTCCTCAGGGTGGAAGAGCGCGGCCGGATGGGGGTCGAAGGTGACGACCACGCTCGGCAGGCCTCGGTGTGCGCCCTCCTGGACCAACCGGCGCAGGACCGCGCGGTGCCCGAGGTGCACCCCGTCGAAGTTGCCGAAGGTCGCCACGCTGCGTCGCAGCGGGTCAGGGGTCTGGGCAGGGTCGGTCCAGCGGTGCACGCAGGACACTCTACGAACCCGCCGGGGCGAACACGACGTGGGAGCGGGCTTTGTGACCGGACTCATCGAGCATCGCCACCAGGGTGCCGTCCGGGGCGAACGCGGCGACCGGCTCGCTGCGTCCCGGCTCGGCCGAGTCGACGCGCTGGCCGTAGCCGATCGTCCGAGCCTGCTCCTCGCTCAGCTCGCGAACGGTGAACTGCGCGCGGGCCGCATCGGCGAGCAGGGTCACCGGCACCCGCTCGGGGCCGTCGAGCCGCCCGAGGTCCTCGAGGTCGTGAGCCTGGTCGAGGGTGAACGCCCCGACACGGGTACGGCGCAGGGCGGTGAGGTGGCCGCCCACCCCGAGCGCGGCGCCCAGGTCGCGGGCCAGGGCCCGCACGTAGGTGCCGGAGCTCACCGTCACCTCGACGTCGACGTCGAGCACCGGGGTGCTGTCGACCTGCGAGGCCCGGGTCGCCATGACCGCGAACCGGCTGACGGTCACCGGCCGGGCAGCGAGCTGCACGGCCTCACCGGCACGAACCCGGTGGTAGGCGCGCTCGCCCTTGACCTTGATGGCGGAGACGCTGCTCGGCACCTGTTGGATCTGGCCGGTCAGGTCCGCGACCGCTGTGTCCAGGGCCTGGCGGGTCACCCCGTCCGCCGCACTCGAGGCGGTGACCTCGCCCTCGGCGTCGTCGGTGATCGTCGCCTGCCCCAGCCGGATGGTGGCGGTGTAGTCCTTGTCGCAGCCGACGAGGAAGGTCAGCAGCTTGGTGGCCCGGCCGATGCCGAGCACGAGGACCCCCGTCGCCATCGGGTCGAGCGTGCCGGCGTGGCCCACCTTGCGGGTGCCACACAGGCGGCGACCCCGGCCGACGACGTCGTGGCTGGTCCAGCCGCCGGGCTTGTCGACGACGAGGAGGCCGTCAGGCGCGGGCATCCGGCGCCGCACCGTCCTCGTCGGAGTCGGCACCCTCGCTCGCGGGCTCGAGGTCCTCGTCCTTGCGGTACGGGTCGGCGTCGCCCGCGTACGTCGCACCGGCGGCGGCGGCCGCGACCGCTGCGTCACGCTCCTTGGCCTCGCGCAGGAGGCCCTCGAGGTGCGAGGCGGTCTCCGGGATGGCGTCGGCGAAGAAGTCCAGGCTCGGCGTCAGGCGGATCTTGATCTCCTGCCCGACGAACGAGCGCAGTCGGCCCTTGTTCTTCTCGAGCAGGGCCGCGGTCTTGGCACGCTGCACCTCGTCGCCGAAGACGGTGTAGAACACCGACGCGTGCTGGAGGTCACCGGTCACGCGGACGTCGGTGATGGTGATGAAACCGAGGTCGGGGTCCTTGACGATCGACACGACGTTGGCCGCGATGAGGACCTTGATGCGGTCGGCGATCTTGCGGGCGCGTCCGGTGTCAGCCATGCGCAGGTCTCCTTGCTGGTTCCGTTGAGGCAGAGGCGAAGCGCGATGATGGCGCGCCGCACCGTAAAAGAGCTTGCGACAGGCGCAAGCGCCATCATCCAGCGGAGCCGGGGGCGACGGACGCCGCCCCCGGCTCACGCTGCATACGATCAGGCGCGGGGCTTCTCACGCATTTCGTACGTGGCGATGAGGTCGCCGAGCTGGAGGTCGTTGTAGGACCCCAGGTTGATGCCGCACTCGAAGCCGTCGCGGACCTCGGTGACATCGTCCTTGAACCGGCGCAGGCCGGCGATCTCGACGTTCTCGGACACGACGACCCCGTTGCGGGTGATCCGCGCCCGGGTGCCGCGCTTGATCTCGCCGCTGCGGACGATCGACCCGGCGATGTTGCCGAACTTGCTGGAGCGGAAGATCTCGCGGATCTCGGCGGTACCGAGCTCCACCTCCTCGAACTCCGGCTTGAGCATGCCCTTGAGCGCTGCCTCGATCTCCTCGATGGCCTGGTAGATCACCGAGTAGTAGCGGATCTCGAC
>JBDSKZ010000078.1:0-17851 GCA_039916625.1 Pedococcus sp.
ACATCCCGGAGGAGATCCGCGGCACGTATGCCGGCATCGCCCACCCGGTGATCATCGACCACCTCAAGGGCCTCGGCATCACCGCCATCGAGCTCATGCCGGTGCACCAGTTCGTCAACGACTTCACCTTGCGGGACAAGGGATTGTCGAACTACTGGGGCTACAACACGATCGGGTTCCTGGCCCCGCACAACGGCTTCGCGGCCTACGGCACGCGCGGCGAGCAGGTGGCCGAGTTCAAGGGCATGGTCAAGGCGCTGCACGAGGCCGGCATCGAGGTCATCCTCGACGTCGTCTACAACCACACCGCCGAGGGCAACCAGCTCGGCCCGACCATCTGCTTCCGTGGCATCGACAACGCGGCCTACTACCGCCTCGTGGACGATGACAAGGCGCACTACTACGACACCACGGGCACCGGCAACAGCCTGCTCATGCGCCACCCGCACGTGCTCCAGCTGATCATGGACTCGCTGCGCTACTGGGTCACCGAGATGCACGTCGACGGCTTCCGCTTCGACCTCGCGGCGACCCTGGCCCGGCAGTTCCACGAGGTCGACAAGCTGTCGGCGTTCTTCGACCTCGTGCAGCAGGACCCGGTGGTCAGCCAGGTCAAGCTCATCGCCGAGCCCTGGGACGTGGGTGACGGCGGCTACCAGGTCGGCAACTTCCCGCCCCTGTGGACCGAGTGGAACGGCAAGTACCGCGACACCGTCCGCGACTTCTGGCGCGGTGAGAGTGCGACCCTCGGCGAGTTCGCCTCCCGGCTCACCGGCTCCAGCGACCTCTACGGGCACAGCGGCCGCAAGCCGATCGCCTCGATCAACTTCGTCACGGCGCACGACGGCTTCACGCTGCGGGACCTGGTGTCCTACAACGAGAAGCAGAACGACGCCAACGGCGAGGACGGCAACGACGGCGAGAGCCACAACCGCTCCTGGAACTGTGGGGCCGAGGGCCCGACCAAGGACAAGAAGGTCAACGCCCTGCGCCTGCGCCAGCAGCGCAACATGCTCGCGACCCTCCTGCTCTCCCAGGGCGTACCGATGCTCCTGCACGGCGACGAGCTCGGGCGCAGCCAGGGCGGCAACAACAACGGCTACTGCCAGGACAACGAGATCTCCTGGATCGACTGGGACCTCGACCAGGACGAGCTCGACCTCATCGCGTTCACGCAGCGGCTCGTCGAGCTGCGTCGTGACCACCCGGTGTTCCGCCGCCGCCGCTTCTTCGCGGGCTCGGCCGACCACGGTGGCGAGAGCGCCGTGGGTGACATCGCGTGGTTCGAGCCCGGGGGCAACCACATGGACGAGGACTCCTGGGCCAACGGCTACGCCCGCTCGATGATGGTCTTCCTCAACGGCCAGACCATCCCCGAGCCCGACACCCGCGGCCAGCAGACGCTGGACGACCACTTCCTGGTGATCTTCAACGGCCACCACGACGTCCTCCCGTTCGTCCTCCCGGGCAAGGAGTACGGCGAGCGCTGGGTCACCGAGCTCGACACCTCGGCACAGGAGGTCGTGGCCAAGGAGTACAAGCCGGACGCCAAGGTGAAGGCACAGGGGCGTAGCGTCGTGGTCCTCCGGTGTCCTCGGCCGCACTCGTCCGGGTCGCCTGCCGGGGCGGCGCTCGCCCGTCGATGACCAGCCCATGAGGGGTGTCGGAGGCACATCAGTGACGACCACCGTGACCGTTCGATGACGATGCAGGAGATGGGTATGCAGCGCGGGACGCCACCGCACCGCCCGGCGCAGGGGCGAGTGGTGCCGACCGCGACGTACCGGCTGCAGGTCCACGGCGAGTTCACCTTCGACCGGGCGGCCGAACAGGCGAGCTACCTCGACGCCCTGGGGGTCTCGCACGCCTACCTGTCGCCCGTGCTGCAGCCTGCCCCCGGGTCCACCCACGGGTACGACGTGGTCGACCACGACCAGGTGAACGAGGAGGCCGGCGGCGGCACCGAGCTCGCACGGCTCTCGAGGACGATGTCGTTGTACGGCCTCGGGGTCATCGTCGACATCGTCCCCAACCACATGACGACGCCCACCCCGGCCTGGCTGAACCGTCAGTGGTGGTCCCTGTTGCGTGACGGACGCGGTTCGGAGTACGCGCACTGGTTCGACGTGGACTGGGCGGCACAGGACAACCGGGTGCTCGTGCCCGTGCTCGGCGGTGCGCTCTCCGACGCTCTGGCGGCGGGAGAGCTCTCCGTCACGCGTGACGGGGGACCGCTGGCCGACGAGACCGTGGTGCGCTACTTCGACCACGTCTTCCCGGTGCGGCCGGGGACGGAGCACCTACCGGTCGGGGAGCTCGTCGAGGCGCAGTGGTACCTGCTGTGCGACTGGCGTGAGGGCGCCGAACGCCTCAACTACCGGCGGTTCTTCGACGTGACCACCCTGGCGGCGGTGCGGGTCGAGGACCCCGAGGTGTTCGACGCCACCCACCGGCTGCTCCTGTACTTCTACCGAGCCGGGTTCATCGACGGCTTCCGCATCGACCACCCCGACGGCCTCGCCGACCCCGGTGGATACCTCGCCCGGCTCGCTGACGCCACCGACGACGCCTGGGTCGTGGCCGAGAAGATCCTGGAGGGCCACGAAGAGCTGCTGGACTCCTGGCGGTGCGCCGGCACCACGGGATACGACACCCTCCTTCGCGTCGGCGGGGTCTTCGTCGACCCGGCCGGCAAGGGGCCGTTGACCGACCTGCTCAGCCAGGTCGTCGGCCACCCCGAGGACCTCGACGCCATGGTCGTCGAGGCCAAGCGCCAGGTGGTCCACGAGGTGCAGGCGGCCGAGGTCAACCGGTTGATGCGCCTCGTCGAGCAGGTCCTGCCCTGGCACGACCAGGCCTCCTTGAGGCGCGCCCTCGGTGCTCTCCTGGTCGCCATGGACCGCTACCGCGCCTACCTCGGCGGGAGCGACGCAGATCCGCGCCAGGCAGCCGTGCTCAATGCCGCCGAGTCGCGGGCGATGGCCATGCTCGGCGGTCCAGACCACCTCAGCGTGAGCCTGGTCGCACAGCTGGCCCGCGGCGGGCGCCTCCAGGAGGCCCAGGCCGACACCGACGCAGCGCAGCACGAGTTCGTCGTGCGGTTCCAGCAGACCTGTGGCCCGGTGATGGCCAAGGGAATCGAGGACACCACCTTCTACCGCTACGCACGCCTCACCTCGCTCAACGAGGTCGGTGGCGACCCCGAGCTCGTGGGGATCTCGCCGGAGGAGCTGCACGAGTTCGCCTCGCGCCAGCTGGCCACCTGGCCCACGACGATGACCACCTTGTCGACGCACGACACGAAGCGCTCCGAGGACGTCCGGGCCCGCCTGGCCGTGCTGTCCGAGCTGTCGGGGGAGTGGAAGACCTGGGTCACCACGGCGCGTCGCCTCTCCGGCGCGCACCGCGGCAAGAAGCTCGACCCGGCGACGGAGTACTTCCTCCTCCAGACTGCGGTGGGTGCCTGGCCGATCGGTGTCGACCGGCTGCAGGCCTACGCCACCAAGGCGATTCGCGAGGCCAAGCGCCATACGACGTGGACCGACCAGAACGACGCCTACGAGGCCGACGTGCAGCGCTACGTGTCCGCACTGCTGAGCCAGCCAGCACTCGTGGCCCACTGCCAGACGTGGGTCACGCGGACCGCCGCCGCCTCACGTGCCAACATCCTCGGCCAGAAGCTCCTGCAGCTCGTCGTCCCCGGTGTCCCTGACGTCTACCAGGGCACCGAGCTCGTCGACCTGTCGCTGGTCGACCCGGACAACCGGCGGCCGGTGGACTACAGCCACCGGCGCGCCCGACTCGCCCGCCTCGACAAGGGCAACGAGCCGGCCGACCTCGATGACGAGAAGCTGCTCGTGACCTCGCGCGCCCTCCGGCTGCGGCACCACCACGCGCAGTGGTTCACCGGGGCACAGGCCACCTACGACCGCGTCGCGACGACCAGTGACCACGCCCTGGCCGTCGGTCGTGGTGACGACAGCGGCCTGCAGGTGGTGGCCGTGGTCACGCGGCTGAGCGACAAGCTCGGCGCCTCGGGCGGATGGGGGGAGGCGCACCTTGCCCTGCCCGAAGGTGAGTGGCACGACCTGTTCACCGGTGCCGCCGTCGTCTCGCACGAGGGCCGTCCCGGTGTGCGCCTCTCTCGCCTCCTGGCCGACCTGCCCGTTGCCCTGCTCGTCCGGCGTGGCACGCTGGGACGCGATGAAATCGCCTGAGCACCAGAGCGCTCCACCGTCGCCCGCGATCACCGTGTGGGCCCCGTCCGCCGACGAGGTCGAGGTCGAGTTCACCCTCGGCGACGACCCGACTGCGACCGCGCCGATGGTGCGGCAGGACGACGGGTGGTGGGGTTGGTCGCTGCCCCTGGCGGCGGTGGCCATCGCCGCAGAGGGGGGTACGGCGCCATACCCGGCCCTGGACTATGGCTTCCGCGTCGACGGTGGTGACCTGACCCCCGACCCGCGTTCGGCGCAGCAGCCGCACGGGGTGCACGGCGTGAGCCGCTGGTTCGACGCGGGACGGCACCAGTGGTACGACACCACCTGGACCGGGCCGCAGTCAGGGCTCGGTGTCCTCGGGGCGGTGGTCTACGAGCTGCACGTCGGCACGTTCACTCCCGAGGGCACCCTCGACTCCGCACGGTCGCGGTTGCCGCACCTGGTCGAGCTGGGTGTCGACGTCGTGGAGCTCATGCCGCTGGCGTCCTGGCCGGGCCGCTGGAACTGGGGCTACGACGGCGTGGGTCCGTGGGCGGTCAGCGAGGTCTACGGTGGCCCGGCAGCCCTGCAGCGATTCGTCGACGAGTGCCACCGCCTCGGGCTCGGGGTCTGCCTCGACGTCGTCTACAACCACCTCGGACCGGTGGGGAACTACCTGTCGCGGTTCGGCCCCTACTTCTCCGAGGCTCACCCCACGCCATGGGGCGCCGGCTTCAACCTCGACGGTCCGGACAGCGACCCCGTCCGGCGCTGGATGCTCGACAACGCACTGCGCTGGTTCGCCGACTTCCACATCGACGCGCTGCGGCTCGACGCCGTCCACGAGCTCCGGGACGACTCGAGCACCCACGTGCTGGCGCAGCTGGCCGACGAGGTCGCCGAGCTCGGTCACCGCCTGGGTCGTCCGCTCCACCTCGTGGCCGAGAGCGACCTCAACGACGCCTTCATGGTCAGTCCGACCAGCGACGGCGGGCGGGGCATGGACGCCCAGTGGGATGACGACGTCCACCACGCGCTGCACGTCACGCTGACCGGCGAGGCGCAGGGGTACTACGCCGACTTCGCCGGCCACAGCCGCGCCCTGCCCGACGGTGGCCCGCTCGCGGTGCTCGCCAAGACCTTGACGCGGGGCCTGCTCCACGACGGCACCTGGTCGAGCTTTCGCCAGCGCGACTGGGGTGCCGAGGTGGACCGCGAGCAGGTCGACGCCCGGAGGTTCGTCGCCTATCTCCAGACGCACGACCAGGTGGGCAACCGCGCGGTGGGAGAGCGCATCTCGGACCTCGTCAGCCCCTCACAGCAGGCGATCGGCGCAGCGCTCTACCTCACCTCGGCGTTCACCCCCATGATCTTCATGGGGGAGGAGTGGGGGGCCACCACGCCGTTCCAGTTCTTCACCGACTTCGAGGATCCGGAGATGGCCAAGGCCGTCACCGCGGGGCGACGTCGCGAGTTCGAGTCGCACGGGTGGGCGGCGCACGACGTCCCGGACCCGCAGGACGAGGCGACCTACCGACGGTCGCAGCTCCGGTGGGACGAGGTCGACGCCGCCGAGCATGCGCGCATGCTCGGGTGGTATCGCGACCTGGTGGCGTTGCGCCGCAAGGAGCCTGCCTTCAACGATGGCCGGCTCGACCTCGTCGAGGTCGACTTCGACGAGCACGCTCAGTGGCTCGTGATGCGCCGCGGCCCGTTCCGGACCGTCGTCAACCTCGCGGATGCGAGCGCGACCGTGCCCCTGGATGCGCTGCCCATCGAGGTCGTCCTGGCCTGGGAACCCGGGCAGACCAGGCTCGACGAGCAGCTGGTGCACCTCCCGCCGCGCACCGCTGCGATCGTCCGAGTCGGCTGACCACGGGTCAGCGGGGCAGGTCGTAGGTGACCAGGTCGGTCTGCACCGCGAGGCGGTCGTAGGTCGAACGTGCCCGGGCGTTGCTCGCCCGCGTGATCCAGCGGACCTGGCTCCAGCCGCGGTCACGGCACTGCCCCTGCAACGCGCCGAGCAACGCGTCCACCGCCCCCGTCCCGCGGACCCCTTGCTCGACGAAGAGGTCGTCGAGGAAGCAGGCCGTCGTGCCTGCGAGGGGTCGTGGGAACGGGCGGTAGTGCGCCAACCCCACGGGTGCGGCGCCGATCTCCGGGCGCACGACGAGGCACTCGAGCTCGTGGACGGGGTCCTGGAGCCACGCCCACACAGCAGGTGAGACGCGCTCGGGGTCGCTCACCTCATAGAAGTCGAGGTAGCCGCGGTGCAGACGGGCCCACCCCTCGTGGTCATCCGCGCGCAGGGCGTCCACGACCCAGCGTGAGGGGTCGCGCTCGACCATCAGACCAGCTCCGCGACCGCCGGCGGGTGCCCGGCCATCAGGTCCCCTTGACCCGGACCATGCCCTCCTGGGCCACGGTGGCGACCAGGGCACCGTCGGCGCCGAACATCCGGCCGATGCCGAGACCGCGACCCCCGGAGGCCGAGGGTGACTGCTGGGCGTAGAGGATCCACTCGTCGACCCTCACCGGCCGGTGGAACCACATCGCGTGGTCCAGGCTCGCGGGCCGCAGGCGACGGTCGCTCCAGGCGAGTCCATGGCGCCGGATCACGGACTCGAGCAAGGTGTAGTCGGAGGCGTAGGCGAGGACCGCTGCATGGACCAACGGGTCGTCGGGGAGGGTCCCGATCGCCTTGAGCCACACATTCTGGTGTGCGGTGAGGTCAGGGCCGGGAGCGGCGAACACGTCACCCTCGACGTGGCGGTGCTCGACCGGCCGGTTGAGCAGGTGGCGCGCCGCCGGGTGGTCGACCGCCCCGAACAGGTCCTGCAGCGACGGCAGCGTGTCGGGCCCCGGCACCTGCGGCATGGGGTCCTGGTGGTCCAGCCCGCTGGCCTGCTCCTGGAACGAGGTGATCATCGACAGGATGGGCAGTCCCTCCTGGATGGCGTGCACCCTGCGGGTCGAGAACGACCTACCGTCGCGCATCCGCTCCACGGCGAACCGGATCGGCTTGGTGTCGTCGCCCGGTCGCATGAAGTAGCCGTGCAGCGAGTGGATGTGGCGCGGACCGTCGCCGTCGTCGAGGTCGGCCACCGTGCGGCCGGCCGCCATGACGCACTGCGCGAGCACCTGACCGCCGAAGACCCTGCCGTGAGGGGTCTTCTGGCTGCGCCCCAGGAAGACCGAGGCCCCGGACTCACCGAGGTCGATGGACTCCGCACCGTCGACACCCTCGACGGTGATCCGGGCTGCGCCCAGCTCCTCGAGGTCGAGGGTGGTGAGCAGGTCGGCAAGAGGGTCAGCGGAGGCGGTGCTGTCGTCGGTCACGACAAAATCCTAGAGGGAGTGTCGACCCGGTGCCGCAGCCGCGTGCCTCGGCCTCCCGGGTCCGGCGCCAGGCTGGGCTCACGCCACCAGCGGCGGCCGGCGTCGGGTCGAGGGCCGGCTCGTGATGGTGTCCTGCCAGGCCAGGGCGATCCGGTCGACGGCCTCGGTCACCACCTCGGGGGCGTGCCCGGTGAACGGGATCCGCAGGAACCGCTCCATCCCCCCGTCCACGCCGAACTGCGACCCCGGCGCAAGCACCACGCCACGCTGGTCGGCGGCCACGGTCAGCGGTGTCGACAAGGCCTGGGGCAGCCCGGTCCACAGGCAGAGCCCGCCCTGCGGCACCGTGAAGTCCCAGTCGGGCAACCGCGTGCGCAGCGCTCCCACCAGGGCGTCACGCGTGGCGACGATCGCCTCGCGCCGCGCGGGCAGGATGGTGTCGCGGTGATGGAGCAGGTCGACCAGCACGAGCTGCTCCATCACCGGGCTCCCCAGGTCGAGGGTCAGGCGGGCGGTCACCAGCGACGGCATGAGGTCGCGCGGGGCGCGCAGCCACCCCACGCGCAGGCCACCCCAGAACGCCTTGCTCGCCCCGCCCACGGTGACGGTACGGGCGTGGTGGGCCCCCAGCGGGGCAGGCATGGCCATGGCCGGGTCGTGGGCCAGCTCGACGAGGGTCTCGTCGACGATCGCGACCGTGCGCGTCTGGGTCAGGGCGCGGCCCAGCCGGGCGCGCTGCTCCTCGGGCATGAGCGTGCCGGTGGGGTTGTGGAAGTCAGGGACGAGGTAGGCCGCCCGCGGCGCCGCCTGCCGCAGGGTCGCCTCCGCGGTGTCGAGGTCCCAGCCCCGGGCGTCGAGGGGCAGGGCCACCATCCGGGCGCCCGAGCGTCCGAGGGTCTCGATGGCGTTGGGGTAGGTCGGGCTCTCCAGCAGCACCCGGTCACCGGGCGACAGCAGGGCGCGCGCGGCGATGGCGACACCGGCGAGGGCGCCGCTGGTCACCATGACCTGCTCGGGGACGGTGGGCAGCCCCCGGGCCGTGAAGTCGGCGGCCAGGGCCTCGCGAAGCGCCGGCAGCCCGAGTGGGTGGTACCCCGTGCCGGCGAGGTGGGCAGGAAGCTGCTCCAGGGCGCGCCCGTAGGCGGCGACCGTGCCGACCGGTGCGCTCATCGACGCACAGGTCAGGTCGATGACGGAACCGTCGAGCTGGTCGGAGGTGGGCTGCAGGGGTCCGCCCTGGCGGCGGCCCGTGGCGGCGCCGGGGAGCACCGCCACACTGCCCGACCCCTGGCGCGACTCGAGGTACCCGCGGTCGCGCAGCTCGGCATAGGCCCGGCTGACCGTGGTTCGGCTGACCCCGAGGGCGGCGGTGAGGTCGCGCTCGCTCGGTAGGCGGGTGCCGGCAGGGATCCGGCCGTCGGCGACGAGCAGGCGCACGGCATCCGCGAGCCCGCGGTAGGCCGGACTCGTGTCGAGCGCGGCCCCGAGGAGGGGGCGCAGCCTGGTGGCGGACAGTGCAAGAGGAGCCATGCAGACCACTTTGGCACGATTGGCTATCGAAAAACAGACCACCAGGGACCACGATGGCCACCATGACGCGCACCACCCTCACCCCGATGACCCCGCTGCAGCAGCTGCGGGCGGGGCGCACCGCCCGCCGCCTCGTCCAGCTCTTCGCCGGGCTCACGCTCTACGGCGTGTCCATGGGTATGCTCATCCGCGCCGGGCTCGGCCTCGACCCGTGGGATGTCTTCCACTACGGCATCGCCAGGCACCTGCCGGTGAGCTTCGGCACCGTGACGATCATCGTCGGGGCGGCGGTCCTGCTGCTGTGGATCCCGCTGCGCCAGGTGCCCGGCTTCGGCACCATCGCGAACGTCGTCGTCATCGGCCTGACCACCGACGCCACCCTGTGGCTGCTCGACCGACCGTCCGCCATGGTGGTACGGGTGCTGCTGCTCGCGGCGGGCATCGTCCTCAACGGCCTGGCCGGCGCCCTCTACATCGGCAGCCAGTTCGGCCCGGGTCCGCGAGACGGTCTGATGACGGGGCTGGTGCGTCGGACGGGACGCAGCTTCCGGTTGGTGCGCACCTCGATCGAGCTGACCGTGTTGGCGATCGGGTTCGCGCTCGGCGGCGTGGTCGGCGTCGGCACCGTGCTCTACGCCGTCTTCATCGGCCCCACCCTGCAGCTCTTCCTGCCGATGTTCACCGTCGCGTTGGAAGTCCCTGCGGACCGGCAGCCGGTGCCCACCGAAGACCAGCGACCGACCTCCGAGGACACCCGGCTGCCCGCACCCGGTGGCGCTCCCGGCTCAGGCTTCTAGGGCGAGGACGAAGGGGAGGACGCCGGGGGCACCGGCCCGGCGCAGCTCCTGGGCGGCCACCGTTAAGGTCCAGCGCGAGGACGCGACGTCGTCCACGAGCAGCACCGGGCCGGACAACCGGCCGAAGGCCTGGCGCTGGGAGGCGGAGGGGGCGAGGCGGCCCCAGACCCCGGCGAGCCGGAACGCGCTGTTGCCCCCGGACTCACCCGTCGGACCGCCCTCGACGAGGTCCATCGGCCCGAGCCACTCCAGCCGACCCATCTCCGCTAGCCCCTGGGCCACCGACTCGACGAGCTGCGGGCGGCGTCGCGACGGGATGCAGGCCACCGCGACCGGGCGCTCGGACCAGCCCCAGTCGCGCAGGATCGGGACGCACGCCCGCAGCAGCTCTGCGGGAGCCGGCCCGTCCTCGGCCCGCAGGAGGGTGCGCAGCTGCTGGCCCCAGCCGAGGTCGGTGAGCCGAGCCACGGCGCGACCAGGCGCCATCGCCTCGTCGGGGCTGATCCTGCCCTTGAGGGGCACCCCGAGGCGGTCCATGCCGGAGGGCCACTGCGCTCGCGGCTCGAGCTCGACGCCGGCCCGTTCGAGACGGCCACGGGCGGTGGTGACCGCGGTGTCGGGGATCTCGGTGGGGAACCAGACGCCCGCACAGGAGTCGCACCGGCCGCAGGGCAGGGCGGTGTCGTCGTCGAGGGACTCCTGGAGGAACGCCATCCGGCACTCGCTGGTCTGCTCGTAGGACACCATGAGGTCCTGCTCGCGGACGCGGGCGGCGCCGACACGGTCGTAGCGCTCGGCGTCGTAGGTCCATGGCACGCCGGTCGAGGTCCAACCGCCCGGTACCCTCCGCACCGCACCATCGACATCAAGCACCTTGAGCAGCAGCTCGAGGCGGGTCCGGCGGATGTCGACGACCGCCTCGAGCGCCGCGGTCGACAGCGCCCTGGACGACTGCGCCAAGGTCGTCAGCACGGCGTCGGCCTGCTCCTGGCGCGGCATCGAGGCAGACGCGAAGTAGGCCCAGATGTCCTTGTCCTCCGGCCCGGGCAGCAGCAGCACATCGGCACGCTCCGTGGCACGGCCCGCGCGGCCGACCTGTTGGTAGTAGGCGACGGGAGAGGAGGGCGCGCCGAGGTGCAGGACGAAACCCAGGTCAGGCTTGTCGAACCCCATGCCCAGGGCGCTGGTCGCCACCAGGGCCTTGACCTGGTTGTCCCGCAGCATCGCCTCGAGGCGCTCGCGGTCGACCGGGTCGGTGCGCCTGGTGTAGGCCCGGACCTCGTGGCCGGCCTCGCGCAGGGCCACGGCGATGTCCTCGGCCGCCGCGACGGTGAGGGCGTAGACGATGCCGCTGCCGGGCAGGGTGTCGAGGTGGGCGAGCAGCCAGGCGAGGCGTTGCTCCGGGGAGGCCAGCCGCATCACGCCGAGCCGCAGTGACTCGCGGGCCAGGCCACCGCGCAACGTCATCACGTCGTGGCCACCCGCGCCGAGCTGCTCGACGACATCGGTCACCACGCGCGCGTTCGCCGTCGCCGTCGTCGCGAGCACGGGGGTGTCGGACGGCAAGGTGGTGAGCAGGTCGCGGATGCGACGGTAGTCGGGCCGGAAGTCGTGGCCCCAGTCCGAGACGCAGTGCGCCTCGTCGACGACGAGGAGGCCGCAACGGCGCGCGAGGTCGGGCAGCTGCTCGTCGCGGAAGCGCGGGTTGTTGAGGCGTTCGGGGCTGACCAGCAGCACATCGACCTCGTCGGTGGCCAGGGCGGCGGACACCCGGCCCCACTCCTCGGCGTTGGCGGAGTTCATCGTCACCGCGCGGATGCCGGCGCGCTGGGCGGCCGCGATCTGGTCGCGCATCAGCGCCAGCAGCGGGGAGACGATGACCGTGGGACCGGCGCCCTGCTCGCGGCGCAGAGCGGTGGCGACGAAGTAGACCGCGGACTTGCCCCACCCGGTGCGCTGGACGACCAGGACCCGGCGGCGGTCACCGACGAGGGCCTGCACCGCCTCGAACTGACCGTCCCGGAAGTCGACGTCCTCGCGGCCGACGAGCCGGCGCAGCACCCCCGTGGCGAGGGTGTGCAGGTCGGTGGCCGCAGCGGTGGTCTCCATGGTGACCACCGTAGGCCGCCGGCCCGACACCCCTGACAGGATGTCCCCATGGCAGACGAGCAGGCAGACGAGCGAGCAGGCGAGCGGGCCCCCGAGCTCCGCGACCGCTACTGCGTCAACGTGCCGCTGCGGTGGAGCGACATGGACGCCTACGGCCACGTCAACAACGTGCAGTTCCTGCGGCTGCTCGAGGACGCCCGGGTCATCGGGTTCGAGGACTGGTTCGGGCAGGACCGCTCGGTCCTCGCCGAGGGGATCCTCGTGGCCCGTCACGAGATCGAGTACCTCGCACCCCTGCTGTTCCGGGTCCCCCCGATCGTGGTGCAGATGTGGGCGACCAAGATCGGTGGCGCCGGTTTCGACCTCGCCTACGAGGTGCGTGACGGCCTCGCGCCGAAGGACACCGTCTACGCCCGCGCCGAGACCACCCTCGTCCTCTACGACTTCGCCACCTCGACGCCGCGCCGGATGGCGCCGGACCTCAGGGCGATGCTCGAGGAGCACGCTGGAGAGCCCGTGCCCTTCCGTTGGCGGCGACGCTGATGGAGCTGCGCTTTCCCGACGCCCAGGGCCTGGACGACCTGCGCACCTACGTCGCCCGCGCCAAGGCAGCCGACGACGAGGGCGCCATCCGGCTGCAGGCCTCCGGCACGACCCTGGCCGCCTATGTCGGGGTGCTGCCCGGCAGCGGGCTCCTGGGCGAGGGCGCGGTGATCGGCCTTCGTGCCATGCCCCTGGCCGAGCGGGCAGAGGTCGACAGCACGGTGTCGCTGGCCTCGGTCACCGACCGCCTCGCCCGCGACGACGCCACGACGCTGTCGTTGCCGCCGACCACCGTCCGTGTCGGCTGGGCGGCCATGGCACCACCGCGATCCGGCTGGGAGCGCGTCGGCGCCGTCAGCGCCGAGGAGGTGTATGCCGTGGCCCGCGAGGGCATCGCGGAGGTCGCCTCGGGTGCTCCGTCCGACGCCGGGGGCCAGGCTGTGGCGGCCCTGCGGCGGCACGTCTGGGGCCGGTCGACGACCACCAGCCCGCCGGTGCCGGCGGGCGGTGCCTTCGCGGCATACGCGCTCGGCTTTGCAGCGCCGGGGTCGCAGGTCACGGTCTGGACCCACGGCCGTTGGACCCGGCTGTCGACACCGGCCGGTCACGTCCTGATCCGCTGAGCCCGAAGGCACGCCGGCCCGTGGCCCGGCCAGGTGCGCGGCCCCGGAGCCCGGCCAGGGTTCACCGCGTGGGGAAGAGCCGAGCGCTCGGGTCGCCGGCCTCTGTCGTCACCGAGGCGCGGCCCACGAGCAGCGGGTCGGGTCGGCCGACCACGTCCTGGTCCTTGCTCGGGTAGTCGATCCCCGACAGCAGGACGCGCATCGCCTCGAGGCGGGCCCGCTTCTTGTCGTTGCTGTTGACGACCGTCCACGGGGCGTCGGCCGTGTCGGTGTAGAAGAACATCGCCTCCTTGGCCTCCGTGTAGGCGTCCCACTTGTCGAGGCTCGCGAGGTCGGTGGGGGAGAGCTTCCACTGTCGGACCGGATCGGTGCGGCGGGCCTGGAAGCGTCGGGCCTGCTCGTCCTGGCTCACCGAGAACCACAGCTTGACGAGGTGGATGCCGGAGTCGACGAGCATCCGCTCGAAGTCCGGGCACTGCCGCATGAACGACAGGTACTGGATGGGGCTGCAGTAGCCCATGACGCGCTCTACCCCGGCCCGGTTGTACCAGGAGCGGTCCATCAGGACGATCTCACCGCCACTGGGCAGGTGGGCGATGTAGCGCTGGAAGTACCACTAGGTCGTCTCGACCTCCGTGGGCTTCTCCAGGGCGACGATGCGCGCACCGCGGGGGTTGAGGTGCTCGGTGAACCGCTTGATGGCCCCGCCCTTGCCGGCTGCGTCACGGCCTTCGAAGACGATCAGGACGCGCGCACCCGTCTCCTTGACCCCGAGCTGGAGCTTGAGCAGCTCGACCTGCAGGGTGCGCTTCGTGCGCTCGTACTCCCGTCGACCCATCTTGGTGTCGTACGGGTATCCCGTGTGCCATGAGGCAGGGCCGGTCGCGCTCTGACCGGGTGGCGGGTCCGCTCCTGGGGAGCCGACCGAGACGCCGCCGCGGGGGGAGCTGTCGTCCTTTGCTTCGAGCAGCTCCTCGAGCTCGTCGACCTCCTGGGAGTAATCCTCGACCACCGACCGACGAGTGGCAGGGCGCTCCGGTCGGTCTGCAGCCATGGTGTCCTCCTGGTCGTGCCGGGCGGGTTCGATCGGCACTCCACCGTGCCCCGGGGACCGCGTGCCCGGCAGGGCCGTTCGTCCCGTCCGTCAGGTGCGGATGCGCCGACCGGCGAGGACCACGAGGGCGGACACGGCGCACAGTCCGAGCCACATCGTCACGAACACCGGAACGTCCTGACCGGCGACGGTGTGCATGGCGGCGAACACCGCACCGGCGGCGGCGATCCCGAGCAGCGAGCCGAGCCCGTCGGCGAGTTGGAGGGAGGACGACGTGGCCCCGTGGTCAGCTGCCGGGGTGAGGGTCAGCGAGAGGACGGACAGGCTGGCCGTACCCAGCCCCATACCGATGCCGCCGGCGACGAGCCCCAGCGCCATGAGGTAGGGGTTCCACCCGAAGTAGGTGGTCGCCACGTTGGCGACCAGCCCGGTGGTCAGCAGCGCTCCGCCGACCGACACCAGCTGCTCGCGGCGTCCCGCCCAGCGATCACGCCCCTGGATCCAGGACCCGGTCGACCACCCCAGCGAGCCGACCGCCAGGATCGCGCCCGCCTCTCCCAGGGACAGGCCGCGCTCGTTGACGAGCATGAGGGGGATGTAGGTGAGGGTGCCGAAGAACGAACAGGCCAGCAGGAAGCGCGCGACCATCACCGACGGCAGCCCCCTGCGCATGACCACAGTGCCTCGCGGCAGGAGCGCCGGCGCCGTCAGGGCGAGCCCTGCGACGCCGATGATGGCCACCACGGCCTGGGGAGACCGGGTGAACTCGAGCTCGTGCGTTCCCCACTGCAGGGCCCCCGCGGAGGCGGCGATGAGCAGTCCGAGCCAGGCCACCCGCGCGTGCTCCCGGTGGTCACGGCTCGACGCCTCGATCCCTTCGTTGGCGGCGGTGATCTGGCCCTGTCGGGCCACCACCGCCAGCAGGGCGACGACGACGGGCGCCACGACGAGCCAGAACACCCAGCGCCAGGAGAAGTTCGTCGTGACCCACGCGGCGATCGGCGGACCGATCAGGGACGGCAGCACCCAGGCGGCAGAGATGACGCTGAAGACTTTGGGGCGCAACGACTCTGGATAGGCGCGCCCGATCACCACGTAGCCCGCGACGATGATCAGCCCGGCTCCCAGGCCGGCCACGCCACGGCCCACGAGGAACACGCCGAACGTGCTCGACGAGCCACAGAGCGCGCAGCCGGCACCGAACAGCAGCTGCCCTGAGTAGAGCGACGGGAGCGGCCCGACGCGGTCACACCACACACCGGCGAGGACGATCCCGAGCAGCTGCGTGGTCAGCATGACCGAGAACGCGAGGCCGTAGGACCGCACGGCGTCGAGCTCGCGAGCCGCCTCGGGCATCGCTGTCGAAACTGCCATCCCCTCGAAGGCGATCACGGTGATGAGCGCCACCAACGCCAGCGACACCAGCGCGTAGGCGGGCGCGAACACCCCATCGCGCGACGATGACGCCCCCCTGGGTGCGCCGCCGGCTGGGTCCGCCTGCTGCGGTGCAGGGTGGGGCGTGGGCGAGCTCATCGGTGCAACGGTACGCCGCGTTCGGCCAGCACCTCGGCGAGGACATCGATGCGGTCGGACACGATCCCGTCCACCCCGAGGTCGAACAGCCGGTGCATCTTGGCGGCGTCGTCGATGGTCCAGACGTGCACGTGCTTGCCCATGGAGTGCAGGCGCCCGATGAGGGCCGGCGTCACCAGGTCGAGCCGCCGACCGCCGATGACGTGACCCGTTGGGATCTGCAGCACCGGTGCGGGAGAATGCATCCAGTCGGCGACGAACGACGGCGCCAACCGCAGCACCCCGACCTCGGTGGGCCCTGCGGCCGTCGCGAGGGCCGGCCCGAGGAGGGCGCGGACCGCTCGCAACCGGCTGCGCGAGAAGGAGCCGACACACACCCGGTCGATGGCTGCGTGGGCGCGGACCACCGCCGCGAGCGGCTCGATGGCACCGAGGGCCTTGACGTCGATGTTGATGCGGACGTCGGGGAACTCCTCGAGCAGGTCCGACAGGAGGGGGATCGGTTCGGTGCCGTTGACGCGGGCGGTGCGCACCGCGGCATACGGCAGGTCGGCGATCGCTCCTCGCGCATCGGTGACGCGGTCGAGGACGTGGTCGTGGAAGGCGAGCAGCCGCCCGTCGCTGGTGGCGTGGACATCGGTCTCGAGGTAGCGGTAGCCGAGGTCCACGGCGTGCCGGAAGGCTGACAGCGTGTTCTCGAGGTGGAGGTTCGCCTCGATCTTGGCGCCGCCGCGGTGGGCAAGGCCGATCGGGGTCGGGGCGTCGAAGTAGGCGAAGTCGGACGCTCTCACCCGCCCAGTCTGCCTTGGACACCAACCAGATACGCGTCGAGAGCCGGAGAACGGTGACTTCCGCAGTGCGGGAGGCAACCGTTCGCCGGCTCTCGACGAGGTGGTGCGGGCGCTCCGGGCCGGAACGGTATGGCGCGGCGCCGGTCAGCGCGCGGCCCCGGTCAGAGCGTCGTCCAGACGGTCGTGTCCGTGGGGACCGCCCCGTCGTCGGTCAGCGGACCCGAGGCGACCAGGACGGTCGCGCCCCCGGGCAGCTGCACCGGCTCGGCGCCGAGGTTGGCCAGCACCAGGGTGTCGCCGGCGTCCTGGCCGGTGTTGACCAGCGCCTCGACGTCGTCGCCGAACCCGTCGAGCGCCTGCAGGCCACCGGTGCCCAGCGCACGCTCACGACGGACCCGCAGCAGGGTGCGGTAGAGCTCGAGGGTCGAGCCCTCGACGCCGTCCTGCTGGTCGACGGCGTACTCGCCGTAGACCCCGGGCTGGGGCAGCCAGGTCTGGTCGGACGGGCCGAAGCCGAACGCCGGGGCGTCCTTCTCCCACGGGATCGGCACGCGGCAGCCGTCACGGCCGATCTCGGCGCCGTCGGTGCGGATGAACGTCGGGTCCTGGCGGAACTCGCCCGGCATGTCGGTCGAGTCCGGGAGGCCGAGCTCTTCGGCCTGGTAGAGGTAGGCCCCACCTGGCAGCGAGAGCATCAGCGCCGTGGCCGCGCGCGCCCGGTGCAGCCCGAGCTCGCGGTCGGGCTGCACGTCGGTGGCGCTGATGCCGTTGGGCTGGCGCTCGCCGACGGGCAGGCCGAGGCGCGATGCGTGGCGCACGACGTCGTGGTTGGACAGCACCCACGTGCTCGGGGCGCCGACAGAGTCCGCGGCCTCGAGGGAGGACGCGATGGTGGCGCGCAGCTCCTCGGCGGTCCACCGGGCCTTGAGGAAGTCGAAGTTGAACGCCTGGTGCATCTCGTCGGAGCGCACGTAGCGGACCGCACGTTCCTGCGGGCGGACCCACGCCTCGGCGCACAGGATCCGGTCCGGGGTGCCGTACTCGTCCAGGACCTTGCGCCAGCGGCGGTAGACGTCGTGGACGGCGTCCTGGTCCCACATCGGGGGCACGGGGGAGCCGGGCTTGACCTCGCCGTCGAGCAGGTGCTGCTCGGCGTCGTAGTCGGGCAGACCCTCCTCCTTGACCAGGCCGTGGGCGACGTCGACACGGAAGCCGTCGATGCCGCGGTCCAGCCAGAAGCGCAGGATCGACTCGAACTCGTCGCCGACCTCGGGGTTGTCCCAGTCGAAGTCGGGCTGCTTGGTGTCGAACAGGTGCAGGTACCACTGGCCGG
>JBDSKZ010000079.1:0-22021 GCA_039916625.1 Pedococcus sp.
CCGGTAGCCTTGCGCCCGTGAGTCTTCGCCTGTACGACACCGCCGCGCGCCAGCTGCGCGACTTCACCCCCCTTGTGCCCGGCAAGGTGGGGATCTACATCTGTGGGCTCACGACCCAGAGCCAGCCGCACATCGGGCACGTCCGCTTCGCCGTCGCCTTCGACGTGCTGCGTCGCTGGCTCGAGGGCCGATACGACTACGACGTCTCCCTGGTCCGCAACGTCACCGACATCGACGACAAGATCCTTGCCAAGTCGGCAGACGCCGGTGAGGAGTGGTTCGCCCTCTCCTACCGCAACGAGGTCGCGACCGCGGCGGCGCTGTCGTCCCTCGGTGTCCTGCCCCCGACATACGAACCGCGCGCCACCGGGCACATCCCGGAGATGGTCGAGCTCATGCAGACGCTCGTCGAGAAGGGCCACGCCTACGCGGCCCCCGACGAGAGCGGCGATGTCTACTTCGACGTCAAGAGCTTCCCGGAGTACGGCTCGCTCACCCACCAGAAGATCGAGGACATGGAGGCGGCGCAGGACGCTGACCCCCGTGGCAAGCGCGACCCACGGGACTTCGCCCTCTGGAAGGGTCGTAAGGCGTCCGAGCCAGCCACCGCCTCGTGGCCGACGCCGTTCGGGGTCGGCCGCCCCGGCTGGCACCTCGAGTGCTCGGCGATGGCGCGCAAGTACCTCGGTGACGCCTTCGACATCCACGGCGGCGGCGTCGACCTGCGCTTCCCGCACCACGAGAACGAACAGGCCCAGTCCCATGCGGCCGGACTGGGCTTCACGAGCTTCTGGCTCCACAACGCCTGGGTGACCCTCGGCGGCGAGAAGATGAGCAAGTCGCTCGACAACAGCCTGGTCGTCTCCGAGGTCACCAAGGTCGCCCGTCCGCTGGCGCTGCGCTACTACCTCACCGCCGCCCACTACCGCTCGACCATCGACTTCTACGAGGGCTCGCTGCGCGAGGCCGAGGCCACCGTCGAGCGCATCGAGGGCTTCCTCACCCGCGCCCTGCGGGCGCTGCCCGCCGGCACGTCGACGACGCCCGACCGGACCGTCGTACCGCAGGCGTATGCCGCCGCGATGGACGACGACCTCAACGTCAGTGGCGCGCTCGCAGTCGTCCACGACACCGTGCGCGCAGGCAACACGGCCCTCGACGACGGTGACGAGGATGCTCTGGCCATCGCCTTCGCTGCGGTCGTGGCGATGACCGACCTCCTGGGGGTCAACCCGCTCGACCCGCACTGGGGTGTCGACACCACGTCGGGGTCCGCCGACGCGCAGGGCGCCCTCGACGCCCTCGTGCAGGTGCAGCTCGAGGCTCGGGCAGCAGCCCGCGCCGCGCGCGACTTCGGCGCGGCGGACGCGATCCGGGACCAGCTCGGTGTGGCCGGCATCGTCATCGAGGACACCGCGTCGGGAGCGAACTGGTCGCTGGCCCGACGGGACAACGAAGAGACAGGCGACATCTGATGGCAGGCAACTCCCAACGCCGAGGCGCGATCCGCAAGGGCGCGTCCAAGAAGGGCTCGTCGGTCGGATCCGGCGGCCAACGCCGTCGTGGTCTCGAGGGCAAGGGGCCGACTCCCCGCGCCGAGGACCGCCCCAAGCACAAGGCCAACAAGATGGCCAAGGCCGCGGCGAAGAGTGGGGGCCCCACGGGTCCGCGTGGCTCCGGTCAGCGCAGCGGTGGCTCCCGCCGTGGCGGCAAGGCGTCCAGCGAGATGGTCGCCGGCCGCAACTCGGTCGTCGAGGCGCTTCGGGCCGACGTGCCGGTCACCACGATGTACGTCGCGGGCCGCATCGACGCCGACGACCGCGTCCGCGAGGCGCTGAAGACCGCGACCGCCAAGGGCATCGCCATCCTCGAGACCCCCAGGGGGGAGCTCGACCGGCTCACCGACGGCGCGGTTCACCAGGGCCTGGCGCTGCAGGTGCCTCCCTACGAGTATGCGCACCCGCAGGACTTCATCGACCCGCAGGTCCCGGGCATTCCGCTCGTCGTCGCCCTCGACGGCATCACCGACCCCCGCAACCTGGGCGCGATCATCCGCTCCGTCGGCGCATTCGGAGGCCACGGCGTCGTGGTGCCCGAGCGTCGTTCGGTCGGCATGACCGCGAGCGCGTGGAAGACCTCAGCCGGTGCAGCAGCACGGGTTCCGGTCGCGATGGCCCCCAACCTGACCCGTACGTTGGAGGAGTACCGCAAGGCGGGCTTCTTCATCCTCGGGCTGGACATGGACGGCGATGTCGAGCTGCCCGGTCTGGCCCTGGCGACCGAGCCGATCGTCATCGTCGTGGGCTCCGAGGGCAAGGGCCTGTCGCGCCTCGTGAGCGAGACCTGCGACCAGATCGTGTCGATCCCCATGTCGTCGACGACCGAGTCGCTCAACGCCGGCATCGCCGTGGGCGTCACCTTGTACGAGGTGGCCCGTCGTCGCGCGGAGGCCAAGCGCGGCTGAGCAGGACCGGAATGGGCCCCGGGCCGTCGAGCGTCCGCTAGCGTTTGCGTCGTCGCGCCCAAGGGGGGAGCGGCGCACCCGTCCGAAGGGAACGACACATGTCTGAATACGGCACGCCGCCGCCTCCACCCGGACCTGAGGGCGAAGGCTACGGCCAGATGCCCCAGCTGGACCCTGGCCTGGCGCCGCAGTCGGCAACTACGGTCCGACCGCCGGCCATGGACCAGGCCGTCCTGCTCATGAAGGTCGGGGCCGCTCTGAGCCTTGTCGGCCTCCTGCTCACCTTCGTCAGCCGTGGCGCCATCCGTGACGGGGTCCAGCAGGCGTCGCAGGACGCGGGTGGCACCATGACCGCCGCCCAGGTCGACGCGGCGGTGAGCGTCGGTATCGCCACCGGCATCGCCGGCGGTCTCATCGGTGTGGCGCTCTGGCTGTGGATGGCCTCGGCCAACGGCAAGGGCAGGTCGTGGGCGCGCATCGTGGCCACGGTGTTCTTCGCGATCAGCGTGCTGAGCGGGCTCTTCGCGCTGTCCCAGCCGGGCCCGATCCTGTCGCGTCTGCTGTCCATCGTGTCCGTGCTGCTCGGCGCCTACATCATCGTGCTGCTCTACAAGAAGGAGTCCACGCAGTTCTACCGGGCCAACGCCGGTCCGCGAGCCTGAGAGCCGACGCGGCGGCATACGGGCAAGGGCTCTGACGCGGGGTCGAGGTGAACGCGCCGGTAACCCCCGGCGAGTTCACCTCGACCGGCGGGCCACCGGCTGGCTACCGGCCGGCTACCGGTCGTCGAACATGGCGATGACCGGCATCTCGACGGTGTCGACGCCGACGATGGTGGCCTCGTCGGGCTTGCTGGGCAGCACGGTGGCGACGTAGTCGCGGATCGCGTCCTCGATGGGCACGTCATGACCGGCCCGCTCCGAGAGGTACCAGCGGTGCTCGAGCACCTCGTGGAAGAGCTCGGCCGGCTCCAGCTTGGCGGCCATCTCGCGTGGGACGGTGCGGGTGATCGGCTCGTAGATCCTGGCCAGCCACTCGTGGGCCACGATCTCCTCGTCGTCGTTCTGGCGGTCGCTGCCGGCGCGGAAGGAGTCGAGGTCGTTGAGCAGGCGGCGAGCCTGGTTCTCCTCGACGTCGAGGCCGGTGAGGCGCAGCAGGCGACGGGAGTGGTGGCCGGCGTCGACGACCTTGGGCTGGATCTGGATGGTCGTGCCGTCGAAGTCGGTGGAGATGGCGAGCTCGTCGACGTCGAACCCGAGCTCGTTGAGGCGGCGGATGCGTTCGTCGACGCGCCAGCGGTCGCCCCGCTCGAAGCGCTCGAGACCGGTGAGCTCGTCCCACAGCTCGCTGTATCGGGTGAGGATCCGGTTGGAGGTGTCGACTGCGTCGGTACCCGCTTCGAGGAAGCCGCCGGCTTCGAGGTCCATCAGCTCGCCGGCGATGTTGACGCGGGCGATGTCGAGGTCGTGCTCGCGCTGACCATCGGTGAGCGTCTGGTGCAGCTCCCCGGTCTCGGCGTCGACGAGGTATGCCGCGAAGGCGCCGGCGTCGCGCCGGAACAGCGTGTTGGACAGGGACACGTCACCCCACCAGAACCCGTTGAGGTGCAGCCGGACGAGCAGCACGGCCAGTGCGTCGATGAGGCGGGTCGAGGTGCCCTCGCGCAGCGCCTGGCTGAAGAGTGCGCGGTAGGGCAGGGAGAACTGCAGGTGCTGGGTGATCAGGCAGGCGTCGAGGGGGTTGCCGTCGCGGTCGAGGCGGCCGCTGACCACGCCGAACGGCTCGACGCAGGGGACCTCGATCTTGTTGAGCACCCGCAACATCTGGTACTCGCGGGCCGCGATGTCGGCCTTGATCTCCTTGACGGCGAGCACGCGGCCGGAGAACTTCACGAAGCGGACGACGTGGCGCGAGATGCCGCGGGGCAGGGCCGCGAGGTAGTCCTCGGGCCAGGTCTCGAGCGGGAGCTCCCACGGGAGGTCGAGCAGGGCCGGGTCAGGGCGCGATGCGGTGATGTTCAAGGGCACGGGTAGATGCTCCCAGACAGGTCGACCCGGGCGGGCCGCTCGGGTCGGTCCGGCACAGCCGAGTGGCCGGCCCCCCTACGGGAGCCGGCCACTCGGCATGCACGGTGCTGTTGCGGTCAGTCGCCGAGGCGAAGGCCGGACTTGGCGTCGAAGAGGTGCACGTGGCCCGTGTTGGGGGCCAGGAAGACCGTCTCGCCCTTGCGAGGGGGGTTACGACCGTCGACGCGCGCGATGAACGGCTTCTCCGGAGCGTCGCTGTCCTCCTCGTCCACGTGCTGGGCAGCCTTCGTGGTGCCATAGATGTAGGCATCGGCGCCGAGCTCCTCGACCACGTCGACGGTCACGGCGATCCCGTGGCCATCGGTGCGCAGCTCGAGGTCCTCGGGACGGACGCCGAGCGTCAGGCCCTTGCCGGAGGCGCCGCTGAGGCGCTCCCGCTCGATCGGGACCGTGGCGTCTCCCACGAGCACGCCGCCCTCGGTGGCCTCGACCTCGAGGAGGTTCATGGCGGGCGAGCCGATGAACCCGGCGACGAAGACGTTGTCGGGGCGGTCGTACATGTGGCGCGGGCTGTCGCACTGCATGAGGATGCCGTCCTTGAGGACCGCGACGCGGTCACCCATCGTCATGGCCTCGACCTGGTCGTGGGTGACGTAGACGGTGGTGACGCCCAGGCGGCGCTGCAGCGACGCGATCTGGGTGCGCGTCTGGACGCGGAGCTTGGCGTCGAGGTTGGACAGCGGCTCGTCCATGAGGAAGACCTGGGGGCTACGGACGATCGCGCGGCCCATGGCGACGCGCTGGCGCTGGCCACCGGAGAGGGCCTTGGGCTTGCGCTCGAGGTAGGGCGAGAGGTCGAGGATCTTGGCGGCCTCCTCGACACGCTTGCGGATCTCGCCCTTGTCGACGCCGGCGATCTTGAGCGCGAAGCCCATGTTGTCGGCGACGGTCATGTGGGGGTAGAGCGCGTAGTTCTGGAAGACCATGGCCACGTCGCGGTCCTTGGGGGACAGGTTGGTGACATCGCGGTCACCGATCCAGATCTTGCCGGCGTTGACCTCTTCGAGGCCGGCGAGCATGCGCAGGGAGGTGGACTTGCCACATCCGGAGGGGCCGACGAAGACGAGGAACTCGCCGTCCTCGATGTCGATGTTGAGTCGGTCGACCGCGGGCTTGTCGGTCCCCGGGTAGACCCGGGTGGCCTCGTCGAACTTCACAGTAGCCATGGGCGTCTTCGCCTTTCCTTCACCGGCAGGAACGTGCCGGACGATCCGTCGTAAAGGTGGAACACCCGCTGACATCGGTGTCGCAGGTGCGCTCAGTCTGTCGCAGTGGCGGGCGTTTGACCACCTCCCATCCGAAGGATGGAGGCGGGTGCGCAGGCCGACTGCGTACCCAAGGCTCGCCAACGATGCTGACCATCGTGAAAGTTCTTGCACCAAGGTGGCCGGGCAGGCTGCAAGTTCTTGCTAGATTGCGCCCTGTTCGGCGCCATACCCGGCGTGGACGCACGCGCACAGCCGGGGAGGGACGTCGTGAAGGCGAGACTGGCCGACATCGCGGTCCATGCCGAGGTGAGCGAGGCGACCGTCAGCCGGGTGCTCAACGGCAAGCCCGGTGTGGCCGATGCCACCCGCGAGACGGTGCTGCACTCCCTGGACGTCCTGGGCTACGACCGGCCCTCGCGGCTGCGGCGCAAGTCCGCCGACCTCGTCGGCCTGATCGTCCCCGAGCTGACCAACCCGATCTTCCCGGCGTTCGCCCAGATCATCGAGACCGCCCTGGCCCGTCACCAGTTCACCCCGGTGCTGTGCACGCAGACGCCCGGCGGGGTCCACGAGGACGAGTACGTCCAGATGCTGCTCGACCGTGGGGTCGCCGGCATCATCTACGTCTCGGGGCAGCACGCCGACGTCACGACCGACCCGGCGCGCTACACCGAGCTGCGGGAGCGCGGCCTGCCCATCGTGCTGGTCAACGGCTACCACGAGGGCATCGACGCCCCCTTCATCTCCAACGACGACGTCGCATCCATGGAGCTGGCCCTGACCCACCTGGTGCAGCTCGGGCACACCCGGATCGGGCTCGCCATCGGCCCCGACCGGTTCGTCCCCGTGATCCGCAAGATCGCGGGGTTCCGGGCCTCCATGCACAGCCTGCTGGGCCGCGACGACGTCGAGGACCTCATCGAGCGGACCATGTTCTCCGTCGAGGGCGGCGACACCGCCGGCGCCCGGCTGCTCGAGAAGGGCTGCACGGCGGTCGTCTGTGGCTCCGACCTCATGGCGCTCGGCGCGATCCGTGCCGCCCGTCGCTCCGGGCTGCGCGTGCCCGAGGACTTCTCCGTGGTCGGCTACGACGACTCGCCGCTGATCGCGTTCACCGACCCGCCCCTGACGACCGTGCGCCAGAGCGTGCAGCCGATGGCGGAGGCTGCGGTGCGCGCGCTGCTCGACGAGATCCGTGGGGAGCCCACTCCGCGCGCGGAGTACGTCTTTCGCCCCGAGCTCGTGGTGCGTGCGTCGACGGGCGCAGTGCCGAAGCGCTGAGCCCCCGGTGTGGGCGATCCCTCAGCAGGGGTGCGCCGCCCCGAGGCGGCACCGGCGGCCGGCCGGTTCGTCGGTCGTGCCGGGTCGTCGGTCGTGCCGGGTCGTCAGGCGGGTCGGGGTCGTCAGTCGGGTCGGCGTCCTCAGCCGGCGTCGGTGACGTGACGCTCGCGCAGCCCACGCAGTAGGGACAGTGCCTCGGCGGCGTCCTGCGGACCCGCGACCCTGAACCGGGCCGCGGTCTGTCCCTCGCCGACCTTGACCGTGAGGTCGTCGTCGCGCAGGGCCGTGAAGGCGTGCTCGTCGGTGACATCGTCACCGAAGTAGGCGACGCGGCTGGCGCCCACCGCGTCGCGCAGCGCGACCAGCGCGGTGCCCTTGTCGGCCTGCAGGACGCTCACCTCCACCACCTGCTTGCCGTGCAGGACATGCAGACCGGTATGCCGCGCGGCCAGCTCGAGAGCGGCCGCCTCGGCCTCGTCGGCGGTCCCGTCACCCATGCGGCGGGTGTGCAGCACGACGGCCGTCGGCTTGTGCTCGAGGTAGACCCCCTCAGGTAGCCCGGCGCAGAGCTCCTCGAGCTCGGCGGCCAGGGACGCGAGGTGCCGGTGCTGCGCCTCGTCGAGGGCCAGGTCGCCGTCGGTGGCGCTTGACTCGCCACCATGGCTGCCGATCCGGGTGACTGGGCTCCCAGCGAGCCCGGTGAGCTCGGTGAGGGTGGCCAGGTCGCGGCCGGACACGACGGCTGCATACGTCTGCGGCAGGGCAGCGAGGGCTCGCAGGTCCTCGACGGTCCCGGGCAGCGGTGTGGCGGTGGAGGGGTCGAGCACCAGGGGGGCGAGCACACCGTCGAAGTCGGTCGCCACGAGGATGCGGTCGCAGGTGGCGAACCGCTGAGCAGCCTCGCGGTAGTCGGCAGGGAGTGTCACGACTGCCCGCCCTTCTCGGGGGCGCTGGCGAGGTTGTCGAGGAAGCGGGCCGCCCATCGCTGCACGTCGTGGTCGGCCACCCGGCGACGCATGGCGCGCATGAGGCGACGCTTCTCCTTGTCGGGGGTCTCGATGGCCCGCATGATCGTCTGCTTGAGACCCTCGATGTCGTGGGGGTTGCAGACGAACGCCTGGTGCAGCTCGTGGAAGGCCCCGGTGAACTCGGACAGCACGAGCGCGCCGCCGTTGTCGTAGCGGCAGGTGACGTACTCCTTCGCGACGAGGTTCATGCCGTCGCGAAGGGGCGTGACGAGCAGCACGTCGGCCGCGAGGTAGAGCGCCGCCATCTCGTCGCGCGGGTAGGAGTGGTGCAGGTACTGGAGGGCCAGCGCGCCGATGTCGCTGAACTCGCCGTTGAGCCGGCCGACCTCGCCCTCGATCTCGGCCCGCAGGTCGCGGTAGGCGTCGACGCGCTCACGGCTGGGGGTCGCGACCTGGACGAACATCTGCTGGGGCGGGGCGACCTTGCCCTCCTCGAGCAGCTCGCCATAGGCCTTGATGCGGTGGCCGATGCCCTTGGTGTAGTCGAGCCGGTCGACACCGAGGATCAACGTCTCCGGGTTGCCCAGGGACTCACGGATCTCGGCGGCGCGGGCCCTGGTCCCGGGTTGCTTCGCGAGCGCCTCGAGCCCGACGAAGTCGATCGAGATCGGTACGGCGCTGGCGCGCACGCGGCGCGCACCCTCGGCGCGCGACTCCGAGACGGTGTCGCCCTTGGTCGGCAGGCTGAGCAGCTGGCGGCAGGCCCGGATGAAGTTCTGGGCGTCGGCGACCCGCTGGAAGCCCAGGTAGTCGGCACCGAGCAGCCCCTCGAGGATCGCGCGGCGCCACGGGAGCTGGGCGAACAGCTCGACGGGCGGGAAGGGGATGTGGTTAAACCAGCCGATCCGCACGTCGGGGCGCATCGCGCGGACCATCGCCGGCACCATCTGCAGCTGGTAGTCGTGGACCCACACCGTGGCGCCCTCTGCAGCGACGTCGCAGACGGCCTCGGCGAAGCGCCGGTTGACCGCCTCGTAGGCGCCGAACCAGAACCGGTGGAACGTCGCCGACACGATGACGTCGTGGTAGATCGGCCACAGGGTGTCGTTGCTGAAGCCCTCGTAGTAGTGCGCGATCTCGTCCTCGGACAGTGCCACGGGACGCAGGTACATGTCGTCCTCGACGAAGGGCTCCGGGGCCTCGCCGGCCTCGCCGGCCCAGCCGACCCAGGCGCCGTCACGGCCGCGCATCACCGACTCCATGGCGGTGACCAGGCCACCGGGGCTGGTGCGCCACGACTGGGTGCCGTCGGCGTCGACGACGCGGTCCACGGGCAGTCGGTTGGCGGCGATCACGAGGTCGAACTTTGTGGCTGTGCGGGGCACTGGTTCATCAACTCCGGGTTCTGTTTCGACCCCAACCCTATGACGCGCCACAGGTGGGTGCCCGACCGGCGGCCCACGCTCCAGAGCGGCCATCCGGGGGACGCCGTCCTGGATCTCCCCTAGCGAGGACCCTCTGCGCGGTCTAACGTCTGACCATGAAGATCTCGGATGTCGTGCGTCGCAAGGGTGACCTGGTCGTCACCGTCCGCCCGGACGAGACGGTCGAACGGCTCCTCCAGCTGCTCGAGGAACACCGGATCGGTGCCGTGGTGGTCAGTGCCGGCGAGTCGTCCATCGACGGGATCGTCAGTGAGCGCGACATCGTGCGCCACCTGCACCGCAAGGGTGCCGCCGTGCTCGCCCTGCCCATCTCGGCGATCATGACGGCCGAGGTGACCACCTGCGAGCCCGATGTGTCGATCGAGGAGCTCGCCCGGACGATGACCGACCTGCGCATCCGCCACGTACCCGTCGTCGTGGACGGCCGGCTCCAGGCGATCGTCAGCATCGGAGACATCGTCAAGCACCGCATCGACGAGCTCCAGACCGAGCGTGACCAACTCGTTGGCTACATCCAGCAGTAGCCTCACCCGATTCCCCCAGGCGCCTCCCTTACCGTAGGAGGATGCGGACCGAGGCCATCGAGTGGAGCGACGGTGGCGAGGGGACCGACGCGCCCGAGGGGCCTCGGGTCGGGCCGTACCGCCTGATCCAGCAGCTCGGTGAGGGCGGTATGGGTGTCGTCCACCTCGCCCTGGACCCCCACGGCCGCGCCGTCGCGCTCAAGCTGCTGCGCCCCCACATCGCCCATGACCGGGATGCGCGGGCCAGACTGGCCCGCGAGGTCGACGTGCTAGGGCGCATCAAGGACCCACGCGTCGCTGCGGTGGTCGACGCCGACCTCGACGGGGAGCGTCCCTACCTCGTGACCCGCTACGTGCCCGGGCCCGCGCTCGACGACGTGGTCAAGGAGCACGGCCCGATCACCGGCAGCGGGCTGCTCTCCCTCGGCCGCGGCCTCGCCGAGGCCCTCGACGCGATCCACTCCGCCGAGGTCATCCACCGCGACCTCAAGCCCGGCAACGTCCTGCTGCTCGACGGCGACCCGGTGCTCATCGACTTCGGCATCGCCCATGTCGCCGACGACGTCCGCATCACCATGACCGGTCTGGTCATGGGCACTCCCGGCTACCTCTCGCCCGAGGTCGTGGAGGGCGCCCCGGTCACCGAGGCCACGGACTGGTGGGGCTGGGCGGCGACCCTGGCGTTCGCCGCGAGCGGAGCCCCGCCCTTCGGCCGCGGTCCCATGGATGTCGTGCTCAACCGCGTGAGCCGTGGCGAGGCCGACCTCAGCAGCGTCGACCCCCGGCTCGCCCCCCTCCTGTATGCCGCCCTGTCACCCGACCCGCGTCAGCGCCCGGACGCAGACGAGGTGGTCGAGGCGCTCGAGCGTTACGCCCACGGCAAGCCGGTGACGGCTGTGCTCGCCGCACCCCCGCGCCATACGCAGGTCCTCGCGCAACGACCCACTGCAGCCTGGCAGCGACCCGAGGTCGCACCCCGCGGCCCCTTGGGCCCGGTCGCGCTGCCCGTGGACCAGGACGAGCGGCCCTGGAACGGCGGTGCGGACCTGGTGGGGTTCGACGAGCCCGAGAAGGAGCCGTCGGACTGGCACGCTGCGCAGGACGGCACGGGCGAGCCTGACCCGCGCATCGGTCGCGCCGGACGGACCGGCACGCTGCTCGCGCTGCTCGCCGCGCTGGCGACCGGTGCGGCGGCCTTCCCGGTCGTCGCGGTGGCCGTCGCCGTGCTGTGGTCATGGACTGCCCGCACCGCAGACCGGTCCGTCACCTCGCTCGTGCTGCGTCGCCACCACCGCGGGCGCCGCCGATCCGATGTGCCCAGGGCCGTTCTCGCCAGCCCCTGGCACCTCGTGGTCGGGCTTGTCGCAACGCTCGTCAGCGCGATCCTGCCCGTGGTCGTGGGCGTGTGTGCGGTCTTCAGCACAGCGTTGGCGGTCGTCGCGGTGACCGGTGGCTCGCCGGAGCCCGACCGAGCCGGACCGGCTGCCGTCGGTGCGGTCGTCGCCGGTCTGATGGCCTGGTGGGGTCCTGGTGGCGCCGGGTTGCGGCGTGGCTCGCGCAGCATCGTGCGCGGGACGAGTCCCGGACCGCGGGCCAGCCGGGTCGTCGTGGTGCTGCTCCTGCTGGCAGCGGCGGGACTTGCGGTGTGGAACCTTCAGCAGGGCGGGACGCCGCAGTGGTGGCCGACCCAGCAGCCGTCCCTGGTGCTTCCGGGCTCGGGCGCCTGATGGACTCGGGCACCAACCCGCCCTCTGCCCTTCCCCCGCGTCCCCCGCGTCGGCCGGTCAAGAATGCGACCCTTCGCCAGAGCCGGATCTGGCGCGGTGAGGAGATCACCGACACGTTGCCGATGATCGACTCGTTGCGGCACACGCCCTACCGCAACGCCCGCGTCCGGCAGGCGGCAGCAGAGGAGCGCGAGGCGAGGGCGTCCCTCGACCTGGCGCTGCGCGTCGGTGAGCTGATGCTGCGCTGCGGCGCCGGCGCACCCCAGGTGGAGTCGTCGGTCATCGCGGTGGCCGCGGCTGCCGGGCTCGACAACCTCGAGGTCGACATCACGCTCCAGTCCTTGCTCATCCAGTGCACGTCGGCGTCGGGTGCGCCCATAACCATGCTTCGTGTCGTACGGTCGGCGACCCGCGACTTCGACCGGCTCACCGCCGTGCACGAGTTCGTCGAGAGTCTCGTGGCCGGCAGCTACGACCTCGAGGCCGCCGCTGCCCGGCTGCGCGAGATCCGCCGGGCGCCACGGTTCTGGCCGCGGTGGATGGTGCGCGGGTCGCTGGGCCTGCTGTCGGCGGCGGTGGCCCTGATGCTGGGGGCCGGCCCGGTCGCGTCACTCGTCGCCGGGATGTCGGCCCTGCTCGTCGGCTCTGCCGCCCGCGCCACCGGGCGGCGTGGGTTGCCGGACTTCTACCAGAGCGCGATCGGTGGGTTCCTCGCGACGGGGATCGCCTGGAGCGCCTTCAGCCTGGGGGCGAACGGCTGGTTACCGGTGTCCTCGGAAGACTTCGCCTTCATCGTCGCTGGCGGGATCACCGTGCTCCTGCCCGGGCGCACCGTCGCCTCGGCCTTCGAGGACGCCATCTCCGGGTACTCGGTCACCGGTGCCGGCCGCATGTTCGGGGTGTTCCTGACCACGGCCGGGATCATCCTCGGTGTCGCGACCGGGTTGTCCCTGACGCTGGCGCTGACCTCGACGTTCGACCTGCAGCTCGTGTCCCCGTCGGTCATGGCCACCCGGGCGCTGAGCGCTCCGGTGGCCCTGGCCGTCATCGGGGCGTTCGTCGTCGGGATCTCGGGGGCGGTCTCGCTGCGCAGCCGCCGCAACCTCGTCGTGCCTGCCGGGGTCCTGTCGGCCGTGGGAGTCGCGGTCTCGCTGGGGATCGACCGGCTCGACGCCCTCGGCCAGTTCGCGGCCGTCGGTGTCGCCGCGACGGTGCTCGGGTTCGGCGCACGGCTCCTGGCTTTGCGGATGGGCGCTCCAGCGATGGTGCTCGCCGTCCCTGCGTCCTATGGCCTGCTGCCGGGGCTGGCGATCTTCCGCGGCCTCTACGAGATGGTCAACGGGGCGTCGGCAGACGCCGGCTCCCTGTCGCAGCAGGGCGGTATCACCACGCTGCTGGGGGCCATGGCGGTGCTGCTGGCCATCGCGGCCGGCAGCGTCCTGGGGGACCTCCTGGCAGCGCCGTTCGACCGGCGGGTGGTGCAGAAACGTCGGGCCCGGCGTCGCTGACGCCATCTTGGGGCCGTCGCCCCGACGCCCTTGGCGTGACGCAGTGCTGCTCGTCGTCGAGCACGGATCACACCCAAGGGACGAAAGCGCCATACCCCCTTCGGGTGGCTTTGAAGGGGCTGGCTTGTGGCTGAGGGGCCTGACGCTTACCTTTGACCTGCGCATTCGCGCCGACAACTGCACACCACCGCATTCCCATCCATGCACACCCGCAGCGCCGAGCCTCGTCAGGCGGGTGTACCACCGGAACAGCTCCGGGCACGACGAGGACGGGGGAACCAACCCGACCGCCACGGCGGTCTTGGGGTGAAGCCGGCTCACGCCGGCCGGGCACCTGACAGCCCGAACCCGACAGCTCACCTCGCAGGCGCCGGTCAGGAAGGACCCCCTGCAATGTTCTATGCCCCGAAGCACTCTGTCCGAAAGTCCCAGCCCGTCCGTCGTCGCCTCGCTGGCGTCGCCGTCGTCGGCGCAGCCACCATCGCCGGTGGCATGGCCACCGCCAGCTCCGCGTCTGCCGCCACTGTGTGGGACCGTGTCGCCGCCTGTGAGAGCGGTGGCAACTGGTCGATCAACACCGGCAACGGCTACTACGGCGGCCTCCAGTTCTCCGACCGCACGTGGGACGGGTTCGGCGGCGGACGCTACGCCGCCTCCGCGCACCGCGCCACCAAGGCCCAGCAGATCACTATCGCCAAGAAGGTCCTCGCCACCCAGGGCCCCGGCGCCTGGCCGACCTGCGGCGCCCGCGCCGGCCTGACCAGGTCCAACGGTGGAGCGGCCAGCACGGGTTCGACCAGCACGGCCCGCGCCTCGCGCTCGACGGTGCGCAAGGCACCGGCCAAGGCTGTCTCTGGCGGCAAGCTCGTCGTCGACGGTGTTCGCGGCCCGAGGACCAACGCTGCCATCGAGCGCTGGGTCGGTGGATCGGTCAACGGCACGCTTTCGCGCGCTGACGTCAAGGCCCTGCAGCGCAAGGTGGGCTCCACCCCTGACGGCGCCATCGGACCGAAGACGATCCGCGCCCTGCAGACCAAGATCGGCGCCAAGAAGAACGGCGCTCGCAGCCTGGACCGCGCGACGGTGAAGTCCCTGCAGGCCTACCTGAACCGCCACTGACCCACCACTGACTCCCGCTAACCCCCGCTGACTCGTGAGGCCTCGGGGGTGGTGGGCAGCTGCTGCGCCTTCGAGGTGAACTCGCCCGGGAATCCGGGCGAGTTCACCTCGACTCGTTTGTGGGTTGGGTCGTCGCCGTGGGTAGCATCGTCGCCGTCCGCCGACTCGCCTGTCGGCACCGACGTGCCGGTGTGGCGCAATTGGCAGCGCACCTGTCTTGTAAACAGGGGGTTGAGGGTTCGAGTCCCTTCACCGGCTCTCTCGAGCGCGCTCCGCTCCCTGGTTCAAGGGGGTGCGTCGCGCTCCGGCCAGGAAGCGCGTACTCTTCTCCAAAGATCTTTGGAGGAACAGATGTCAGAAGCACGGGAAACGCTGCTGGGCGAGCTCGCGGTGGTCGGCAAGGCGTTCGCGAGCGCCCGTCGCCTGGAGATCATCGAGCTGCTGGCCCAGTCGGAGCACTCGGTCGACGAGATCGTGCGTGCGACGAACCAGGGCTTGAGCACCGTGTCGGCCCACCTGCAGATCTTGCGGGCGGCCAACTTGGTGCGGGTGCGCCGACAGGGGACCCGACAGATCTACCGGCTCACCGATGGCGACGTGGCAGATCTGCACGCAGCCCTGGGCACGGTGGCCCGCCGGCACTCTCCTGATGTCAGTGCGGCCCTGGACGCGTATCTCGGATCTGGCGGCGGTGACGTGGATCAGGTGAGCCGCGCCAAGCTGGTGGAGATGATGCGTCGCCAGGACCTGGCGCTGCTCGATGTGCGTCCGGCGGAGGAGTACGAAGCAGGGCACATCGCCGGAGCTGTCTCGATGCCGTTGTCCGAGATCCACGTGCGTCTGGACGAGGTGGACGCCGACTCGAGCATCGTGACCTACTGCCGGGGGGCGTACTGCGTGATGGCGCACGACGCGGTCACGTTGATCCGTGGACAGGGGCGGGACGCGGTCAGGCTGCAGGACGGCATGCTCGAGTGGCGACTGGCCCGACTGCCCATCGTCGTGGGGGGTTGAGTTGGCCACCTGGGCCGTGCTCGGCGCATGGGGACACAAGCAGTGGCTGGTCGCTGCTGCCGCGGCGACCGGCTACGCCCTGGCCGTGGCGGTACCGACAGACCTCGTGGACACCCCGGTGTTCAGTCGCGAGATCCCGCCGACGTGGTGGTCGTGGCCTGCTGTGGTCCTCAGCGCCCTCCTGGTCGGCCTGCTCGCTGCGACGTACGTGTCAGGGCCAGAGCCAGTACCTGGCGCGGACGGCGGACGAGGTGCCGCGGCGCCGTCGGCGCAGGACGACCAGAGCCTCAGCGCGTATGCCGGGGGCTTCCTGTCGTTCTTCGCCGTCGGTTGCCCGGTGTGCAACAAGCTCGTGCTGCTGGCCCTGGGCTACACCGGGGCCCTGACCTGGTTCCAACCGTTGCAGCCGCTCCTGCAGCTCCTCGGTCTCGTCCTGCTGTCGTGGGCCCTGCGCCGCCGCCTGTCCGCGGCGCGGTTCTGCCCAGTTCCCATGGCGCCCTAGGCCCGCTGCCCCATGTCGCGGTCCGCACCACCACCCAAGGAGTTCCCATGGTCGAAGCTGTCCCTGCCCGTCGTTCCCCGGTCGTTCCCGTGGTCGTTGCCGTGGTCGCCGTGCTCCTCGCCATCGTGGCGTTCGTGGCCAGCAGGCCGCAGCCGCAGTCGTCGCCAGCAGGCGCAGGCCCACCCTCCAGCGGCGCGCAGGCCGCGACCGAGACGGGGAGCGGGCAGGACCCGGCAGCAGGCCTGGCGCGACGGACACCTGACGACCCGATGGCCGTAGGCAAGGCCGACGCGCCGGTGGTGATGGTCGCCTACTCGGAGTTCCAGTGCCCCTTCTGCGGCACGTTCGCCCGCGACACCGAGCCGGGACTGGTGAAGAAGTATGTCGACACCGGGGTGCTGCGGATCGAGTGGCGCGACTTCCCCTATCTCGGCCAGGAGTCGATGACCGCTGCCCTGGCGGGGCGGGCGGCAGCCCAGCAGGGTGACTTCTGGGCCTTCCACGACGCTCTCTACGCGGACCAGCAGCCGGTCAACGCGGGCAAGCTGACCAAGGAGTTCCTGGGGGATGTGGCCGCCCGTGCCGGGCTCGACGGTGCCCAGCTGAAGAAGGACATGGAGCGCCCCGAGCTGACGGAGGCGGTGAGTCGCGACGCCCGCGAAGGCCAGTCGATCGGCGTGACCGGCACGCCGGCATTCATCATCAACGGACAACCGGTCATCGGCGCTCAGCCCAGCGAGGTGTTCGAGAAGGCGATCGAGGACGCCACGAGGCGATGACCGAGGTCAACCTGGTCGCCGCCATCGCGGCAGGTGCCCTGGCGCTGTTGTCACCGTGCAGTGCCCTGCTCCTGCCGTCGTTCTTCGCCTATGCGTTTGCGAGTCGCACGGCCCTCCTGGCGCGGACCAGCGTGTTCTACCTCGGTCTGCTGCTCACCCTGGTCCCGCTGGGTTCGGGTGCGGCCGCGGTCTCCACCTTGTTCTACGGGCACCGAGACGTCCTGGTCACCGTCGCCGGTTGGACCATCATCGCCCTCGGCGTCGCCCAGGTCCTCGGCTTCGGATTCACCCTCCCCGGCACGGGCCGCCTGCAGGGATGGTCCCAACGTCGGCAGGGCCGCAGCGGTGGCTATGGCTCCACCCTGGTGCTGGGCGCCATCTACGGCTTGGCTGGTTTCTGCTCCGGGCCTGTGCTGGGTGCCATCCTCACCATCGCTGCCACGCAGCGGACCCCTGCCCTGGGTGGGCTGCTGCTGGCGGTCTATGCACTGGGGATGGCCCTGCCCCTGTTCGTCCTCGCGGCCGTATGGGACCGGTTCAGGTTGGGAGAGCGTTCCTGGCTGCGGGGGCGGTCGATGGTTCTTGGCCGGCTCCACCTGCACACGACCTCGCTGGTCTCCGGGGCGCTGTTCATCGCCATCGGCTACCTGTTCCTGAGGTTCGACGGAACGGCCGGCGTCTCTGCGTGGTTCGGTGTCGCAGACACCAGTGACTGGGAGGTCTCCGCGCAGAATGCGGTGGCCAGCGCGGTGCCCCCAGTTCCGCTGTGGGTGTTGCCGCTGGTCGTGGCTGTCATCGCCGTGGTGGTCGCAGTGCGAAGGACCCTCGCGGCTCCTCAGGAAGGTTCGGCGCCTCAGCGCTGACCGTGGCCAGCTCGACGCTTGGTCGTCGGTGGTGTGCAGACCAGAGGTCAGGGCATCGCAGTGGTGTCGAGGAGGTCTGCCGGTGGGGAGTACACCAAGGCCGTGAGCACCCAGACGTCGCGGCCGGCGCTGCCGGTTGCCGACTTCCGCTTCCCCCAGGACGAGGACCACGATGCGATCGGGGAGGTGGCTGCCCGCTCGGCCGCCAAGGCGGGATGGGTGCCCGGCTTCGTCGACTACCTGTACGTCTCGGTGACGAACTCCTCGGCCTTCAGCCCGACCGACACCACGGCGCTCTCGCCGCGCATCATGTGCCTGATGGCACTGGAGTCCTTGCCGGCGCCGATGCTCTCGGTGATCGTCATCGCGCGTGGGGTGAGCCTGCTCAAGTGACCGCGGTCGCCCCGGTGTCGGGCTGTTGAGCGAGGCTGGCCACGATGCTCTCCATCGCTCCTGATGGGTCGGATGCGTCACGTCGGGGGTCTGCCAGCTGCTTCACGATGACGGTCGCCACGGCCAGCGTCGTGAGGCGATGGCGGCTGGCGTAGGCCTGGAGCAGGCCGGCGGCGCCGCCGTCGTCGACCTTGAAGGCCAGCATCAGGGCTCCCTTGGCCTGCTCGACGGTCGAGCGGTGCAGTGCAGATGCGGCGACGGCCTCCCTGCCGAACTCGCGCGCCGGCTCGGTGATGTCCACGACGAACCCACTCAGTCGTTTGACGACCCCGGCGACGGCCTCACTCTGCCCGACGAAGATCAGGCGCCGCTGGTGTCCGGAGGCGTCACGCATGCGGTACGAGCAGGCGTAGGGCCCTGCGTGCTCGAGGTGGTGCTGGAACCTGCTGATCATGACGACCCGGTCGCCCTGGTGCATACGAGCCAGGAACTCTTCGGTCGTGGGCTCTTCGGACGAGCCGAGGCCGTGCAGCTCGCGCAGGCCCGCAGCCCACGTCCAGCTGGCCTTCCCGACGTCGTAGCTGAAGGTGAGGGCAGGCAGTGCCACATGGTTGTGCACGAGGGACATCCGGCCTCCGTCAGCGGCGCTGGGTCCGGCGTGCCGCTCCTTGACTACCCTCGAACCTAGCCCTTCCCACCAAGCGTTCGCAAGACCTTTATGCCTCCTGACCTGCGGTTATGCGCCTTCCCGCGCCTCCTGGATCGCGCGTTGCATGGCCCCGAGGTCGGCGTAGGTCAGCTCGGCGCCCGCTTCGTGGAGCTGATGTGCGCTGGTGCCACCGGTCGCCACCCCGAGTGCCGGCGCGCCCAGTCGTGCCGCAGCCTGCATGTCCCAGACGGAGTCCCCCACCACCAGCACGTCCTGCGGTTCGAGGTCGACCCGCGACAGGACCGTGTCCAGGAGGTCCCGGCTGGGCTTGGAGCTCTCCACGTCGTCACCGGTGACGACGACGTCGAGGTCAGGGTGGTCCAGGACGTCGAGCATCGCCCACAGGTCGCGCCTTCCCCCCGACGTGGCCAGCGCCACCGTTAGTCCGGCGTCCCGGCACCACGTCAGCAGGGAGCGGGCCGCCGGGAACGGATGCAACCGCTCGTGCCAGGTCGCGAAGAGCGCGTCGTGTGCGGCCGTGATGGCGTCGTCCTGACTGGCGTCGCGTCCCTCTCCCAGCACGTGGCCGAGCAGGTGGTCCGCCCCCATCCCCACCGCATGGTGGAGCACTGCCATGGGACGCTGGTGACCGAACTGCTGGATCGCCTCCCACCAGCAGATGGTGTGGACGTAGGTCGAGTCGACCAGGGTGCCGTCGAGGTCGAACACGATTCCGGTCGCACGCGTCAGACTGTCGGACATGGGTTCCTCCGCCCTGCGAGTACCAGACGGCACTCCCTCATCGAGACATTTCCCCCCGCGTACCGCGCCCAAACCTTCGAGGTCAGCTCGGGCGTGCGGTCGGGTGCCGAGCTCAGCCAGTGCTCGACGACCTTCCTGACGATCACCCTGCGCCGAACACCGACCGCCGGGCCAGAGGCGTTGGTCCCTGTCCACGAGGCGGCATCCGTGACGTGATGGTGGTGGACGGCGAGAGCCGCCGCCCCCGGAGAGGCACCATGCCGAGGAGAAGCTGGCTGTGACGCCGATCGCCCGCGAGCCGGTGTCGGTCAGCGCCTACCGCTACCGCCTCGGCCAGCAGAAGTGGACGCTGCAACCGGCGTTCCACGGGTCCGCCGCGCCGCCGGCGAAGCTGTGGTTCTCGACGGACGAGATCGCCGCGACGGTCCACCCCGACGACCGCGAGATCGTGTTCACCCACTTCTGGGCGCGCCTCGAGCTCGAGGAGCCGTACGCCTCTGCCTACCGCGTCCTGGACGCAGGTGGCACCGCGCGGCTCATCCTCAACACGGGTCACCCCTACTACCGCGACGGCCAGCTCAAGGGGCTGCACGGACTGCTCATCGACCTCGGCGACGCGGCCGGCTTCGAGCACCCGCTGCTGTTGACCGAGGACCGTTTCACCACAGCCGCCGCGCGGGTCCTCATGGCGTCACTCGGCCTCGACGAGGAGGACTCCACCATGGTGCTCCAGGCGATGTCGGTCCAGGCCGGGATGTCAGGCGACGACCTCGCCCGCTGGTTCACCCGTACGCTCGCGCGCCGCACCGGCGACGAGGTGGCCCGGGAGAACTTCGTGCGCGACTTCCTGTCCTGCCTAGGTCTGCCCTGGACCGAGCTGGACGAACGGCGGACCTACCGGCGCCTGCCGTCCTCGGGCCATGACGTGTAGGTGACGACGCCACCCTCGACCGTGGCGGTCATGACCACGGTGTCCCCCGGTATGGGGACGAGGTCGTAGGAGCCCTCGCTCACCTCGGGGTAGACCAAGGAGTAGGCCGGCCCGTCCGACCCCGGTCGGGCAACGACGCCCACGTGCGGGTGGTGAGAGACCCCCTCGTGGAGGGAGTGGTGGTGGTCGTGGGAGTGGTCGTGGTGGTGGTCTGGCGGGTGGCGGTGGTCGCCCTCGCCGTGGGGGTGGTCGTGCTCGTCGTGGGGGTGGGTCGCGAGCGCGGTGCTGCCCGCTGGCCGGATCTCGACCTCGAGTCCCTCGGTCTCTGGGGGCATGGCCACGACGAGCGCGCCGATGTCGCCACCGATGTCGAGCAGGACCGGCCCTTGGCCGGCGAACGGGTTCTCGAGGCTCTGCATGGGGCTCTCCAGTTCGGTGGAGCCTGCCCGGGCGACAGGAGCCCATCGCCCGGGCAGGGTTGGGGGGAGGTGGGTCAGGCCGCCGGCTCGCCGGGCTTGGTCTGGTAGCCACCGGCAGGGTCGCCGAGGTACGGGAACGTGTCGAGGTAGGGCAGGTTCGTGTTGCTCGTACCGTCGTTCAGGCCCCCGCTGGCTCCGTCAGGCGTGTAGCTCGGGTCGACCAGGGGGATCGTGGCCCCGGCCACGGCCCGCAGCTCGATCGCGACGACGTCGTCGACGACCCGTCGGCCGTTGGGGAAACCGGCAGCGTCGCCAGCGATGAGGCCGATCGGGTTCGGGTCCTTGGTCGGCGGGATCGCCACGTTGAGGCGCAGCATGTCGGCCTGGGTGGTCCCGGTGAAGTTCTGGAAGCCGGGGACGACCCCCTTGGGGATACCCGTCATGAGGATCGCGAGGAGGTCGGCCCGGTCCTTGGTGTACTTCGCCAGGTTCGGGAAGACACCGGGGTACAGGACCGGCAGCAGCCCCGCGAGCTCGGGCTTGGCGACGTACTTGGCGAACTGCTTGTCCTCGTGGGGCGGCGTCGCGTTCCAGGCGTCCTTCCTGGCCATCGGCGTGATCACCTCGTTGAACAGCGGGTTGCCGAGGCGCGACACCTGGCTCCAGGCGCCGTGCGAGGTGTGCTTGCCCTTCTTGTCGTCCCAGATGCGTGAGCGCTGGCGGCTGGCCGTGGCCCATACGCCGATCACCGACCGCGGTTCCATCGGGTCGGTCGGCTTGTCGCGGTAGCGGGTGAGGTCACGGATCGGCACCTGGATGGCGATGCTGTGGACGTTCAGGCCCTGGGTGCCGTTGACACCGGCCGCGGTGGCCGACGGGATGAGGTGGGCCATCTGGAACGGGCGGAGCGTGCCGAGGTCGAAGATGCTGCCAAGGTCGACGTGGAAGCCGTCCGAGCGTTGTCCGGCGAACACCTTGCGACCGCCCTGGATCGAGTGCACGGCCTGGTCGGTGAACCGGCCGTAGTCGGGGGTCGACCGTGGGCCGATGTTGACCGGCGGGCAGGTGAGGTTGTTGGCAAGCATCCGAGGACGGTCACGGCGCGCGACACGGGTCACCGAGTAGTACTGCGGCCGGTTCCAGTTGGGGTCGGTGATCGACCCGATCGGGCCCACGTTGTAGAGGAAGGTGTTCTCGTTGCGGATCTTGGTCGTGAAGCGGAACTGGTACGTCACGTCGGGGCGGGCATCACCGCGGTTGCTGATGTGGATCTCGTAGAGGACGTCGTCGCCGAACTCGTAGAAGTTGGGACCGCCCTGCGGGTTCTGGAAGGGAATGAAGTTGGCGATCAGCGTGACCGAGTCCGGACGGTCGGGGC
>JBDSKZ010000080.1:0-20808 GCA_039916625.1 Pedococcus sp.
ACCGCGGTCGACGTCTGGTCAGGCCCAGCGAAGAATGCGCCGGCGCTCGCTCGCCACCCGGCCACCGAACGGTCTTCCGACGCGTCGACGGCAGCCGCGGTCTCGACGTAACGCTCGGAGCGGTGCGCCGCGCTCGCCCGCGAGTCGGCCTGGGGGGCTCCTTCGAGGTCGCGGGAGACCGTGACCCAGCCGACCCGGTCGGGGTTGGGACGACCCTCGAGCCGCGGCACGGGATCCTGACGGTGCTCCACCGACAGCACCCGGACCCCCGGCGGGACCGGCACCCGAGCGACGGGCGACCCGAGGGTCACGACGTGGGTGACCCGGTGGGCCGCCCGGAACTGCGCCGACGACGCCAGCCCGGCGGCCACGATGCCCCCGAGGCTGTGTCCCGACAGGAGCACGGGCTCGGCAGCCACGTCCCTCCCGCGCGTCGATGACGCCGCTCGCGACTGGGCAGCTGCAAGCGCCTGCTGCACCCCGGCGGCGAGCAGGCTCGACTCCGCGGCCATCGACCGCACATCGGTGGTGAGGTCGAAGGGGTTGTCGCCGGCGCGCGGATCCCAGACCTGGGTCCCGCCGATCTCGACGATCCAGGCCGGACCCTGCTCACCGCTGACCTCCACGATCCGCACCCGGGCGTCGCCGGGGAGCGCAGCCTGGTCGCGGGCGAGGTCCCCCAAACCGGTCGGTGCCCGGGCGACGGCCATGCCGTTGTCGGCGCTGTCGCCGTCGGTGCTGACGTGGTCGCCCGACCGGCGCCCGGCCGCGGTCACCCGCACCACGCCGTCGTCACTGAGCAGCCCCCACGCCGCGGCCGAGTCCGCCAGGACCCCGATCGCTGCCTCATCGGGGTCTGCGTCCCCGGCTGGCGCCCGACCGTAGGGACCGCTTCCCACCCGGTACGGCGGCGCCACGAACGGCGCCGTGACCGGGTTGCTCCGCAGGCCGAAGACGAGTCCGCCGCTGCCGCCCGCCAGGTCAGCGAGCTGGGGGGCCTCCCACACCGCCCGGTCCAGCAGGTTGCCGACATCGACACCGATGGCGTCGAGGGCTACGACCCCGACGACGAGGGTGGGCGTGGCCCGACCCACGGCTGCCATCACGACGTCCTGGGCCAGGGCCGTCGTGCGCACCACCTCCTGCTCGACCTCGCGGTAGGCCCAGGCCGCCGACCTGACCGCGATCGCCACGCCACCCACGGCTGCGGCCTCGCGTGCCAACGCCCTGGTGGCACCGGCCAGCTCGGCCTCGGCCCGGACCGCCGTGACCGGGCTGAGAGGCGCCGAGACACCAGTCGCTGCCGTGGCTGCTGCCAGTCGGACGACCACCTCGCCGAGCACCGTCGCGCACTGGGCGAGCTGGCCAGCGGCCGCAGCCAGCTCATCGAGCCCGACAGCGGTACCTGCGACCCCACCACGCACCTCGATTCCCGGGTCGGCGGTCACCGTCGACCACCGATGCCGGGCACCTCACCGACCAGGTGGCGCAGGGTCTCCTTGGCCCGGTCGAGTGCGAGCGCATGCGCCTCGAGCGTCTCGGCTGCGGCGTCCAGGCCACCGACCATCCGCCCCAACCCTGCGACCCGGTCGCCGACCACCTCCCTGAACCGCGTCGCCGCTGCCGACCGCCAGGCCATGCCCCTCGTCGCACCCACCCGAGCCGCGACGTGACGCACCAGCTCGGCGTCCCGGCGCACCTGCCGAGCCACTGCCCGCACGTCCTCACTGCTGCCCATCATGGCTCCACCGTGCCCTCACGGGACCGGACCGCCCGCGACGCCGCCCGGGCGCTGTGGACGCCGGCGCTCCAGCCCGGGACCTGTGGACGGCACCGAATCGCCCTCCCACCGCCGCCCAACACGGGAGTTGCGGGGCAACACGGCACTTACAGGTCCTGGTTTCCCCGAACAACCCCCGCTTTGCGGGCGTGTCAGGCGTGGGCAGGCAGGGGCGGGCGTTTGCGGTCAGGGGCGGGCGTGTCAGGCTTGGTCGGGGTCGAGGCCGGCCAGCTCGACGAGGAAGAGCGCCTGGGCCAGCGCGGTCCGTCGGAGCTCGTCGGGGTGCACGCTCTCGTCAGGCCCATGGATGCGTGACGCCGGCTCCTCGACCCCGAGCAGCATGATCTCGGCGTCGGGCACGATCTCGGCCAGCGCAGTCGCGAGCGGGATCGAGCCCCCCTGCCCAGCGGTCACCACCTCCTGCCCGAAGGCCCGCTTCATCGCCCGCCCCATCGCGGCATACGCGGGACCGTCGGTGCGGGCGCGGAACCCGTGACCGAGCGAGACCGGCTCGACCTCCACCTGTCCGTATGGCGCGTGACGGCGCAGGTGCGCCCTGAGCAGCTCCTGCGCGGAGCTGGGGTCGGTGCCGGCGGGCACCCGCAGGTTCACCACCGCCCGCGCCTCCCCCTGCACCGCTGCCGTCACCTGCGACACCTTCGGGCAGTCGATGGCCAGGACGGTGGCCGCCGGTCGCGCCCACAGGCGGTCGGCGATGCCGGCTCCCCCACGGCCCCCGGCCAGCGGCTGCACCCCCGGCACCACGGCGGCGTCGCCGGCGAACCTGGCCTCGTCGAACCCTGCTCCGTCCCAGGTGCCGTCGTGGTCGAGGCCGTCGATCGTCGTCTCGCCGTCAGCGTCGCGCAACGAAGCCAGGGCCGTCAGCAGGGACTGGAGCGCATCAGGCGCTGCCCCTCCGTACATGCCGCAGTGGGCAGGGTGGTGCATCGTCCGCACGGTCATGAGGACGCTTCCGGTGCCGCGCAGGGAGGTCGTCAGGGTCGGCAGGCCGAGCTCGACGTTGCCCGTGTCCGCGAGCACGAACGCGTCGCACCGCACCAGCTCGGGTCGCGCACGGGCCAGCGCCTCCATGCCGCCGCTGGACTGCTCCTCCGAGCCCTCGCAGACGACGGCGACCTCCACCGGCCAGCTGCCGAGGACCTCACGGACCGCCCGGAGCGCGAGCAGGGTCGCGACGAGGTTGCCCTTGCAGTCGGCAGATCCCCGGCCGAACCACCGGCCGTCGCGCTCGGTGAGCTCCCACGGCAGGGTCGACCAGGAGTCGAGGTCGCCCGCCGGGACGACGTCGTGGTGGGAGTACAGCAGCGCGCACGCCCCACCTTCCGGCCCCGCCGAACGCCCGACCACGGCGATCGACCCGTCCGGCGCCTCGACCTGCTCGACACCGTCGACCCCCGCGTCGGAGAACAGCTCGGCGACGAGGGCGGCCGAAGCCACGCACTCCGAGGCCGGCTCGATGGCGGGGTTGGCGACCGAGCGCAGCGCCACCAGTCGCGCGAGGTCGTCACGACCACGCGGCATACCGGCCTCGACGGCGGCCGCGAGGCGGCCGGCGAGGGACCCGCTCACGGGACCAGTTCGTCGAGGTAGAGCGGGAGCATCTCCCACCACGTCGGCCAGTCGTGCATGTAGCCCGGGCCCCAGTCGTCGACACGGTTGGGAATTCCCTTGTCCCCCAACACCTTTGCCACCGCCCACGACTCGCCGACATCCTCGTAGTCGCCGCTGCCCGAGGCCAGCAGGATGAACCGGTGGCGCAGGGTGTCGAGCGCCTCACCCTCGAGGCCGGGCACGAACTTCAGGGGCGAGGAGAAGTAGAGGTCGTCGGTCGGGGATCCGTCGATGAACTGCTCGATCGCGTACGTGCCGCTCATGCCGACGGCCGCGCTGAACAGGTGCGGGAAGCGGCAGACCATCGCCACCGCGTTGAAGGCGCCGATCGACGCGCCCGCCGTGACGATGGGCTGCGGCCCGTTGCTGTCAGCATGGATGGCCGGCACGATCTCCTCGGCGACAGCCTGGTGGTAGGCGTTGAACAGCCACATGCGGTAGTCGGCGGAGCCGACCTTCTGGGCCATCACCCGCCCGGCCGCGCTGTCGCACGAGTAGACCTTGATGCGCCCCGCCTCGATGAGTGGCGCGAGGGGACCGACGAGATGGTTGCGCTCGACCTCCTCGGCGTCGCCCCCCGCCGTCGGGAACAGCAGGACGGGCACGCCGTAGTGCCCCCAACGGACCAGGGACAGCTCCTGTCCCATCCGGTCGGACCACCAGTGTTCAGTGACCTTCACAAGTGCCTCCTGGCAGTGGTGCGGGTGTACGGGTATGCGGTGGTGCGGGTGTCCAGCGTGGTCGGCTTCACTCGTACACGAACTTCTGCGGGCCGGGGAAGACCCACGAGAGGCCGTCGCGCAGGCGGTCGCGCCAGTCCTCCCAGTTGTGGCCGTCGCGGGCCTCGACGTAGTTCACCGCCATGCCTGCACCGCGGAACACCTGGACCATCGAACGGTTCGGCGTGATCAGCGGCTCGTAGGTGCCGCAGGACATGAAGATCCGCTCGACCGGTCGGGTCGGCTTGGCGCGGTAGCGGTTGACGAACTTGACCACCGGGTCGAACGCCGGGCCGCCGCCGTGGTCGGTGCCGATGTCGGTGAACACCATCGAGGCCGACTGCAGGAGCAGCGACCCGAACTCACCCGGGTAGCGCACCGCCGTGGACAGGGCTGCGATCCCGCCGAAGCTCGAGCCCATGAGGGCACGGCCCTGCGGGTCGTCCAACAACGAGAGTCGCTCGGCGAGCCGTGGCACCAGCTCACGGGCGATGAACCGGGCGTGGGGTGCGTGGTTCGGGTACTCCTTGAGCCGGTCACGTGGCGGCACGAAGGCGACGACCAGCGGTGCGACGTCGAGGCGGTGGACCAGGTTGTCCAGCACCGTCTTCATGGCTGCGTAGTCGAGGTAGTCGGTGCCGTCATGGACCACGAGCAGCGGGTAGCGCAGGGCGGTGTTGTAGCGCGCCGGCAGGTAGAGCTTGACCGACTGCTCGCGGCGAAGTGCCTTGGAGTGCAGCACGTCCTCGACGATCTCGCCCTGGCGCGCCTCGGGGTCGTGGTGCACCCAGTCGGGCACGGCGTAGCCGGTCGCGGCGCACACCGAGCTCGACCCCATCGGCGAGTGCGCCACCTTCGGGTTGAGCGGGTCGTTGAAGCTCTCGTAGTGGTCGCCGCGTCGGGTCTCGAGCTGGTACTCCACCCGCGACCCGTTGGGCAGCACCGTCGTCGCCGCCCACAGGTTGGTGTCGGGCAGCCGGCGCATGGGCAGCGGGTCCGGCAGGCCGACCACGCGGTGCCGCACCCGGACCTCGTCGGCGTCGCCACGGAACAAGAAGGTCGCGCGCTCGCCCTCGACGACCGGGGAGGGGTGGCGGGTGAGGAACCGGTCGATGGCGGCGCCGTCGACGGGCAGCCGTTCGCGGAGCCGGTTCACGGCCAGTCTGCGCTCGTTCACGCCGTCACCCCCAGCTCGTGCACGGCGCCGTCGATGCCCAGGATCCGGGCGCCCCGGGGCAGGCCGCCCTCGGGCGTCAGCTCCAGGGCCGTACCGTCGTCGAGCAGCACGCAGTGCTGGTCGGTGAAGCGCCGGGCCATCACGGCGCAGCGGTCCTTGTCCTCGAGCCGCAGCCGACGCCGGGCGTGCGGCAGGGCGACGACGCCCTTGACCCGGCCCAGCCCCCGGTCGAACACCTCTGCCTCGGTGGCGCCCTCCGGGCCGAGGTCGTGGAACAGCACGACGCGCTCGGTGAGGGCCATCGCGCCGGCCGACCACGCGATGACCGGCAAGGTCTCCGGGACGCGGATCGCGAACAGCCGCAACGCTCGCAGCAGCGTCCCCACATGACCACCGGTCACCACCAGGGCAGCACTGTCGGCCAGGACCGCCTCGATCTCACCGCGGTGCCAGGCGATCACCCCGCTGGAGTCCAGCGGGGCCGCAGCATCGAGCTCGGCGTACAGGTTCTTGAGCTGCGCGGCATACCAGGCATCCACGTGGCGCACCGCCTCGACAGCGTCGTCGACCGCCCCGTATGCCGCGTGCGAGCCACCTGTGCGCAGCTCACCGTCACGCGTGCGTCGGACCACCGCGTAGACCCCGTCCATGGTGTGGTGCAGACGCAGTCGGTACAGCGACAGCAGGGCATCGTGGTGGTCACGGAAGTCCAGCGCCGCGGTGGCGAACACCTCGTCCTTGGCGATGACGTCGAGGGTGCGGTGGTAGAGGCGCAGGTGGTGAGCCCGGCCCTCGAGGACGGTGTCGAGCTCGTCGACGGCGTCCTCGCGTTCCTCCCACCCGGCATTGACGGTCGCTACCCGGCCGTCCACGCCCAGCGAGCGCAGGGCGGTGCCGGCGGTGGTCATGAACCGTTGGGGCCCAAGGAGAATGGTGCGCATAGAGGGGTCCGCGACTAGCCGGCGTGGACGCGGACGGACCGGCCGACGTCGTCGAGCATCTCGCGCAGGGTGTCGTAGTCGGGGTGACGCATCCGGACGTAGGCGTTGGCCATGTAGCCGGCCTCGACCGCCTGGGTGTGGTGCCCCTCGGGGGGGAAGTGGGCGTCGATGACCCACTGGCCGTGCCGGGCCTGCATCTCGTCGATGCCGCTGTAGCCGGTGATCTGGCCGTCTGCGTCGGGTCGCAGCGCCACGATGCCCGCGGAGTAGGGGCGCAGCATCTGCCGCTCGGCCACACCGTGGACGATGACGTGCGCCCACTCGCGGTAGACGTCGACATCGTTGCTGGCGGAGTAGAGGTCCCAGCAGCCGACGCCGGGCGGGCGGGCGCCGATCTCGGAGAACTTCAGGCCCTTGGGTCCGTGGAACCACTCCATGTGGGTGGCTGACGTCTCGATGCCCAGGGCGGTGATGACCCGCTGCCCCATCTGCGCGACCTCCGTGTAGAGGTCGGAGTCGGCGATCCGGTTGGTGGTGACGAACTGCGGCGAGATCCAGCGGGTGCGCATCGCCTCGAGGACGTTGGGGTAGTAGTGGGTGGTCCAGTCGTGGACGATGCGGCCGTTGCTGGTGATGGTGTCGTAGAAGCCCTCGTGGCCTACGACGAACTCCTCGACGGCGATGGAGGCGGCGCCGTGGCTGCCGAAGTCGAGCAGCGCCCGGGTCAGCTCCTCGTCGTTGTCGACCCGCATGGTGTCCTTGGCCCCCGCTCCATCGCGGGGCTTGAGGATGAGCGGATAGCCGTGCTCCTCCGCGAAGGCCCAGACCTCGTGAGCGTGGTCGACCCCGCGGGACGCGGCGGTCGGCACCCCGGCTTCGCGCAGGGCCTGCTTCATCGACGGCTTGTCGCGGCACAGCCAGGTGGTGCGGACCGAGGTGCCGGGGATGCCGGTGGCCTCGCGGACGTGCGCTGCGGTCATCGTGTGGGCTTCCACGGTGGCCTCGAGCCCGTCGACCCAGACCTTGGTCTGGATGAAGCGGACCGCCTCGGTCATCTCGTGCAGGCTCGTCACCGAGCCGACGCGGTAGTAGCCGGTCAGGGCAGCGCGCAGCTCGTCGTCGAGCTCGTGCTCCTGCGACTCCCCGATGCCGATGACGTTGGCGCCCACCGAGGCCAGGGCCAGGGCGAACCTGCGCTGGTTGGCGGGGAACCCGGGCTCGACGAAGATGACGTTCACGGGTCGACCGTAGCGCCGCCGAGCAGGGGATGGCATGCCGTGACGCGCTCACGCCACCATCGGAGGCGCTCGGCCGGTGCCGCCCACCGGGCCAGCAGCTCCTCGTCGACCTCGATCCGCCCGACGGGCAGCACCCCACCCGCAGGCACCAGCGAGGCCTTGGCCACGTCACCCGCCAGCAGGGCGACGGTGCCCAGGCCGCAGGCGTAGGGCAGCTCGGGCAGGGCTGCGGCGAGAGCGACACCTGCCGACATCCCTACGGAGGTGTCGAGGGCAGAGGACACCACCGCCGGCAGGCCACACTCCTGCACGACCTCCAGCGCCCGACGCACTCCGCCCAGCGGGGCGACCTTGACGACGACGAGGTCGGCGGCCTCCTCGCGGGCCACCCGAAGCGGGTCCTCGGCCTTGCGGATGGACTCGTCGGCAGCGACGAGGACGTCGATGCCGCTGCGGGCCAGCGCCAGCCGCAGCTCGCGGAGCTCCTCGACGCTCGCGCAGGGCTGCTCGGCGTACTCCAGCCCGTACGCAGCGAGGCGGCGCAGCGCATCGGTCGCCTCGCTCACCGACCAGCCGCCGTTGGCATCCACCCGGATCCGGCCCTGGGGGCCCAGGGCGTCGCGGACCGCGGCGACCCGGTCGACGTCGTCCGCCACCGACTGGCCGCGCTCGGCCACCTTGACCTTCGCCGTGGTCGACCCGTCGAACCGCGCCAGCACCTCGGGCACCTGCTCGGGCGGCACCGCCGGGACCGTGGCGTTCACCGGGACGTGCGTACGCAGCGGGGCCGGCCACGCGCCGTACGCCGCCTCGAGGGCTGCGGCGAGCCACCTGGACGCCTCGAGCGGCGGGTACTCCAGGAAGGGCGAGAACTCGCCCCAGCCGCTGGGGCCGTGGACCAGCGCGGCTTCGCGCACCGCCACACCGCGGAACCGCACGCGCATCGGGATCGCCACGACGCGCAGCCCCGCGAGGAGGCCATCGAGGTCGGGCACGTCGAGGTCGGGCACGTCGACGGTCGGCACCACGCTCACACGGGGTTCGCTGGACCGGTGGCCGGGAGGGTGGTCGCTCACCCGCCCATCCAACCGCTCCCGGTCACGCGCCGCGCACCGCCTTCTGGAGCTCGTTGACGGCCAGGGCGATGAACGCCGCCGCGCACAGCACCATCGCGATGTTCGAGGGCAGCTTGTTGCGCCACTCGCGCGGGGTGCGGTCGGTGTTGAGCAGCCACAGCAGGGTGACCGACAGGAACGGCATGAAGAAGGCTCCGAGCACGCCGTAGGCAAGGATCAGGTAGACCGGTTTGCCGAGGAACATCATCACCATCGGTGGGAACGTCAGCCACAAGATGTAGGCGCGGTACCAGCGGCCACCGATGCGGCTGTCGGGGTGGTCCTGGCCGTGGCCGCGGATGTGCCCCACGAAGTCGGCGAACATCATCGAGACGCCGTTCCAGACACCGATGAGCGAGGACATCGCCGCCGACCAGAAGCCGACGAGGAACACACTGCCCGCCCACGCGCCGTAGCGCTGCGAGAGGACGTCGGACAGGTTGAGCAGCCCTTCGTCCCCGCCCTTGATCGCGAGGTTGGCGGAGTGGAGCAGCTCGGCGCCGACGATCAGGGTCGCGATGACGAAGATGCCGGTGACGAGGTAGGCGATGCCGTTGTCGATCCTCATGACGCGCATGTGCCCGGGCGTGGTCCAACCCTTCTCGCGGATCCAGTAGCCGTAGGCGGCGAGGGTGATCGTGCCGCCCACACCACCGGCGACCGACAGCACGTTCACCAGGGCGCCGTCCGGGACGAGGGGGACCAGTCCGGCGGCGAGCTCAGGCAGGTTGGGAAGGGTCAGGATCGCTGCCCCGACCATCGTCACGAACATGATCCCCACCAGCGCGGCGCAGACCTTCTCGAGCAGCGCATAGTGGCCCCACCACACGAGCGCCAGGCCGAGCAGCCCGGACAGGATCCCCCAGGCAGGGACCGACAGGAACGCCATCAACGAGTGCAGCGCCAGCCCGGTGCCGGCCATCGCCGCGGCACCGTAGACGAAGCCCCAGACGACGATGTAGGGACCGAAGTACCAGTGCGTCCACTTCCCGAGGCTGGACCAGCCCTCGTAGATCGTGCGACCGGTGGCCAGCGAGTAGCGCCCGGCGCCCTCGACGAGGACGATCTTCATGACACAGCCGACGACGACCGTCCAGAGCAGGGCGTAGCCGTACTTGCTGCCCGCGATGAGTGTGGCGACCAGGTCGGCTGCACCGACGCCGGTGGCGGCGACCACCAGTCCGGGGCCGATCAGGGACCAGCCCGGTTTGCCTTCGTCGGTCGTGGTCGAGGAGGTCGTGTCGGTGTCACTGGCCATGGCGGGGCTCCGGTGTCGGCGCTGACAGGAAGCCACACGCTACCGAGATACGGACACACCGGTCCAAGACGATCGGTTCCCCGGCTCCTCGGGTACCCCGGCTCCTCGGGTATGGCGCCGGGGCCCCACCTGAGCGGCTCGCGGCAGGCGCCGCAGCCACGCGGGTAACCTCGCGGGCGTGAGCGAGCAGCCGACCGTCAGCGAGACCTTCGACCCCGACGCCTGGATCGAGGTCACGGACTTCGACTTCACCGACATCACCTACCACCGGGCCAAGGACGTCGGGGCGGTGCGGATCGCGTTCGACCGGCCGGAGGTGCTCAACGCCTTCCGTCCCCACACCGTCGACGAGCTGTACCAGGCCCTCGACCACGCCCGACGCACGCCCGACGTCGGCGTCGTGCTCGTCACCGGCAACGGCCCGGGTCCGGACGGGACGGGCGCTGCCGGCAAGTGGGCGTTCTGCTCTGGTGGCGACCAGCGCATCCGGGGGCGTTCGGGCTACCAGTACGCCAAGGGCGACGCCGACGACACGGCAGCGGGCGTCGACGACCGCCGGGTCAAGGCCGAAGGCGGGCGGCTGCACATCCTCGAGGTGCAGCGCCTGATCCGGACCATGCCCAAGGTCGTCATCGCCGTCGTCGGTGGCTGGGCCGCTGGTGGCGGTCACTCCCTGCACGTGGTCTGCGACCTGACGATCGCCAGCCGCGAGGAGGCCCGCTTCAAGCAGACCGACGCCGACGTGGGCTCCTTCGACGGGGGCTACGGCAGCGCCTACCTCGCCAAGATGGTCGGCCAGAAGTTCGCTCGCGAGATCTTCTTCCTCGGGCGCACCTACTCCGCCGAGGACATGCAACGGATGGGCGCGGTCAACCTCGTCGCCGACCACGCCGAGCTCGAGAACGAGGCGCTCCAGGTGGCCCACGAGATCATGGGCAAGAGCCCACAGGCCCAGCGCATGCTCAAGTTCGCGTTCAACCTGCTCGACGACGGCCTGATGGGCCAGCAGGTGTTCGCCGGGGAGGCGACGCGGCTCGCCTACATGACCGACGAGGCCGTCGAGGGGCGCGACCAGTTCCTCGAGAAGCGCGACCCCGACTGGTCCCCCTACCCCTGGTACTTCTGAGGAGCGCCCCGGCCTGGATGACCGGAGCTCAGCCGGAACCGCCGAGGTCCACGTCGTACGCCTCGTAGACGAGGTCGGTGCCCTTCTGCCGGTGCCGCACCAGCTGGCCCATCAGGGTGGTGACCTCCTCACGGAACACCGGCAGGTCGGCCATCGTCCCGCCGTGTTCGAGGACGGCGAGGTAGGCGTCGATGTCCTCGCGGTACCGCTCGTGCTCCCGCAGCAGCCGCTGGACCCGGCCGGCGAGCCGAGGTGAGTCGCGCCGTACCGAGGCGTAGAGCCCACCCTGACGCTCGGTGAGGTCGACGTGGTCGCGGAAGTCGTGGGCGAGCTCGGCGAGCGCTGCCCGCACGCGTTCGCGCCACGCCCCGCCCCGGGCGATCGGCGACGCGAGTGCCTCGTCGACCGCCGCAACCGAGTCGCGCAGCTCGGCACGGTGGCCCCGCACCCGCTCCAGGTATGCCGTGAAGTCCGCGTCCATGGTGCCCTCCCGCAGCCATCGTCCCGCCAGCCGGTGGCCCCGTCCAGCCTGCGGCTAGCCTGACTTTCGTGACGTCCCTGCGCCTGCTCCCGATCGCTGCAGGACCTGCGGCGGCGCGGGCCCTCCCGGTGCTCCGCGAGGCTGTGGAGGGCGACGTCGCCGTCCTCCCGTATGCCGCCGGCGGCCGGCCCGTGCCGGTGCCCGACGGCGCCGTGCCCGACCGCGGCACCGCCGTGGTGGTCGGGACGTCAGGGTCGACGGGCAGTCCCAAGCTCGCGATGCTGCCGGCCACCGCGCTCGTGGCGAGTGCCATGGCCACCCATGCCCGCCTGGGTGGTCCCGGGTCGTGGCTGCTGGCGATGCCGCCGCACCACATCGCCGGTGTGCAGGTGCTCCTGCGCTGTGTGGCCGCGGGCACCGAGCCGGGGTTCGTGGACCTGTCCGACGGGTTCACGGCGCAGGCCTTCACCGCTGCAGCCGACAGCTTCGGGGGCGGTCGTCGCTACACCGCCCTCGTGCCCACGCAGCTCCTGCGGGTCCTCGACGACCCCGAGGCCAGCCGGGCGCTCGCCGGGTTCGAGGCTGTCCTCGTCGGCGGGGCGCCGACCTCGCCTGCGCTGCTCCTGCGCGCCCGGGAGTCCGGGGCGACCGTGGTGACGACCTACGGCATGAGTGAGACCTGCGGCGGCTGCCTCTACGACGGGATGCCGTTGTCCAGCAGTGCGATCCGCGTGGACGACGAGGGACGGATCCACCTCGGTGGGGCGATCCTGACCAGCGGCTACCTCGGCAGACCCGACCTCACGGCCGCGGCCCTGGTCACTGATGGCGACGGCGTCCGCTGGTTCCGCACCGACGACCTCGGGCACCGCGACCCCGAGACGGGTCGCTGGCACGTCGACGGCCGCATCGACGACCTCATCAGCACCGGCGCCCTCAAGGTCTCGCCCCGCATCGTCGAGGAGGTCCTGACGTCCCTGCCGGACATCGCCGAAGCCGTGGTGCTCGGGCTCGAGGACCACGAGTGGGGGCAGGTCGTGGCCGCTGCCGTGGTCATCCGCCCTGGGGTGCCGCACCCGTCCGTGCTCCAGGTACGCGACGCCCTGCGCGGCCGGCTCGCGGACCACGCCCTGCCCCGGCGGCTGCTCGTCCTGGAACATCTCCCGCTGCGCGGTCCGGGCAAACCGGACCGTGTGGGGATCGCTGCGTTGTTCCACGCCCGGCCATGACACGATGGGGACATGCTTCGGCTGCTCCCCTGGCTCGCGACGGTCGCCCTGACCGTCTATGCCGTCGTGGACTGCATCCAGACCGACGACTCGCGGGTCCGCAACCTCCCCAAGGTGATGTGGATCCTCCTGGTGCTGCTGTTCCCCCTCGTCGGGCCGATCGCCTGGCTGGTCGCCGGCCGGCCTCCGAAGGCGAATCCCGGTCAGGGACGAAGACCGCAGACGCGCCCCCCGCGTGGCCCCGACGACGACCCGGACTTCCTCCGTAGGCTCTGAGTCAGCTGGGGCAGCATCCCGCCCAGCAATCCCCACCGGCAAGCGAGAACACACACCGAATGGCCACCCTGTCCCAGTGGATCGCCGGTGCGCGCCCGCGTACCCTCCCCGCCGCAGTCGCCCCCGTCGTGGTCGGCACCGCAGCAGCAGCGCCGCTGGACCGGGTCAACCTCGGTCTTGGCCTGCTCGCGGTGCTCGTGTCGCTCGGGTTGCAGGTCGGCGTCAACTACGCCAACGACTACTCCGACGGTATCCGCGGCACCGACGCCGATCGCGTCGGCCCGATCCGGCTGGTCGGCCAGCACAAGGCCAAGCCGGAGAACGTCAAGCTCATGGCCTTCGCCTTCTTCGGAGCCGCCGCCCTCGTCGGCCTGGCCCTCGTCGCCATCAGCGAGGCGTGGGTCATGGTCCCGCTGGGCGCCCTCGCGGTGCTCGCCGCCTGGAGGTACACCGGGGGCGACAACCCCTACGGCTACCGCGGTCTCGGCGAGCTGTACGTGTTCGTGTTCTTCGGACTGATGGCCACCCTCGGCACGCTCTACACGCAGGCCAAGGAGCTCACCACGGTCGGCGTCCTCGGGGCCGTCGGCATCGGCGCGATCGCCTCGGCGATCCTGGTCGCCAACAACCTGCGGGACATCCCGACCGACCGCGAGAGCGGCAAGCTCACCCTGGCCGTGCGCCTCGGCGACCGCGGCACCCGCATCCTCTACGTCGGGTTGGTGGCCGTCGCCCTGGCGGTGGCCGTCGCGATCGGCACCCAGCACGTGTTCGCCCTGCTGGCGCTGCTGGCACTCGGTGTCATCGCCAAGCCGTTGCAGGCGCTGCGCTCGGGCGCCACCGGCCGCGCCCTCGTGCCGGTGCTCGCCTCGACCGGGATCTTCGAGATCGTCTACGCGGTGCTGCTGGCCGCAGGTATCGCCGTCAGCGTCGCAGTCTGAGGGGACATCGGGTGCTCGGGCCACCGTCACGGCGTGCAGTCCCTCGACTGACCCCATGCACGGCACCTAGGAGCCGACGATTGCCCGCAAGATGTTCATGCGCATGGCCCGAAGGGCCGGCAGGCCTGCCGCGAGGACCCCGACGATGCCCGAGGCGAGCAGCATCGCGAGGAGCAGTGTCCAAGGGATGGCGAGGGTGGTCAGCCCTTGGGAGACGAGGCCGCGCTGGAGCGCCACGCCCAGTCCGAGACCGAGTGCAGTGCCGAGCAGAGCGCCGAACGCGGCGGTGGTCACGGCCTCGATGGTGATCATGGAGCCCAGCTGTCGGCTTCGGAGTCCGATCGCCCGGAGCAACCCGATCTCGCGGGTCCGTTCGAACACGGACAGAGCCAGGGTGTTGATGATGCCCAGGATGGCGACGATGACGCTGAAGAGGAGCAGGACGTAGAGCAGGTTGATGAGCGTGTCGACAGACGCACCCTGGGCATCGGCGAACTCTGGACCGTCCTGGACCGAGACGATCAGGTAGGGACGGACGAGGTCGGTCAGCTCGGCTCGCAGGGCAGGGAGGTCGGCCCCCGGTGCCGCCCGTACGAAGAGACGGGCATCGGCTCGCTGACCCGAGGGGAGGGCGGCGTCATAGAGTGAACGGTCGACGATCACGCCCCCTTCGCCGAAGGCCTGGCTGTCTCGGTAGATGCCGCCCACCCTGAGGGACTCACCGCTCAGGGTGCCGACCGCTGCGGTCAGGGAGTCCCCGACGTGCCAGCCACGGGCGCTGGCCGTGGTCTCGTCGACCAGGACCGCGTGCCGGCCGAGTCCTGAGAGTCGTCCACTCTTCATCGGGACCAAGAAGTTGTCCGCGACATCGGCGGCACTGACCGCGGCGGCGGTGGTGTGCAGGGTCCCGATCCGCACGTCCACGAAGCTCAGGGCGGCCACCGAGCGGACTGCGGGAAGGTCGCGGACGGCGGCAGCCACCGGCGCGGGCACGGGGGCGACGTTGCCGCTGTTCAGCACATAGTCCGAGGTGAGCTCCTCGGCGACCCCGCTGCTCACGCTGGCCTTGACACTCTCCGCCAGCACCGAGATGCCGGAGATCAGCGCCAGCCCGATCATCAGGGCGCTCGCTGTGGTCGCCGTACGCCGGGGGACGCGCAACGCGTTCTCGCGGGCGAGCCGGCCGACGGCCCCGAAGAGGGTGACGAACGGCCAGGCGATGACGCGTACGACGGGGCGGGTCGCGAGTGGCGCGCCGATCAGCATGCCCAGCACGGCAGCGACGGCTCCGACAGCCGCGACCGGCCAGGAGACCTCCTCGCGGGTGACCGCCGCGCCGAGGACCAGCACGCCGGAGACCAGCAGCGCGAGCCCGATCAGGCCGCGCCTGCCGAGACCGCCGGCGACCGCGCCGACGTCCCCGCGCATGGCGGCCACAGGGGCGACCCGCGAGGCACGCCGGGCCGGAAGCACCGCAGAGACGACCGTGACCACGACCCCGACCACGACGCTCGACACGACCGTGGTTGCACTGACCGGGAGGTCGGTTCCGATGTCGGTGTCGAAGAAGGTCCGGATGGCCACCCCAGCGCCGGCGGCGATCAGCAGCCCGAAGGCGATGCCGAGCGCCGAGCCCACCACCCCGATGACGACTGCCTCGCCCAGCACGCTGCGGATCACCTGGGCACGGGTCGCTCCGATGGCGCGCAGGAGCGCGAGCTCTCGGGCGCGTTGTCCGACGAGCATCGAGAAGGTGTTGACGATGATGAACGATCCGACGAAGAGGGCGACGCCGGCGAAGGCCAGCAGGAAGACCGTGAAGAACGCGAGTCCCTTCTGCATCGAGGTCTCGGTCTCGCTCTGCACGGTCGCGCCGGTGACCGCTTCGAGGTTCGAGGGCAGAACTTCGCCCACGGCTGCCCGCAGCGCCGCCTGGCTGACCCCGGGTGCGGCCGTCACCGACAGGGAAGGGACCGTGCTGTCCGGGGCGAAGACCCGTCGAGCGGTGATCTGGTCGACGAGGACAGCGGTGGCACCGAAGAGGGAGGACCCGACCTGCACCTCACCGGTGATGGTGACCTTCGCGGCCTGGCCGCCGATGACGGCGCGCGTGGTGTCCCCCACCTTCAGGTGGGCCCGTTCCAGCGTGCTGCTCTCGACCGCGACCTCGCCGGGGCCGGTGGGTCCGCGTCCGGAGACCAGGGTGAAACCGGGGTCGTCCGCGAAGTAGGCGAACCCGAGCGACGGCGCACCGCCGTTGCTGACCGCGATGCCGTCGCTGCCGGCCAGGATGGCAGTGCCCTGCAGATTCGGCATCACCCGCGCGACCCCGTCCACGGCCGCGACCTGGTCGACGAGGGCCAGCGGAACCCCGGGCCGGACGGTGGACCCGTCGACGGACACCGGGGCCACGGCCTTGGTCTGTGCGTCGCGCACCGAGACGTCCGAACCCCTGGACGACTGGGCGACGAGCCCGCCGAGGGTGTTGTCGATGCTGTCGCGAAGGACGAAGGTGCCGGTGACGAAGGAGACCCCGAGCATCACGGCGAAGGCGGTGAGGAGGAGCCGGACGACATGGCCCTGCAGTCCCCTGAGGGTGACGTGCAGCATGTCAGGAGTCCCGGCCAGCAGGCTCGAAGCTCTGCATCCGGTCGAGTACCGACTTGGTGGTCGGCGCGAGGATCTCGTCGACGATGCGGCCGTCGACCAGGAACAGCACCCGGTCGGCGTATGACGCCGCGACCGGGTCGTGGGTCACCATCACGATGCTCTGCCCGAACTCGTCGACCGAACGGCGCAGGAATGCCAGGATCTCTGAGCTGGCCCGGGAGTCCAGGTTGCCGGTGGGCTCGTCGGCGAAGACGATCGCCGGTCGACGCACCAAGGCTCGCGCGCAGGCGACGCGCTGCTGCTGTCCCCCCGAGAGCTCGTCCGGCCGGTGGGCCAGGCGGTCGCGGATGCCGAGGGTGTCCACCACCGTGTCGAACCACGAGTCGTCGAGCTTCACGCCGGCGATGTCGACGGGCAGGGTGATGTTCTCGCGAGCAGTGAGCGTCGGCACCAGGTTGTAGGCCTGGAACACGAAGCCGAGCCGGTCGCGCCGCAGCAGGGTCAGGGCCTTGTCCTTGAGACCGCGGATGTCGACACCGTCGATGTCCACCCGACCCGACGTCGGGGCGTCCAGGGCTGCCATGCAGTGCATCAAGGTGGACTTGCCGGACCCGGACGGGCCCATGATCGCGGTGAGCCGGCCACGGCCGAACTCCACCGTGACGTCGTCGAGGGCCACGACCTTGGCGTCGCCCGTCCCGTAGACCTTGCCCAGGTGCTCTGCCCGCGCAACCGCGTCTCCGTCGGTGAGGGCATCGATCTCAGCTGCGGTGCGTTCGCGGGTGATCGTCATGTGGAACTCCAGAAAGGTTCAGCGGGGAGGCGGACCGTGTGTCGTATGGCAGGCACGACGCCCAGGGCGTTCTGGCGCCGCAACTCCCTGGCTACGACGCTAGGTACGGCGCCCCGGCGCTGTAAGGGACCAATGGCACTGGCCGGATCGCGAGCAACCCGATGTGATCGAGGCGTTGAACGAACGTGCCATGACGGCGACCTGCTCAGAGCGCTACGGGTCGAGGGCAGGTGAGTCCACGACCGAGTTCGAGGTCGCCACGAGCTTCGACGCCATGACCACCAGGGGCACGGGTGGTCAATGTTCGCAACAGGCTCGGCCTTGGGGGGCGGTTGTCCGTGCCACTGTGCTGCACCCGCGTTCGCGACCTCGCCTTCGCCGGGATGCTCTCGCTGCTGACCAGCACGCCGCACATCCACACGACCTTGGAGAGGAACGACGTACATGTACACCCTTGAGTTCGAGAACGTCACCAAGCGCTACGGGCACGAGGTCGTCGTCGACGACCTGACCTTCACCGTGCAGCCGGGACGGGTCACCGGGTTCCTGGGGCCCAACGGCGCCGGGAAGTCCACGGCGATGAAGATCCTGCTCGACCTCGCCAGAGCCGACCACGGTCGCGCCACGATCGGCGGGCGGCGGTACCGGGAGATGACCGACCCGGCGCGCAGCGTCGGGGTGGTGCTCGAGCCGAACGCCTTCCACCCCGGGCGGAGCGGCCGCAACCACCTGCGTGTGCTGGCTGATGGTGCCGGCATCGACCCCGGGCGCATCAGCGAGATGCTGGAGTCCGTGGGTCTGACCCACGCGGCGGACCGTCACGTCGGCGGCTACTCGCTGGGGATGCGACAGCGCCTCGGGTTGGCGGGCGCCCTGCTGGGGGACCCGCCGGTGCTGGTGCTCGACGAGCCGGGCAACGGCCTCGACCCACAAGGCATCCGCTGGCTGCGCGACCTCCTGCGGGAGCGGGCTGCCGGTGGGGGCACGGTGTTCGTCTCGAGCCACCTACTGGCCGAGGTCGAGCACCTGGCCGACGAGATCGTGGTCATCAGCCATGGCCAGCTCGTCACCACCGGGACCCTCGCTTCGCTCCAGCAGACCGGTTCATCGGTCCGCACCGAGGCGGCATCCTCGCTGACCCAGCTGCTCAGGGCGGCGGGTGCCACCGTGCACACCGGCGCCGAGGGCGAGCTCGTCGTCCGCGGCATCGGCACCGCCGAGATCGGGGACCGCGCCTACGCCGCCGGCATCGCCCTGCACGAGCTCAGTCCCCAGGGCGGCTCCTTGGAAGAGCTCTTCCTCAGCTGGACCAGCGCCGACACCGCCACCAGCGGCGCCGAAAACGCCGAGACCACACTCGCGACCGAGCCCGAGAGGCAGGCAGTACCGCTATGACCACCATGCTCCGCCTTGTCCGCGCAGAGATCCGCAAGCTCACCACCACCAAGCTGCCGTGGGGCTTCCTGGGCGTCCTGGTCGTCATCGCCGGTCTGGACGCGGCGGTCGTTGCCTTCGCCACCGAGATGGACGGCAGCAAGGCCTTCGTCGCCACGGCCGCGGACCAGAAGTCGCTGATGGCCTTCGCCTCCAACGCCATGATCGGCACCAGCCTCTTCGGCGCCATCGCGGTGGCCCGTGAATACGGGCACCACACGGTCGTGCCCATGTTCCTGACCTCCCCCAACCGCGGACGAGCAGTGCTCGCCCAGCTGCTTGCGGTGCTGATGGGTGGCGCCGTGCTGGCCTTCCTCGGGCAGGGGCTGGTCGTCGTCGGAGTCGCCCTGGCGTTGCCCAGCACCGGCTACGGCTTCCTGGTCTCGGCCGGTGGCCTCGTCCCACTCTTCGCAGCCACGACGCTCGCAGGAGCAATCGGAGCCACTCTCGGAGCCGGGCTCGGCGCCCTCATCCGCAACATCGGTGGCGCCGTCACCACCGCCGTGCTGGTGCTCTTCGTGATCCCGCCGCTCGCCGTCCAGCTGTTCCCCGATGCCGCGTCGTGGATCCCGCCCTCCCTGTTCGCCGTCATCTCCGGTGTCAGCCCCGACGTGAGTCTGTGGGCCGCCCTGCTGGCCGTGGTCGCCTGGGCAGTCGTCCCCGCTGCCGCCGGACTCATGGCGGTCCAGCGACGAGACGTCGCCTGAGACACCGGCCCGCACCGCCGAACGACGAGGAGCATCTGTGATGAGCGTGCACGCGAATCCCCAGCCAGCCGTTGGCCCGGACCGGGCTTCCGGCCCGGCGACCGATGACGGCGCCGAGAAGAAGGGCGAGCTCCTCCTCCCGTCGTGGGCGAACCAGCGGCGGCGTGGCTTGGGCCTGGCGCTGGTCGCCGCCGGCGGCTACGGGCTGCTCGCCGCCTGGTGGACGCCGCGCGGACCAATGTCCACGTTCGAGGCTCTGGCCGCAATGGGTCTCGGGCTGCTGGTCGGCCTCGTCGCAGGGGTGCTCCTGCGCACCCGATGGGCCATGCTCGTGGCTCCGGTCACCTTCGCTGCCGTGTTCGAGCTGGCCCGGCTCGGAGTCTCGGGGCTGCTGGTGGACGGGATCCATCTCGGCAGCACCTACGGCGTCATCGCCTTCGCGGTCGGCCGCGGCCTGCACGGCCTGCTGGTCCTGGCACCGATGCTGCTGGGCGCAGCACTCGGTGTCGCCTGGACGCGGCGTCGGCTGTCGAACGCCCACCAGCAACGTGGCTTCCTGAGCAAGCTGGCACTGGGGTTGCGCCGCGGTGTCACCGTGGTCACCGCCGTGGCGCTGGTGGCTCTGGCTGCCTTCGTCGCCCGCCCCGCCAGCACCGACCCCATCATCGACGCCAACGGCCAGACGGTCACCGGCAGCGTCGCCGAGCTGACCCGGGTCGAGATCGGCGGTCACGACCTCGCATTGATGATCCGCGGGCGCAGCATCGCGAACCCGGTGCTGCTGTTCCTGGCCGGAGGCCCCGGTGGCAGCGAGCTGGGTGCGATGCGACGCCACAGCGAGGCCCTCGAGGACGATTTCGTCGTCGTCACGCTCGACCAGCGAGGCACCGGCAAGTCCTACGACCAGCTCGATCCCACCGCGACCCTGACCCTCGACCGGGCTGTCGCTGACACGATCGAGGTCACGAACTATCTGCGGGACAGATTCGGCAAGGACAAGGTCTACCTGGCCGGCCAGTCTTGGGGCACCATCCTCGGCGTCCTCGCCGCCCAACGGCAACCGGACCTGTTCTCGGCCTTCATCGGCGTTGGCCAGATGGTCAGCCCTACCGAGACAGACCGCGTCTTCTACCGCGACACCCTCGCCTGGGCCCGCGAGAGCGGCCACTCCGACCTGGTGGACACGCTGACCGACAACGGACCGCCGCCCTACACGAACATGCTCGACTACGAATCGGCGCTGTCCAACGAGCACGAGGTCTACCCCTACAGCCACGCCGGGAACTCCGAGGGCGCCGGAGGGATGGGCGAGAACATCTTCGTCGGCGAGTACACCCTGCTTGAGAAGCTT
>JBDSKZ010000081.1:0-7223 GCA_039916625.1 Pedococcus sp.
ATCCGCACCTCGTCATCGGACAGCACCCGGTTGACGTGGCGCAGCTCCGCAACGAGCTGCGCGTCCGTACCCGCGGAAGGCGCCTCACGCATGGCGCCGACCAGGCGGGCCGCCGCAGCCTCGGGCGACTCGGGGTCGGGTGCCATCGTCGGTCGCCCCGCAGATGGTCCGTGATGCGCGATCGCACTCAGCTTGGCGATGATGGCTTCGAGTCGGTCATCCGTACCGCCTCGTTCGGTGCTGCGACCCACGTGCCCCACCGGTGCCTGTCCGCGCGATGCGCGCCGCGTGGCCAGGTCGATGACGGCCGTCTCGTCGCTCGTCGTCCCGCCTGGCGTGACGCCGGTAGTGCCGGGAGTGACATCGGGAGTGACGTCGGTGTCGACCCAGGGCATCGGCAGGTACCCCGCCGCCCGCAACGCCTCGATGGTCTCCTCGTCGCCCACCGACGAGACCGCAACGGTGGGCGCCACCTGCCGCAGGCCGATCTTGCGCAGCTTGCGGTCCGCCGCCACCTCGGCCAGCAGCCCCACGTCCTCGCAGCGGATCACCGCCATGGCCGGTGCCACCCGCACCAAACCGTGACGTCGGCCCACATCGGCGACGAGATAACTGAGGGGCTGCGGAATCCCTTTGGTGGCAACGGCTGTGAGCCGCGACGTGAGATCGGCGGCGCTCATGCCAGCGTCGAGCGCCCGTCGCACCGACGCCGTGGAGAACCGCCACGTCACGGCGCCGCCTCGGCTCTCGCGGTCGCCACAGGAGTCCAGCAGTGCGCTGAGGCCGCCGGTCGGCGGACCGGTGACCACCGCGGTCAGGTCAGCACCGAACATCGCCACACCTGAGGCCTGCGGCAGCAGCTCGTCGGCAATTGCCACGAACCGCACCCGGTCTCCCGCCAGCAGCGCGTGCAGCAGGGGAGTGGCGACCCCGTGAGCCACCAGTCCCAGGAGGCGGGCCTCGTCCGCGACAGGGCCCAGCGTCGGCTCGTCATCCGGCACCCGGAACGGGTCGGGCAGCGCCCGTCCGCCGCCCGGACCACTTCGGCCACCACCACGGCGATACCCGCGACCCCAGTCGTCGGGCTCCTCGACCACCTCGCGGTGCGCCGTGTGCGCCAGCGGCCGCACCCAGGACACCAGGGTCGCGAGTGCCGCGTCGTGGACACTCTGCTCCGGGGACAACCTGACCCATTCGGCCAGCGTGCGCATCCGACCGTCGAGGCAGCGGACGCAGTCGCGGCCCTCGTCGGCGACGGCGAGCGCCTTGCCGGCAGCGTCGTGGGTCTGTGTCGGCGACCACGCGATGACCGGCCAGCGCTCGATCAGGAACGTGGTCCGTGCCCCCGGGTCGAGGTCCCGCCAGACGCCTGCGACCTCGCCGCCACGCATGGTGTCACCATGCCGCTCGAGCAGGCCCGCGGCATACGCACACTCCAGGACGAGCCGCACGACCGGCACCTCGACCTTGCAGGTCTTCACGATCCGGCTCACCTCGCGCGCACCGATCCCGCCGCTGCGCAGCCAGGCAAGCGGCCGGTCGCGCACGTGGTCGAGGATCGTCAGGCACGCTTCACTGAACTGCACCAGCGCCGCCCGTCCCTCACGCTCCACCATCTCGGGACTGGCAGGCGTCGTGGGCAGTGCCGGTTCCACGGGATCGAACGGCAATGGCTTGTCCCGCAACGCGACTCGCACCTCAGCCGGCACATGCCCGTCATGGGGCGAGTAGCCACCCAGCACCACTCCCGCCGCCCTCCCCGCGGCCAGGGCGCCGAACCGGTCGCGGAGCCACTGGTGCCCGTCCTCGTGTGAGGCGTTGGTCCCGTCGGCGAGTGCGGCGCGATGCTCCGGCGTGAGCAGCTCGAGCTGGGCGGCGACGCGGACCGGGTCGGCGAAAGCTTCGACGAGCGCCGAGACGGTCGCCGCCTTGGTGGTCTGCGGCGGCAGACCCCACGCGCGCAGCACCGGAGTGAGCCGGTCCCTCGAGATCTCCTCGATCACGACGGCGGCCCGCGCCCCGACGATGCCCTCCGGCGCGTCGAGGACCGCGGCCACGGACGGCAGGAGGTGGGCGACCTGGCGGCCGTCCACCCAGGCGAGCCCGTATGCCGCGAGCCTCCCCAGCCAGTCCCTCACCTGCGCCTCGTGGTCACCGGTGCCGGGGGACGCCTCGAGGAGCTCGCAGCACCTGGACAGGGGGGTTCGACCGCCGCAGAGCAGCAGTGCCGTGAGCACCTGCACCGCGGGACGCGGTTGGCGCAGCAGGGCTGCTGCCACGCCATGGTGCTGCGACAGCCGTGACTCGACGGCGGCGAGGTCGCGGGCCGGCGCGCCACGCACCACCTCGGGACGGTTGTCCAGGAGCGTGGTGAGCTCGGACTCGTCGAGGCCTGCCAGCCAGGTCAGGTAGTCGGACATCAGTTCCTCGTCGGGCGCGGGTCTGCCCGGTCGCGTCGCGCCTGGCCGGGTCGGGTATGCCAGAAGTCTAGGTCGCCGAGGGGACGCGGGGACATGGTGCCAGCTTCTCGGCAAGTCGGCGCAAATAGACGCATCCAAGCATTGACGCTCGAACACCTGTTCGAGTATGATGAAGCATGGCTCTTCCTTCCACTGAACTCACGCCACCGGAGCGGTCCGTCCGCCCGGTGCTGGGTGCGGTGGAAGTGGCAGTGGCGGCCTTGGCCGACGCGGAGACGCCACGGCTGTGGGCGTTGTCCGAGGTCGAGGTCGAGGCGGCCGTGAAAGGGCTGGCACAGATCCACGCGATGGCGCAGGCCCACCTGGTGGCGGTGCTTGCCGAGGCCAAGTCGCGCGGGTTGGGGTGCGACCAGGGCTGGGGTCCTCGGGACTGGGCGCGACGCCACGCACCCGGGATGGCCACCCGCACGGTGGCGGACCTCGACACCGTTGCTGGCGCCTGTGCTGAGCCGAGGTTGGCAGAGCTGTCCGAGGCGGTCGGCAGGGGCGCCGTCCCGGATGCGTGCGACCTGCTGGAGGTAGGGCTCGCCGCGCAGGTGGTGCGGTTCCACGAGCGGGTGCGCGGGATGGCCGACGCAGCCCAGCTCGAGGAGGTCACCCACGAGATGGTGGAGGGTGCACGAGGTCCTGGCGGGTTGTCCGCGCGAGGGCTGGCCGTGACGATCCAGCGGACCGGCGACCTGTTGCGGCCGGACCGCCTCGTCGAGCACGACGCAGCCGTGCGCCGGGCGCACCGTTCGCTGATCAAGTCGCAGGGCCCGCTCGACATGTGGCGCTACACGATCCTGCTCGACGAAGAAGGGGCTGCGCTCGTCGATGGCGCGGTCGACGCCTTGGCCAAGCCGGCTCCCGACCCCGACAGTGGCGAACCTGACCTGCGAACGGCCGCTGCGCGACGCGCAGATGCCTTGCTCGAGCTCGTGCGACGGGCGGCCGAGGCCCCATACGGAGTCCCGCGACAGGCCAAGACGAGTCTGGTGGTGACGATCGGTCTGGACCAGCTCCAGGGGCGGTGCCGCGGGGCTGGGATGACCATGGGTGACCAGGTGCTCACCGTGGAGACGGTCCGCCGGTTGGCGTGCGACGCGCAGGTCGTTCCGGCCGTGCTCGGCAGCCACGGCGAGGTCCTCGAGCAGGGCAGGGCCGAGCGGTTGTTCACTGTCGGACAGATCCGCTTCCTGTGGATGAGGGACAAGCACTGCACCTTCCCCGACTGCACGAAACCAGCGACCTGGACCGACGCCCATCACCTGATCCACTGGGCGGACGGCGGCCCGACCGATGTGGACCATGCAGCGCTGCTGTGTCGGCGGCACCACACCGTCGTGCACTCCAACAAGTACGCCGGCGAGGTCGTCGACCACGGACAGGGGCCACGGGTGCTGTGGGACCTGACACCTGGCGCGTATGACGCCCAGCTCGAGCAGTGGCGACAGGCGCGCCCAGACGGAGGTCCCGAGGGTGACGACGCTTCGCCACCGCCGGGCCGAACATGACCGCGCCTCGCACCCCGCCCCATCCCGGCGGGGATTCAGGCACGTCCACACAGCCCAAACCTCGCACAGCCCAGACCCCGCACAGCCCAGACCCCGCAGCCCAGACCCCGCAGCCCAGACCCCGCACCGCACCCGCCAGCGGTGGGTTCGCAGGTGCCGGGTGCGCGGCTGTGGGCCCGGCGGCATACGGTTGGGGCATGGAATTTCGATACCTCGGCAACAGTGGTCTCAAGATCTCGGAGATCACCTACGGCAACTGGCTCACTCACGGCTCGCAGGTCGAGAACGACGTCGCCACGCAGTGCGTGCGCGCCGCGCTCGACGCGGGCATCAGCACGTTCGACACCGCCGACGCCTACGCCAACACCAAGGCGGAGACCGTCCTCGGTGACGCCCTCAAGGGCGAGCGTCGCGAAAGCCTGGAGATCTTCACCAAGGTCTACTGGCCGACCGGCCCCAGCGGGAAGAACGACACCGGCCTGTCGCGCAAGCACATCATGGAGTCGATCAACGGTTCGCTCGACCGCCTCCAGACCGACTACGTCGACCTCTACCAGGCGCACCGCTACGACACCGAGACGCCGCTCGAGGAGACGATGCAGGCGTTCGCCGACATCGTCCGCCAGGGCAAGGCCCTCTACATCGGGGTCAGCGAGTGGACCGCCGACCAGATCCGCGACGGCGTCAAGCTCTCCAAGGAGCTCGGCTTCCAGCTCATCTCGAGCCAGCCGCAGTACTCCATGCTCTGGCGCGTCATCGAGGACGAGGTCGTCCCCACGAGCCAGGAGCTCGGCCTCAGCCAGATCGTCTGGAGCCCCATCGCGCAGGGCGTGCTCACCGGCAAGTACAAGCCCGGCCAGAAGCCTCCGGAGGGCTCGCGCGCCGCGGACGAGAAGGGCGGCGCCGACATGATCAGCCGCTTCATGAACGACGACGTCCTCACTCGCGTCCAGGGCCTGGCGCCCATCGCGGACGAGGTCGGCCTGTCGATGGCGCAGCTCGCCGTCGCCTGGGTCCTGCAGAACCCCAACGTCGCTGCCGCGCTCGTCGGCGCCTCGCGTCCCGAGCAGGTCCACGAGAATGTCAAGGCCGCCGGCGTGAAGCTCGAGCCCGAGCTGATGGCCAAGATCGACGACGTCCTCGGCGACATCGTCGAGCGTGACGCCGGCCAGACCAAGGAGACCGCGCCCCAGACGCGCGTCGCCTGAGTGCTCGGCTGAGCCAACAGACGCAGGTATGCCGCGGGGCGGCCGGACATGGTCCGGTCGCCCCGCGGTGGTGTCTGGGCATCCCTCTCGGGTGTCGGTTGTCCCTCGTGCGGGCGCGTCCCGGGCCCGCTACTTCGTGAAGCAGCGGCCGGTCCCGAGTCGCCGCAGCCCTTCGAGGTCGCCGTCGCCGAAGGCGTGCTTGCCGACGTTGTCGGAGTACATCAGCTCGCTGCGCTTCTCGACATGGTTCAGGCCGATCAGGTGCCCCAGCTCGTGCATGACGATCGCCCGCGCCTGCGACCACCCGTTCGACCTCGTGAGGATGCTGGCGAAGGTGGGACCGCGGAGGAAGACGACCCCGCTGACCCAGTGCTGGTCGACGCTCTGAGCGTAGGTCGCCCCGCGGGGTCCGCCGATGCCCGCGACGTTGCCCGCGAGCTCGGGTACGACTGACGGGTTGGTCCAGGCGAGCAGCACCGGCGACCAGCGGTTCCCGTACCGCTTGCCGTCGATGGGCTGTCGGCCAGCCGACGGCACCTCGTCGGTCTGCCCTTCGACGACGAACTGCAGGCCAGTGGCCCTGCTGACCTCACTGGCGGCTTCGGCCAGGAGGCGGTCGGCATCGGCCGGGGCGTCGGCCGAGTTGACGACGATGTGGATGGGGCGACACGGGTCCCACGCCACCGGTGCGCTGGTCGGCCCACCGGTGTGGCTCATGAACACGTAGTCGGTCGACGCAGACTGGCTGAGCGGCGGACGCCCGAGCGGTTCGTCCTTCGCGTCGACGGGCACCGGCGGCCACATGGCTCGGATGCCTTCCACCGATCCGGGCACCACCGGTGCCGGTTGGGCGAAGTCGATTCCGTTGGTACCCCACGTGATCCCGGTGATCTGCGAGGGCGAGCGGTCATCGCCCAGCACGCGGGGGACGGCCCACAGCGCACCGGCGACGATCACCACCGTCAGCAGCAGGGAGACCACGGTCCGCGGACGGCGGCCACGCGCCATACCTCCCGCGCGGTCTCCCTCTATGGAGTGGAGACGGGAAGGTGAAGGGGAAGCCGGCCATGCCGACCCAGATGAGGGACCGGACGAGGCGTAGGCACCGGAGGCGCCGGGGGAGACCAGGGCCAGCTGTTCGGGCCACTCGGTGGTCGCGCGTCGCTGGCGAGGACGCGGACGTCCTGCTTGGACGTCGGCCAGGCACCACAGGCAGACCGGCACGGGTTCGAGGCCGAGCCGCCCAGCGCGCTCGCCTGCGCGCAGCTCCTCGCCGCAGGCACACCGCGTCGGCCGCTCCACGCGGATCATCTCCACGGGTCCGTCGGTCCCCACTGCGCTCCCCCACATCCCTGCCGAACCGGTCGCGAGGATGTTAGGTCCCCCGCCGGGGGCCGCGCCGGGAAACCGGACACTTCGACCGAAAAGGCGGACCTTGCCTCCGGGCCCGAGGTCTGCCGCCAGTCGGGGCCATCCTTTGGTCGAACTTGTCGCAAACCGTCCACACGAAGCGAGGAGACCAGGCACCATCTCCCGCGTGGGAAATCCGGGGCAGAGCGCTGACGAGCAGGCCAAGCGGCTGAGGGACGAGGCAGGCAAGTGGGCCGCCGGCGCCGAGGGCGAACGGCGGGTCGCTGCCGCGCTCTCCTCGCTCCCGACGGGATGGACCGTGGTCCACGACCGGCTGCTGCGGCCGGGACGTTCCGAGGCGAACCTCGACCACATCGTCATCGGCCCGACCGGGGTCTACCTCGTCGACGCCAAGAACCGCGCCGGGCGCGTCACCGAGCACGAGGGTGGCCTGTTCCAGCACCGACACCGCGATGGTCGCCCCGAGAGCGTGAGCCTCGCTGCCGAGCTGAAGAAGGTCCACGGCATGGCGGCCTACATGGCCGCAGAAGCCGACCGGCCGATCACCCCCGTGCTCTGCCTCGCCGGCGCGCATGCCGACGAGTTCGGTGAGCCTCGTATGGTGCGTGGAGTCTGGGTCGTCCCCGTCGCCGCCCTGCCGGGCTGGCTGCGTGCGCGTCCCGTGGTCA
>JBDSKZ010000082.1:0-5089 GCA_039916625.1 Pedococcus sp.
TGGGCATCTACGAGGACCAGCCGTTCGAGTCCTACTTCTCCGGCAACACCGTCCAGATCTGTCCGGTGGGCGCCCTGACCGGTGCCGCCTACCGCTTCCGCAGCCGCCCGTTCGACCTGGTGTCGACCCCGAGCGTCTGCGAGCACTGCGCCTCGGGCTGCTCGATCCGCACCGACCACCGTCGCGGCCAGGTGCTGCGCCGGATGGCGATCGACGACCCGGCGGTCAACGAGGAGTGGAACTGCGACAAGGGCCGCTGGGCCTTCCAGTACGCCACGATGGGTGACCGGATCCAGTTCCCGATGGTCCGTGACGAGTTCGGCGAGCTCCAGGTCGCCTCATGGCCGGAGGCCCTCGAGGCTGCTGCCAACGGCCTGCGTGCTGCCAAGGGGGTCGGGGTGCTCGTCGGAGGACGCGTGTCCAGCGAGGACGCCTACGCCTACTCCAAGTTCGCCCGCACCGTCGTCGACACCAACGACATCGACTTCCGGGCCCGTCCGCACTCGCAGGAGGAGGCCGAGTTCCTCGCCTCCAGCGTGGTGGCCACCGGCCCCGGCGGTGCTGCGGTGACCTACGCCGAGCTCGAGACGGCCAAGACCGTCGTCCTCGTCGGCTTCGAGCCGGAGGAGGAGAGCCCGATCGTCTTCCTGCGGCTGCGCAAGGCGCACCGCAAGCACCAGACGGCCGTGTATGCCGTCGCACCCTTCGCGACACGCGGCCTCACCAAGCTGGGCGGCACGCTCATCCCGGCCGCGCCCGGTACCGAGGCCGAGGTGCTCCGTGCGCTCGGTGACGGGGTCACCGGTGACGGCGCCGCAGCCAGGGCGGCACAGGCCCTCGAGGAGCCCGGCACCATCGTGCTCGTCGGTGAGCGCCTCGCCACCGTTCCCGGCGCACTGTCCGCTGCCGCTGCCCTCACCTCGTCGGTCGGCGCCCGCCTCGCATGGGTGCCCCGCCGCGCCGGTGAGCGCGGTGCGCTCGAGGCCGGTGCCCTGCCGACCCTGCTGCCCGGTGGCCGTCCGGTCTCCGACGCGGCTGCCCGCCAGCAGGTCGCCGAGGCCTGGGACGTCGTCGGCCTGCCCGACACGCCCGGGCGCGACACGGCCGGCATCATCGCCGCGGCGACCACCGGTGAGGTCAACGCCCTCGTCGTCGGTGGCGTCGACGTCCGCGACCTGGCCGACCCGCGCGCCGAGGAAGCCCTGGCCAAGACGTTCGTCGTCTCGCTCGAGGTGCGTGCCTCCTCGGTGACCGAGGTCGCCGACGTCGTGCTCCCCGTCGCCGCCCACGCGGAGAAGGGCGGCACGTTCGTCGACTGGGAGGGTCGTACCCGGCCGTTCGCGACGGCGATCGACACCGCCTTCGCGTCCGACTACCGCGTGCTCGACATGCTGGCCAGCGAGCTCGGTTCCTTCCTCGGCGCCCGCACTCTGACCGAGATCCGTGCTGACATGACCGCTCTCGGCCCGTGGGAGGGAACGCGCCCCGACGCCCCGACCGTGTCCGTGGGCGAGGCGCCCAGTGCAGGTAGTGGCCAGGCCGTCCTCGCCACCTGGCACCACCTGCTGGACCGTGGTTCGCTGCAGGACGGCGAGCCGTTCCTGGCGGGCACCGCTCACGCCACCCGGGCGCGCATCTCTGCCGCCACCGCGGAGACCTTCGGGCTCACCGACGGCGACAGCGTCCGCGTAGCAGGCGGTCGTGGTGCCGTCACCGCCCCGGTCGAGGTCGTCGAGGGCATGGTCGACCATGTCGTGTGGCTGCCCACCAACTCCACGGGGAGCCGGGTCCGTGCCACGCTGGGCGCCGACGCGGGGACCCTCGTGACGCTGACGAAGGCCGCGGACACCGTGGACAGGAAGGTCAACCAGTGAGCACCGCGACGTATGCCGCACAGGCAGTCACCGCCCTGCCGCACCTCCCGGCTGGGCTGGCCACCGCACCGTTCGCCGACAACCCCATCGCGGACTTCACCGACACCCCGTGGTGGCTGCACCTGGTCAAGGCGCTGCTGGTCTTCGTCTTCCTGCTGGTCAACACCCTGCTCGTCATCTGGTTCGAGCGTCGCGTGATCGGCCGGATGCAGCAGCGGCCCGGCCCCAACCGCACCGGTCCGTTCGGCCTGCTCCAGACCCTTGCGGACGGCGTCAAGCTCGCCCTCAAGGAGGACGTGACGCCCAAGAACGCCGACAAGGTCGTCTTCGCGCTGGCCCCGGTCATCGCCGGTGCCACCGCGTTCGTGTCGTTCGCGATCATCCCGCTCGGACCGACCGTGTCGATGTTCGGCCACCGGACGCCGCTGCAGCTGACCGACATCCCGGTGGCCGTGCTGCTCGTGCTGGCCGTCGCCGGGGTCGGCGTCTACGGCATCGTGCTCGCCGGCTGGTCCTCGGGCTCGACCTACCCGCTGCTGGGTGGGCTGCGCTCCACCGCCCAGGTCATCTCCTACGAGATCGCCATGGGCCTGTCGCTCGTCGCCGTGTTCCTCTACTCCGGCTCGATGTCGACCTCGCAGATCGTCGCGTCGCAGAAGGACCTCTGGTACATCATCCCGGCGTTCTTCAGCTTCTTCGTCTACGTCATCACCATGGTCGGCGAGACCAACCGGCTGCCGTTCGACCTGGCCGAGGGCGAGGGCGAGCTCACCGGTGGCTTCCACACCGAGTACTCCTCACTGAAGTTCGCGATGTTCTTCCTCGGTGAGTACGTCAACATGTTCACCGTCGCGGCGCTGGCCACGACGATGTTCCTCGGTGGCTGGCAGGCGCCTCCCGGCATTGCCGCCATCAACGACGGCATGTTCAACCAGGGCTGGTGGGGGATGCTCTGGTTCGTCATCAAGCTCTGGTCGTTCATGTTCTTCTTCGTGTGGCTGCGCGGCTCGCTGCCCCGGGTCCGTTACGACCAGTTCATGCGGTTCGGCTGGAAGTTCCTCATCCCGGTCACCCTGGCCTGGGTCGTCGTCGTCGCCTTCATCCGCGGCAGCCAGCTCGGCTACTTCGGTGACGCGGCCCTGACGCTGGGCAACCGGCAGTTCCCGGTGTTCAGCATCGTCTTCGTGGTCATCGTCTCGCTCGTCGCCCTGCTCGCGGTGTGGATCTGGGACAACAAGAAGATCGAGCGCGACGCCGTCCGTTCCGCCCCGGCACCGGAGGAGATCGACCCGTTCGCGGGTGGGTACCCGGTGCCGCCCCTGCCCGGACAGCGCCTGAAGGAGCCGACCATGGCCATCAGCGACCGCACGGACGCAACCGACAAGGAGGCCGCTCGTGGCTGACCGAGCAGCTGATGACAACAAGGGCGGGTTCTTCGCCGACCTCTTCGCCCCGGTCGGCGGTTTCGGCGTCACCTTCGCCACCATGTTCCGCAAGGTGGAGACCGAGGAGTACCCCGAGGAGAAGCGCCCGACGCAGCCCCGGTTCCACGGTCGCCACCAGCTCAACCGCCACCCGGACGGCCTGGAGAAGTGCGTCGGCTGCGAGCTGTGTGCCTGGGCCTGCCCGGCCGACGCGATCCTCGTCGAGGGCGCCCAGAACGACGACACCGAGGGCGGCCTGGGCCGGTTCTCGCCCGGTGAGCGCTACGGCCGCGTCTACCAGATCAACTACCTGCGCTGCATCTTCTGCGGCCTGTGCATCGAGGCCTGCCCCACGCGGGCCCTGACGATGACCAACTTCTACGAGCTCGCCGACAACAACCGAGGCGACCTCATCTTCACCAAGGAGCAGCTGCTCGGCCCCCTCGCGGAGGGCATGCTCCCCGCCCCGCACCCGATGGTCGACGGCCTCGAGGAGCGCGACTACTACCAGGGCAAGGTCGTCAGGTCGACGCCCGAGCAGGAGGCCTGGGTGAAGGAGCACGACGCCGCAGCGGGAGGCGGGGTCGCCGCCACCGGTGACCCGGTCGAGGGCGTCGACACCGTGACGACCCGACAGGCCACGCGCGACAGCAGCGGAGAGGCGGTGCGGCGATGACCGGCCTCGGTGAGCAGGTGCTCTTCTGGGTCCTCGCGCCGATCTCCGTGATGGCCGCCCTCGGGCTGGTCTTCGCGAAGAAGGCTGTGCACGCCGCCATCGCCATGGCCCTGGTCATGATCAACCTCGGTATCTTCTACATCGCGCAGGAGGCGGACTTCCTGGGCATCATCCAGATCTTCGTCTACACCGGCGCCGTGATGATGTTGTTCCTGTTCGTCCTCATGCTCGTCGGCGTCGACTCCTCGGACTCGCTGGTGGAGACGCTGAAGGGCCAGAAATGGGCCTCGATCATCCTGACGCTCGGCCTCGGCACGCTGCTCTTCTCCGCCATCGGCCGCGTGCAGTTCGGCCCGATGAAGGGTCTGGCCAGCGTCAACGAGAGCCCGGGCAACATCACCGGTGTCGCCGAGCTGATCTTCGGCAAGTACGTCTGGACGTTCGAGATCACCTCGGCGCTGCTCATCACCGCCGCGCTCGGCGCGATGGTGCTGGCGCACCGGGAGCGGATCGGTGCCAAGCCGAGCCAGCGGCTGTGGTCCGAGCGGCGCATCCGTGACAACCGCAACGTCGCAGGCCTGCCGGCCCCCGGTGTGTACGCCCGTAGCAACGCGGTCGACACCCCGGCCCTGTTGCCCGACGGCACCCCCAGCCAGCTGTCCGTGTCGCGCGTGCTCACCGCGCGCGAGCAGATCGTCACCCCCGTTCGCCACGTCGAGTCCGAACAGGACATCGAGCACGAGATCGAGGAGGGCTCGCAGCGGTGAACCTCGTCAACTACATCTACCTCGCGACGATCCTGTTCGCGATCGGTGGCGCGACCGTCCTCATGCGGCGCAACGCCATCATCGTGTTCATGGGTGTCGAGCTCATGCTCAACGCGACGAACCTGATGTTCGTGACCTTCGCGCGGATGAACGGCTCCCTCGACGGCCAGGTGATCGCCCTGTTCGTCATGGTGGTCGCCGCTGCCGAGGTCGTCGTCGGTCTCGCGATCATCATGGCCATCTTCCGTGCCCGCCGGTCGGCCTCGGTCGACGACGCCAACCTCCTGAAGCTGTAGAAGGGGCCTCGAAGGTGACTTCCCTCGCAACTCTCGCCGCTGCCGCCACCAC
>JBDSKZ010000083.1:0-52678 GCA_039916625.1 Pedococcus sp.
GGTTTTGATATCGGTACCGTAACGATGCGCCAGAGGCCGAACTGAGCCGCCACAGGCCACCTGACCTGCGGAAACGCCGTCCTGTGAGTCGCGAAATGGCTTCGGGATTCGGGTCGATTCGGGGCCCTCGCTTGCCTACCGATCAGAAGGTTGGGGGTTCGAATCCCTCCGGGCGCACTCTGTGTTGAGACAGAGACCAGCAGCCCCGACCGTTCCACACGGTCGGGGCTGCTGCTTTGCACCCTCCTTAGAGCATGGAGCCGAGGTCGGATCCGATGGTGGGGTAGGCGCCTGTGGCCGACTTCAGCTGGCGGGTGGTGAGTCCAAGCTTGATGGCCAGGCCGAAGGTATTGACCAGCTCGCCGTACTCGGGTCCCAGCAGATGGGCGCCGACGATCTGGTCGTTCGAGCGGTCGATAAGGATCTTGGCGGCGGCGGTGCCCTCGCCGATTCTGTAGTTGGAGTACCAGCCGCTGGTGTCGGAGTAGCGCACCGTCAGGTCGATCCCGTGCTCCTTGGCCTCGGCCTCGAGCATGCCGACGCGGACGAGCTCGGGGATGGTGAAGACGGCGGTCGGGATGCCGGCGTAGTCAGGGATAGTTGTGGTGCCCTTGATCATGTTGGATGCGGCAACCTTGGCCTCCACGACGGCGACCGGGGTCAGCGGCATCCCAGCGGTGTCTGCGGAGTCGCCGGCGGCCCAGACGGACGGGTTCGTCGTGCTCTGGAGGTGGGCGCTCACGCTCACACCGTGTTCGCCCCACGCCACGCCAGCGGCATCGAGATCCAGAGGGGCGAGGTCGGCGATGCGCCCAGCGCCATGGACGACGAGGTCGGTCTCGAGCGTCTCGCGAACGCCCGCGCGATCCAGGGTGACCCGGTAGCCCCGGTCTCCTCGTTCAACAGACGCGATCGTGGTGGTGCGGCGCAGGTGGACGCCTACCTCACGGCCACGGTCGACCAGGAGCTGGACGAGATCGGGATCGAAGCCCTTCAGCGGTCGTTCCCCTCGGTCGAGGATGACCGCCGTGCTACCGGCGCGAGCCGCGATGTGGGCGAACTCGAAGGAGATGAAGCCGCCGCCGACAAACAGGATCCGCGCTGGGAGTGCGCCGAGGTCCAGGAAGTCGGTGCTGTCGATCAGGTGCTCGTGACCGGGAAAGTCCAGGGCGCGCGGTCGCGCTCCGGTCGCAATCAGGAAGCGGTCGGCGGCGTAGCGGGCGTCGTCGACCTCGATCTGACGGCCACTGATGAACCTCGCGTGCCCGTGGAGGGTGTCGACGCCGTTGGTGGCGAGACCATCCTCCACGTTCTGGGGCACGGGGTCGGTGAAACCGTGCTTGTGCTGCATCAGGTCGGGCCAGTTGATCGTCAGCCCCGTGTCGTCGATGCCCTTGCCGCGCATCAGGCGCGCGCTGTCGATGATCTCGGCTCCGCGGCGCAGGATCTTCTTGGGGTCGCAGCCCCGCAATGCGCAGGTGCCGCCGTAGGGCAGGGAGTCCACGATGGCTACTCGCCAGCCCTGAGCGGCGCACTTGTTGGCCGCCGCGACGCCGGCCATGCCCGCGCCGATGACGATCAGGTCGCGTGCCCGGCTCATGAGTCGGTGCCACTCGTGACGGTGTCGGGGGTCCCGAGCACCCACCGCAGGTGCTCGAGCGTGGGCGCGCCCTCGTACCCGTCCGCCGACAGGGTCAGTCGCTCGTCCACGGCCTTCCAGCCAGGGGAGTCCTCGTAGTGGAGCAGCGCGATGTCCATGCCTGCGACCGTAGACGCGGTCAGACCATCCCGTCGACGGGTCGCGCCTCATGCTGAACGGAGGAACCCCAGTCCCGATGGCGCCGACGGCGTACCCTTCGCACTGTGAGGCGGGGTATCGGCAGCGTAGTCGCGATCTACCTCATCGCTGCCCTGGTGACCCGCGCAGCGGAAGCCGCTGGACGGCAACGGCGTCACTGTTCATCCGCTTGCTGGTGTCGCACACCCGCCCTCGGCGCATTCCGTTGGGTGGTACCGGTAGGCCACCGATAGGCCGGTTTCTCCACCCGTCGGCGAGCGCTTCCCGGATCGCCAGCTGGGCGAGCTCGGCCAGCGGTTGTCGGATCGTCGTCAGGGCTGATCCCCAACATCCTGGTGACCGCCACCACGCTCCAGATGGTCCACAGCGCCACCGTCAACGGCTGGGGCGCGCTTACCGGGTCACGAGGGGAAGGCCCTGCGCGTCCCCCAGGGGCGGTGGCACTGGTCAACGTCGGACGGGGTCACCCCGGCGATGCGCCATCAGCGCCACGCCCAAGGACATCATCGACGCCGGACTGTCGAGCTTCACGCCGAGGATGCGCTCGAGCTGGTCCAACTTCTTGTAGAGCGCCGGGCGGCTGCGATGCGAGACTCGTGCCAGCTCGGACTTGTTGCCACCGCAGTCGATGTACTGCTGCAGCAACTCCATCAGGCCATCTCCGTGCTGCACCTCGTGGTAGAGCAACCGGTCGAGCTCGGTCTCGGCGAAGGCCTGGACTCGGGGGTCGTCCTGCAAGAGAGCGATGAGTCCACGCAGCCTGATGTCGGTGTTGCGGTAGAAGGGCAAGGTCCCACCCGGTATCGCGCTCGCCACGGCGGCGACGTGCTCTGCCAGTCGGATGCTGGACGCCGCCCCGAGGATCGAGGTGCTCGAACGTCCCACCCCGAGTGCCACAGGGTCGAAAGCAGGCTGACGCTGCTTCTGCGCAGCCAGCGCCCCGGCCACCCTTTCGAGGCTGTGGTCCTCCTGCGCCGTAGAGGCGGAGGCGATGAGCAGACCCACCCCCTGCGGACCAAGAGCGCCGACCAGAGCCGATACCCGAGCGCTGCGCACCGCATCGGAAACTCGATCCAGCAGCTGACGGCTTCGGCGGGGCGCGGCGAGCGGGTCAGCGCCGTCGAGTGCGTGAACGTGGGCAACTGCCGGGATGTACTGGCGCGACCGCTCTAGACCCAAGGCCTCGGCCCGGGCCAGGGCATCGGACTCGTCGTTGACGCGACCCTCCGCGAAGTGGACGAGAAGTCCACCTTGCGCCTGCTGGTCAAGACTGACCCGGTCCCGGTCCATCATGCGGCCCAGCTCCAGTGCCTGCGCAGCACGTTCGAGCACCATCGCCAGCCGCTCGTGGCTCTCGCGTGCTTGTCGCGTTCCTGGCTTGGGCACGACGAGGCGGCCCCAGCTGCGCCCGCGCACCCCGACTGGCGTGGTGACCCACTTCTCCGGTCCGCAGGTCCCTGTCACATCCGTGACCGGCGTGAGCCGTGAGCGGCTCTGCCAGTTCGTGATCCCGTGGGTGTCCGACTCGGCGTGGGTCGCATGAGCAACGACGTGCCTCGACAAGTCCTCGAGGACCACCGTCGCCTGACACAGCAGCGCGGTCGTCTCGATGATCCTCTGGGACGTGGCCCCCTCCAGGCTCAGCGCCGTGAAAGCCTCGTGCACCTGTTGTCCGAACTGGAGGCTGGCGTACTGCTCGGTCACGATCGTGCGATGCACCTCTTCGGTGATGTCGACGAAGCGCACCTTCTGGTGCAGCACGATGAGCGGGAACCCATGCTTGCGGGCTGTGTCGACAGCAGCGCCGGGCACCTCGCGGAAGCCATCACTGAGCTCAACCATGAGACCGCACGCACCCACCGCCGCCAGGTCCTCGAGATATCTGACGGGATCGGCACGGGGACCACCCAGGCTGAGTCCGGTGGACAGGACGAGCTCGCCGCCCAGCAGCAGGTCCTCGATGTCGACGACTTCGCTCACGTGCACCCACCGCACGCGGCGATCCAGGTTCGACCCGCCGGCCAGCAGCTCGGGCTGCGCGGCCTGCACCGTGGGTGAGCGGAGAACTGAGCGAAGCGTTGGCAGCACGCCAGACTGTAACCGGCAGGGGCCTTGTGGCGACAAGTTGTCCATTGTCATGACACGTCGGGCGCCGCACAGTGATCGCAGAGTGGCTGGCAGACCTGACTGCCACCAGAACGGCGCAACAGCTGCACCGAACACGGGTACGTGGAACCACCCCCGTGAGTGCCTCCACACCAATGCCGGGAGATCCGCAGATGAGCACTGACACGACAGCCGACGGGCACGGTTCCTCCTCCGCTTCTTCGGACCCCCAGCACGCCCGCTTGAAGAAGGGCGCGGTCGGCCTCGGAGGCGCCGTCGTCATGTCTGCGGCCCTGATGGGGCCCGCAGTGTCGGTCTACTTCAACCCCCAGCTCGTGGCTGGCTTCGCAGGCGCTGCGATGCCGCTGGTCATGGTCGTCTCGCTCATCGCCTCGCTCATCGTGGCCAACGGGGTCGCGGCCATGTCCCGCGAGCTGCCCAGTGCTGGTGCCTTCTACACCTACGTGTCGCGGGGACTCGGCCCTCGCTACGGCTTCGTGACGGGGATCTTGATGTTCCTCGCCTACGCATTGTTGGTGCCCGCCGAGCTGGCCCTCATCGGCATCTACAGCCACGACATCCTCTCCGGGTACGGAGTGTCGGTGCCCTGGCCGCTCGTCTCCCTGGTCTTCGCCGCGGCCATGCTGGCGCTGTCCTGGCGCGGGATCGCCGGTTCGCTCAAGACTGCCCTCACCCTGTTCGCCATCGAGGTGAGCGTCATCGTGGTGCTCTCGCTCGTGATCCTCGCCAAAGGCGGTGCCGACGGGCTGACCGTGGCCCCCCTGCTGCCGTCGTCATCCCCCAACGGGCTGTCAGGGATCGCTCTCGGCATGGTCTTCGGGGTGCTCTCCTTCGTCGGCTTCGAGTCGGCGGCCACCCTCGGGGAGGAGGTGCGCAAGCCCCACCACGTGCCATGGGGCATCTTCGGAGCGGTGCTTCTGGTGGGTGCCATCTACCTGCTCACCACGTATGCCGAGATGGTCGGCTTCGGCGTGAACGGCGTGGACGCACTGACCAAGGACACCGCGCCGTTCACCACCCTGGCCGCCCAGTACGCACCATGGTTGAAGCTGCTCGTCGGCCTCGCCGGCGTCTCGAGCATCTTCGCCGTCGTCATGAACAGCCACAACGGCATCACCAGGATCATCTTCGCGATGGGTCGCGAGCGCATGCTGCCGACGACGCTGGCGCGGGTGCACCCCGAGCACGGCACTCCCAGCGTGGCGATCGTCGCCAACACGGTCTTCGCCGTGCTGGTCACCTTGGTGATCGGCTTCTGGGTCGGACCGTTCAACGCCTACGCATACCTCGGCAGCCTGCTGACCTTGGCGATCATCCCGGTCTACATCCTGACCAATGCCGCCTGCATCCGCTTCTTCGCCACCACGGCCAGGGCACGACGCAACATGCTCCAGCACGTCGTCCTGCCAGTCCTCGGGATGCTCGTCATGCTCATCCCCATCTACGGGCTGCTCTGGCCGGTTCCGGCGGCCCCGTACAACCTGTTCCCGTACGTGATCGTGCTGGCGATAGCTGCCAGCGCCGCCGCTGCGTGGGTCATCGGCAAGCAGCGCCCCGAGGCGCTGGCTCGTGCCGGAGCGGTCCTGGCTGCCGGAGCAGTTGAGGTCGATGACCTCGACCACACCGGTCAGCATGTCTGAGCCGGTCGACAATCTCCCGCACGGTGTCACCGGCCCCGGCCTGGGCCTGGCGCAACTGATGTGTGACGCGGCCCTCCGGCACGCGACCACCCTCGGGGTTGCTGTCTCCGTAGCGGTGGTCGATGCGGGCGGTCACCTCGTGAGCTTCGACCGGATGGACGCGGCCGAGATCGCCGGTCCGCACCTGGCAGTGGCGAAGGCGGCCACGGCGGTGGCCCACCGCTGTGCGAGCGGCGACCTCGCCGAGGAGTCGCTGCCCACGGGGAGCTTGGCAAGTCTGGGCTCGAGTGGGGGTGGACGTTACGTCGTCTTCGCCGGCGGGCTCCCTCTGTGGTCACCTGATGGCCGCGTCGTAGCCGGGGTCGGGGTCAGCGGCGCAAGCGCCGACCAAGATCTTGACTGCGCGTCGGCAGCTGCGGCCCTGTGGCCCATCCAGACCTGATGTGACTCGGTCAACCTGAGGGCGCCGTGGTGCGCAGGGTCGTCGATGGAGCCCCCCGGACACGCGTGGGTCCTGCTCCAGCAGGGTGTCGTCCGTGCTCAGCGCCAGGCCTCGTCGAGTGACCGAACCAACGCGCCCCGGTCCTTGACGATGACACCGCGGACCAGATCGTTCTCGACTCGGGCGCACGGTCCCCTCGCGCCGAGTTTCGCGAGGGGACCATGCGCAGCCGGGCGCGATCTGGTCAGCTGTCGTCGCTGAACGTGCCTCCGTAGATGCTGGAGTTACCGAAGGTCGGCGCGCACTGGTTGTTGGGCCCTGGTCGCAGAGCCGTGGAGTGGGCGGCAGGGAGCTCGGAGGCCTGTGCCGCATCCTCCTTCTCGTCCCCGACGATCGATCCTGCCCCGCCACCGGTGACGTCTTCGAAGAACGCCTGACGGTAGGCGTTGATGGCGGCACACACCGTGCCGTCACGCATGTCGTTCCACACCCCCGCACCGAAGTCCCGGGTGGCGACGGCGTAGTTGTAGTCGCCGAGGAACTCCGAGGTGAGGCCATTTGAACTGGATGCCCGTCCGTCGCCGATGGCGCCTCGGTGGACCGTGGACCACTGCGTGACGGCTCCGGTGGTCCGGCTCACCTCGGCATGCCTGACCACGCCCTGCATGCGGCGCGCAGAAGTGGTGTCGCTGCGCCACGGATCCAGCCAGCCGTTGTAGACGAGCCACGCATCCGAGCCGTCGGGGGAGAGTGCGATGGCCGGGAAGTTGGCCCTGTCACCGATGTCGCTGACCGCCTGCGGTGGGCCGTAGCTGGCGCCACGGTTCAGGGAGGTGCTGATGTACGCCTTCTCCTGGTTGGTGCCGACCCGGCTGTCGGCCCAGGTGAGCGCGATCTGATCGGTTGCATCGGTCCCCGTCGGGGCACCGTTGGCGATGTCGACGCTCGGGAAGTTGCTGGTCCGGGCGCCGGCGATGCCGTCGATGGTGGAGCGGCCCTGGACCGGGTCCAGCTGGCCGATGCCGGCGACGGTCGCTACCACACGAGGCCGCTCGAACGTCTTGCCGCCGTTGGACGAGCGCGCCTGGTAGAACACGTCGCGCCTGGTCTGGATGTCGGTGCCTGCCCACAGGACGTACACCATGCCGGTGCTGTCGGTGCGGACGGCGCAGCCCTGCCGACCGCCGGTCTGGGCGTTATTGGTGGCCGCGGTCAGCTGACGGGTGCTCCACGTGTCGCCGCCGTCGGTCGAGCGGGCGAACAGGACCGGTTCGGAGCCTGCGTTGCCACGGAAACCGACGTTGCACACGTACACGTTCCCGAAGTGCGGGCTGGAGGCGGCGTTGTCGGCCCAGATCTGCTCCTTGTCGCTGAACAGGGCGCTGTTCTGCTTCGTGACGATGACGGGGTCCATCCAGGCCGAGTTCCGGCCGGCGATCGCAGCACCCACGTCATCGGTGCGCGACACGGCGATGGCAGCATCCCCGGCAAAGGGTGCACGTCCCGGGAACGGCGTGGCGATGTTGGCGTAGTACAGCCGTTGGCCGTTGGACCAGGAGAACGTCCCGCTGGCGGACGGGCGCGGGCCGAAGGCGAGTTCTGGGTCACCGTTCGACACCATCCCGTGCTCGTAGTAGCCGGGCAAGGTCCCGATGGGACCGTGGGAGTCAGGGACGCAACCGGTGTCCCCGGCCGGCGGGGCGCCGGGGGCAGTGTCAGGGCTGCCGAGGCAGCTCGGAGTCACCCGGGCGGAGTACCCGGTGTACGTCGGTTGGGTCCAGGTCCTGCCTGAGTCGGTGGAGAACTGCACCCCGGACAGGCCGACACCCGGCGTGAACGGACAGGTCCTGTCGTCCCCGGCATTGCACGCCTCCAGGTCGATGTTGTCGTTGGCGCCCGCAGCGAGGATCGAGGTTGCGATCGGGTTGACCGCCAGCCCGGGCTCGTTCTGCTTGTTCTGTGAGAATCGGGTGTCGTTGCTGCCGACGGTGACCTCGGTGGACCCACCGGGCGTGAGGGGGGCGGCGTTGGCCAGCCCTGGCATGAGGACAGCTGTGGCGATGGCCGCCGTGAGGGCAGCGAGCCGGGTGATGCGCATGGCACTCCTTCTGGTCGGATTCGGCCTGCGCGGCACGCCTCGTCCGGGAGCCCGGAACATGCCGGGTGGGGCTCGGTGGTCGCCATTGCATCGTCCGGCTCGCCGGTGCCCTGCACAACCCCTCACCGCAACCGATTCACGGCGTGTCAGCTGATGGCCTTCAGGACCAGGCCCGCACCCAGACCCAGGACGATGCTGAGCGCCGCCGCCCCTTGGGCGGTGCGCGAGGACCAGCGCAACGCCATCTCCGCCGCGGCCGGTCCGGCGGGAGGGTCAGCCTCCTGTCGAGCGTCGACAGAGCCGAAGGCCGGCGCGATCCAGCGCAGGTAGTAGAAGAGGCTGACCAGGGTGTTGACGAGAACCGCGACCGCCAGCCAGGCCATCCCGCCGTCCCATGCCGCGGTCGCGGTGGTGAGCTTGCCGACGAAGACGACGGTGGGTGGTGTGCCCACCAGACCCAACAGCGCCACGGCCAGTGCCACCGCCAGCCGGGGCTGCTCCCGCGACAGGCCACGGTATGCCGCCAGCTCGCGTCGGCGGGGCAGGGCGGTCGTCACGGCGAAGGCGGCGATGTTGGTGACCGTGTAGCCGGTCAGGTAGAGCAGGAGCGAGGGCAGGGCGAGGTCCACCCGCCCGGCGACCGCCACGGGCACGAGCAGGAAGCCGACCTGGCTGACCGTCGACCAGCCGAGCAGTCGCCGGGGGTCCTGCTGTGCGTAGGCGGCGAGGTTGCCCAGCGTCATGCTCGCGACGGCGAGCAGCGCCACGAGCAGCGGCCAGGCCACGGTGTCCGGCATCGCCAGCACCAGCCGGTAGATCCCCACCAGCGCACCGATCTTGGGCACGGTGGTGAGGAAGGCGGCGACGGTACCGCTGGACCCCTGCGCCGCGTCGGGCACCCAGAAGTGGGCAGGGACCCCGCCTGCCTCGAAGAGCAGCCCGGCCAGCACGGCCAGCAGTCCGGCACCCACGGCCGCGGGGGGTACGTCGGCCAGGGTGGCCGCGAGGTCGCGGTAGAGGGTGCTGCCGGACACGGCATACAGGATGGTCACACCGAGCATGAGGATGATGCCGAACAGCGCCCCCATGAGGTAGGTCTTCATGGCTGCTTCCGCTGCGCGGGGTCCGCGGGCCAGGCCGATGAGGGCATACAGGGGGATGCTCGCGAGCAGGAAGCCCGCCGTCAGGACCAAGAGGTCCTGGGTGCCGGCCAGGACCAGCGTCCCCGCCGTGGAGAACAGCAGCAGCGCGTAGCTCTCGCTCTCGCGCGCGGTGCCGGCCAGCTCGTCACCGGCGAGCGCCAGGACGAGCAGGGTCCCGACCGACGCGGCGATCCGGGCGACCCCGGTGCCGGTGTCGATGGCGAACGTTCCCTCGAAGGCGGTGGCTGGGTCTCCCGGGAGGGCGAGCGCCGACGCGATGATGCTGCCGACCAGGGCCACGGCCGCCACGACACGGGCCACCCACTGCCGGTCCCTCGCCAGGAACGACCCCCCGAGCAGGGTCACGAGCCCGCCGACGAACAGCAGCATCTCCGGGAGCAGCAGCAGCGGGCGCATCTGCGTGTCCGACCCCACCCGCTACCGCCCCACGAGCACGACCGCCGTACGAGCGGCGGGTTCGATGACGTCGAGCAGGAAGCGGGGCAGCACCCCGATGGCCACCGACAGCAGGAGCAGGAGCCCGACGGACCAGGACTCCGTCCGGTGCAGGTCGCGAAAACCGACCGAGGCGCCTGCGGTCTCGCCGGTGAAGATCCGCTGCAGCGCCAGCAGGAACAACCCGGCGGTGATGAGGATGCCGACCAGCGCGACCGCGGTCACGGGTGCGGCGGCGATGCTCCCGGCGAAGATCTGGAACTCGGCGATGAACCCGGACAGACCCGGCAGCCCCAACGAGGCGAACGACGCCACGGCGAACAGCGCGGCCAACCGTGGGGCGGGTCCGGCGAGGCCACCGTAGTCACCCATCTCGTAGGTGCCCGACCGGTCGTGCAGGACGCCGGCGAGCAGGAACAGTGCTCCGGTGACGAGGCCGTGGCTGACCATCTGGGTCACGGCGCCGGTCACCGCGACCGAACGCGCCTGGGCCGTGTCGCCGGCGACGAGACCGGCGACACCGACCGCCAGCACGACATAGCCCATGTGGTTGACCGAGGTGTAGGCGATCATCCGCTTGAGGTTGGTCTGCGCCAGTGCGACCAGCGCGCCATAGACCACCGAGACCACGCCGACGACGACGACCACCCAGGCCCAGGACCGCCAGGCCTCGGGGAGCATCGGCATCGCGATCCGCAGGAAGCCGTAGGTGCCCATCTTCAGCAGGACGGCGGCCAGCACCGCGGAACCGACGGCAGGGGCGTCGGTGTGGGCGGGGGGCAGCCAGGTGTGGAAGGGAACGGTCGGGGTCTTGACGGCGAGCCCGAGCAGGATGGCGGCGAGCACGAACCCCCCTGCGACGGGGCGGCCGGACAACGGCATGGCCGTGGTCAGCTCGACCATGTCGAAGGTGTGCGGGCTGGCGGCGACGTAGAGCCCGATGAACCCGGCCAGCAGGGCCAGCGAGCCGAGGAAGGTGTAGAGGAAGAACTTCAGCGCCGAGCGGGCGGCGTTCTCGTGCCCCCATCCGGCGATGACGAAGTACATGCCGACGATGGACAGGTCGAAGAAGACGAAGAAGAGGATCAGGTCCGCGGACAGGAACAGGCCGAGGCTGACGCTCTGCAGGAAGAGGAACAGTGCTGCTTGCAGGCGCGGACGGTTCTGCTCACGCAGGCCGTAGATCGCGCAGGCGAGGAAGATGACGGCGGTCATCGCCACCAGCGGAAGCGACAGTCCATCGACCCCCACGTGGTAGCTGCTGTCGACCCCCGGGATCCACCGGGCCTTCTCCTCGAGCGCCAGGCCGCCCGGCTCGGGGGTGGAGTAGGTGGCCCAGACGCCGAGGACGAGCGCCAGGTCGACAGCGGCCACGACCACCCAGGTCCAGCGCGCGACGTTCTCCCCGAGGCGGGGCGCCGCACCCAGGACCAGGGCGGCAGCGAGTGGAAGGAAGATGATCAGGCTGAGCACGTTCACCTCACCGTGAGCAGGAGCAGGAGGCCAGCCGCGAGGACCGCGACGGCGTGGAGGTAGTACTGGTGCAGCTGCCCCGTCTGGGGCGTGCGGGCAAGGTCACCGAGTCGGCGCACCCAGAGGGCGAGTCCCTCCACGGCGCCGTCCACCCGGTGCACGTCGACCTGGGCACTGCGGCGAGCCAACGCCGCGGTGGCGCGGGGGACCTCTTCGACCGCCCGGTCGAGGACGTCGTCGTCGAACCGGGCACCGTGGCGAGCCGCCGCGCGGACGGCACGCGGGAGACGTTCGACCCCGCGGTCCAGGACGTCGTCGTCGAACCGGGCGAGGGCCGCCCCCAGCCGCAGCGTCGGACGGACGACCACGAGGTGCGCGGCGTGCTCGAGCCCCAGCCAGGAGACGGCCCACCGGGGTCGGGGCACCGGCCAACGCAGGACCGCGAGCACCACGGCCAGCGCCAGGACCGCTGACACCGCCAGCTCCAGAGGCGCCGCCCTCCCGCCACTCGGCTCGGCGAGCGCCCGGGCGATGGGTGGACCCAGGGGAGGCAGCGCCAGGAGCCCGAGCAGCGCCGCTCCGACGGACAGCACCACCAACGGGCCTTGCTGCCAGGCGTTCACCGAGCGTGTGCCGCGCTCCTCCTCATCGAAGTGGGTGGCCGCCCCGGCACCCCCGCTGCGGGGGTTGCCGCGCCAGACGACCACGACGATGCGGCCGGCGTAGGCCGCCGAGAGGACCGACGCCGCCAGGCCCGCTGCATAGAGCCAGGGGGACTGCTCCAGGGCGACGGCCAGCACCGCATCCTTGGTGGCCCACAACGACAGGGGGGGTATGCCGGCGAGCGTGAGCGCACCGACCGTCGCCGCCCAGCCGACGAGGGGCCAGCGGCGGGCGACGCCGGCGAGACCGTCGAGCTCCTTGGTGCCCAGGGCAGAGAGCCAGGCGCCGGCAGCGAGGAACAGCAGGGCCTTGGTAGCCGCGTGGGCCACGAGCTGGGCTGTGCCGCCGGCCACCGAACCGAGCCCGGCGGCGAGCACGACGAACCCGAGCTGGGCGGCGGTCGAGGCAGCCAGCAGCTGCTTGAGGTCGTGCTGGGCGACGGCCACGAGACCCAGGGCCACGGCGGTCAGCACGCCCACCCAGGCCGTGGCCATGGCGGCCCAACCGGTGGCGGCCAGCAGGGGCTGGACCCGCAGGAGGAGGTAGCCGCCCATCGCGACCATGGCCGCCGAGTGCAGCAGCGCGCTGACCGGGCTGGGGCCCTCCATGGCGCGGGACAGCCAGAACGAGAACGGCAGCTGGGCCGCCTTGCCCAGGGCGGCGACCAGGATGCCCAGGGCGACCGCGTCCCGCCACGGTGACGTGGCGTCGGGCAGGTCGGCGAGCGCCATACCGGCACCCCCGGCCAGGGCCGCGCCTGCCGCGGCGTAGAGACCGAGGTCACCGGCGCGGGTGGTGAGGAAGGCGGTGAGGCCTGCGGACACGCGGACGCTGTCGCGCCACCAGAAGCCGATCAGGGCGTAGGACGTCGCGCCCATGACCTCCCACGCCATCAACAGCCCGGGGAGGGTCGTCGCGGTCGCGGTGAAGGAGGCTGCGGCAGCGAAGAGCAGCATCAGCCCGTGGAACCTGCCGTGCGACTCACGGAGGTCGCCGACCGCGAAGGCGAGGACCAGGAGCGTCACCACACTCACCGTCGGCAGCACGAGGGCGGACAGGGCATCGACCCCCAGCCCGAGGTCGGTGCCGGCCATGAAGGGGACCGCCACCTGCGGACGCTGCACGGCGACGACGGCTGAGCCCGCCACTCCGAGCGCCGCGGTGGCCAGGGCGACGGGGTTGGCGGCACGGGCGGCGCGCGGCGCCAGCACGAGGACCGCCCCGACGACTGCGGGGACCAGGACGATCCCCCACAGGACGATGGACGCGAAGGGCGCGGACGACGTGCTCACCGCGACAGGCCCGCTGCCATGTCGGTCATGTCGGTCTCGTGCTCCCGGTGCAGCAAGGTCGCCACGGCGAAGCCCATCGCCATCTCGACGGTCATCGCAGCGAGGACCACCAGCAACAGCACCTGGCCTGTGGGTGCCGGGGCCAGGAACCACCAGAAGCCTGCCGCAGCGAGGATCACGCCGTTGACCATCAGCTCCAGACCCATCATCACCATGACGACGACCTGCTGCGACAGGGCACCGTAGAGCCCGACGCTGAACAGCGCGGACGCGACGAGGAGCACCACCTGGAGGGTCATCGCCCCACACCTCCCCGCTGCGGGTCGTCGGCGGGCCGCCGGCGCAGGTCGTCTCCGAACCGGTCGTAGCGGGTGCGGTGGACGGCCAGCACGACGCCGGCCACGATGGTCGCGACCATGACCGGGCTGACCACGACCATGACGAGCATCTTCGGACCCATCAGGGACTCGCCGAGCGCCCGCGTGGTGTCAGCCGAGGGGACCCCGCGCCGAGCGGGCCACGAGATGAGCAGGGCGCCAGCGGCCAGCACCACGAACGTCGCGGTGGCGGCGGCGAGTGCGCGCCGCTTGTCGTGAACCATGTTCATGGGCATGAGCGCGGGGTTCATGCCCATGAACATCACCATGTACACCGCCATCACGGCCATCTCCATGACCATCATGAGGATCGTGATGATGCCGAGGTAGTCCTGGTGGAGCATGAGCACGGCGACACCCACGGCGATGAAGGACAGGGCCAGGGCGTAGGTGGCCCGCGCCATGGAGTCGACCCGAAACACGGCCACTCCCGACGCGACGGCCAGCAGACCCAGGGCCCAGAAGGTCACGTCCAGCAGCATTCAGTGCCTCCCGACCGCGATGACGGCGACCAGCAGGTCCTGGACGAGGGCTGCGGGCAGCAGCACGAGCCACCCGATCTCCATGAACAGATCCGGGCGCAGAGCGGGGAGCCGCCGCCGCAGCAGCACGAAACCAGCCAGCAGGATCAGCGTCTTCAGGACGGTCCACAGCCACGCAGGCAGCAGCGGCCCGGCGCCGCCGCCGAGGAACAGCGGCACAGCGAAGGCTGCCCCGGCGGCCAGCAGGGCGAAGCGCCCGCCGAGGAAGAGCAGACGGTCAGGGCCTGCCAGCTCGGCGCCGACCCCGCCAGCGAGGTCCGCCCCCAGCGCCGGCGCAAAGGGTCCCCAGACCGAGAAGGCGACGACGCCCAGGCAGTAGACGAGGAACGCGACCGGCATCCAGACCACGAACCACAGCCCCTGCTGCGCCGCCGCCACGTCACCGACCCGCAGGCTCCGGGCCGCGATGGCCGGGGCCACGAGCGCGAACATGAGGGGGAGCTCGTAAGCGAGGCCGTGCGCGAGGAAGCGGTAGCCACCGACGAGGGCGTGGGCCGAGTTGGGCCCCCAGCCGACCAGCCACACCAGGGCCCACACCATGACGTCCATGGCGTTGAACCAGACCACGCCCACATCGAGGTCGAAGATCGTCCACCGGCCCAACGGCACGACCGTGACCATCATCAGGGCGGTGACGAGCAGGCCGGCGCTGCCGACCCGCCAGAGCAGGGTGTCGGCGGCCACGGTCGTCCGGCGACGCTGGCGCATCAGTCGCGCGGCCTCGTGCAGCGGCGCGGTGACGCCTCGCCGCACGCTGCCGTCGGCGCGGGCAGTGGCGTAGGAGTCGAGGGTGGCGGCGAAGATCGCCAGCATCCCCAGCAGCAGGGCCGCGCCGACCGCCCACCCGGCGGCGACGGTGGTCAGCGGGGAGTCAGGCATGGGCTGCCTGCTCGCGGGTCGGCGTCGTGTCGAGGGCGAGACTGGCCACGAACAGCCTGACGGCAGCCAGCTCCATCCCGGTGACCAGGTCAGGTAGCGCATCGACCAGGGCCGCAGAATCCGGTGCCGGCTCGGGCTGTCGGCCGCTCATGGCACGGTCCAGCATCCCCACCAGACGACCGTGCACGTCGCCAGCCAGGTGCTCCGGGAGGTGTTTGTCCGCAATGGTATTCGCATCGATCTTGCCGACATCGCGCAGCGACCATCGAAGGAGTCGGGCGCGCACGACGTCATGACCGAGTCGTTCCAGGAGGGGCGTCGTCGCCTCGTCCGGGCGACCGTCGAGCAGTGCATCTCGCACCGTGCGCGCGGACGCTGCCCCATCGGCCCACCCCGCGAGCGACAGGAGGGCTGCCACGTGGTCGCACAGCAACGCGCCGACCGGGACGGTCGCGTCGTGGGTCGCGCCCTGGCCCCCAGGGAGGACTGAGGCCTGCGCCTCAACGACCACGTCGCCCTGCACCGCGCACCGCAGCACGAGCCCGGCGGGCCAGTGCCGCAGGATCGGACCGAGGGGCACGTGGAGCACGTCCATCTCCAGGCCGTCCCGGTCCTGACCCCCCTCAGCCAGCGGTATGCCGTGCGGGGCCATGTCCATGTCGCCGTGGTCCATGTCGCCGTGGTCCATGTCCGCGTGGTCCATCTCCGCGTCGTCGGCCGCGGCGGCGGCGCTGTCCGGGGCGGCCGACCGCTGCCGGGCGTCCTCGCGGTGGCTCGCGGTGTCGGCGAGCTCGGCGGCGACCGTGTCCAAGGCTCCGTCCAGGCCTCCGTCCAGCGCCTCGACGCGGGACAGGTCGAGGCGGACGCGGGGACCCGGCAGCTGGTCCCAGACTCGTTCCACGAGCTCACCCAGCTCTGGCCCCGGCAGGCCGCAGACCACGAGCACGTCGGCATCTGCGGGCGCCTCGGCCAGCTGCCACCCCCGGGCGAGCACCTGCCGCTCCACCGCCACCCGTAGCGACCACGACCCCGGGACCTCCACCAGGAGGACGTGGGCGCGCCGCACGGCATACCGCGCGAGGAGCTCGCTCACACCCATCGGAACACCCCCTCGCGCCAGGCCCAGGCCACGGCGACGAGCAGCGCGCCCAGGAAGAGGAACATCTCGACCACGGCCGTGGCGCCGAGGTCCGCGACGACCACCGCCCACGGATACATGAACAGCATCTCCACGTCGAAGGCCAGGAAGACCAGGGTCACGGGGTACCAGCGCACGTGGAAGCGCGACAAGGCGTGCTCCTGTGGCAACCACCCCGACTGGAAGGGCAGGGAGACCAGTCCTCGATCCCAGACCGAGGTGGCTCGGTGGGCCAGCCAGACCCCGCCCACACCGGCGATGGACAGCCCCAGCATGGCGACGGCTCCCCAGTACAACGCTCACCACCTCGTTGGTACGGAACTGGACGGGTCGAGCGGCTTCGCGGCCTGCGCCAGTCTAGGTAGCCGGAGCCGAAGCTGCTTGGCGCGAGCCGGCGCCGACGTGATCAGCCCAGCAGTCCCTGCATGGTCGCGATCTCCTTCTTCTGGCCATCGATGATCGCGCTCGCGAGCGCCTTCACCCGGGTGTCCGAGGAGGTGTCCAGCACGCCCTGGGCCATCTCGATGGCGCCCTGGTGGTGCTGGACCATCATCGTCAACCACAGGCGGTCGAACTCAGCGCCGGAGGCCTTCTCCAGTGACGCCATGTCCTCGGCGGACATCATCCCGTCAGATCCCCCGTGGTTCATCTCGGCCGAGGCGGGGGCGTTCCACTCCTTGAGCCAGCCGTTCATGGTGGAGATCTCGGGGTCCTGGGCCGCCTTGATCTGTTGGGCCAGGGACTTGACCTCGGTGGATGCCGAGTCGTTCTTGAGCGCCAGGTCGGCCATCTCCACGGCCTGCTCGTGGTGCGGCACCATCATCTGGGAGAACATCACGTCGCCTACGCGACCAGTTTGAGCCGGTGACGACGAGCTCGTCTGGCCGCCCATGCCGTCCATCGCCGTGCCCGAGGTCGACCCGTCGTTGCCGCAGGCGGTCAGAGCAAGGGTGGCCGCGAGGCCGAGGGTGGCCGCGAGGTGCCGGGGGGTGACGCGCACGAGATTCTCCTGAGGGCTGTCTGGTGTTGTCCACGACTGGAACGTCGATCGTGGCTCACCCACCCGGGGAAGAAGGTCGGGATTCGCTGAAGATTCGATGAAGGTCCAGCGAGCTCAGGCCTGGTAGGAAAGGGTGGTCATCATGCCGGCTGCCATGTGGTAGGCGTTGTGGCAGTGGGTGACCCACTGCCCCGGGTTGTCGGCCTGGAGCTCGACGTCCACCTGCCTCATGGGGGGAACGATGACGGTGTCCTTGCGTGCACCACCACGAACCAGGCCGAAGGTGTGCCCGTGGAGGTGGATGGGGTGGAACATCATCGTCGCGTTGCGCAGGCGCAGGCGGACCCGCTCACCCGCCCGCACCCCCAGCGGTTCGGCATCCTCGAACGTCCTGCCGTTGATCGTCCAGCGGTAGGTCCCCATCGAGCCTCCGAACACGAGGTCGTGGGAGGTGTCCACGGTGCGGCTCGCGAGCCTGACCTCGCTCGTGGCCCGGAGGTCTGTGCCCAGCAGGGTCGTCCCGCCCAGCTCGGCGACAGCCGTCGTCGCCGACGGCGCCTGGCCCGAGGCGGTCCTGACCAGGGCCAGGCCGCGGCCCTGTTTGCCCTCCGCCTGGGCCACCAGGGGGAAAGCGCCGTCCCCGAGGGTGACCAGGACGTCGTACCGCTCGCCCATCCCGAGCACCACCGCATCCACGGTGCTGGGCTGGACCGGGTACCCGTCGCTGTGGGTCACGGTGAGGCGGTGGCCTCCGAGGGCGACCCGGAAGGCTGTGTCGGAGCCGGCGTTGACCAGGCGGATGCGGACCTTCTGCCCGGGCTTGCCGCGCAGCGTCACCGGCGCGGCCGGCACCCGGCCGTTGACGAGGTAGTGCGGGTAGTCGACGTCACCAGCGTCGCCGAGGAGGTCGGACTGCCCACCGGCCCCGCCCATCATGCCCCCACCCATACCGCCCATTCCCTGTCCGGAGCCTTGCTCGAGCGTGGCGAGCACGTCGTCCGGGGTCCGACCGGTGCCGTCGACCCAGTCGTCCAGGACCACCACCCACTCCAGGTCGTAGTCCCCGGGCTCGTGCGGGTCGTCGACGACGAGGACGCCGTAGAGCCCGCGGTCGAGCTGGAGGCCCGAGTGCGGGTGGTAGAAGTAGGTTCCGGGATCGGGAACGGTGAACGCGTAGGTGAACTCGCCGCCTGCGGCGATCGGGGCCTGCGTGGTCCCGGGGACCCCGTCCATGTCGTTGCGCAGGGCGACTCCGTGCCAGTGGACGCTCGTGCTCTCACCCAGCGAGTTCGCGACGCCGACGCTCAGGAGGTCGCCTGCAGTGGCGCGCAGGAGCGGTCCGGGGACGCCGTCGTCGTAGGCCCAGGTCTGCACCGTGAGCCCACCCAGATCCACGGTCGCGGGACGGGGCGACAGGTGGGCAGCGACAGTCTTCTGCCCCGCACCCTGCCGGGCGACCTCAGCGCGCCGCACTGCGGCCGAGGTCGCGGTCACCGGCTGGCCGGGCCGCTGCGACGCCACGACCAGTCCACTGCCGAGCGCGAGGACGCCGGTGGCGGCCGACCCGGCCAGCAGCGTCCGGCGGGAGATCGTCGACGCGGATCTGCGGGCCATGGCCGGCCTGGTCATTCGCGGGAAGCGTGCGTGCGCAGGACCGCCAGTCGGCTGCGGTACTCCTGCTCGTCGATCTCACCGCGGGCGAAGCGCAGCTCCAAGGCCTTCACGGCCTCGTCCTCTCGGGGGGTGACCTGTCGGTCCATCGGAGCGTTGTCCCGGCTGCTCCTGCGGAAGAGCGCGACGATCCCGAACACGACGGCCGCCCAGAAGGCGACCATCAGCACCGACATCACCAGCCATCCGCCCCATCCCATGCCGTAGTTCCACATCATGGTTCTCATCTCCTTGGTCGATGACCCCACTGTCCGCCCTGCCACCCCCTTGGCCCGTGGTGGTTCCATGAAGGTTCGCTGAAGATGGCGTCGTGGCGCCTCGCCCACGGACCGGGCGGCGCCGGCGGCTGCCACGATGAGGACATGGACCCCCGTGACCACCCCCCAGGGCCGCCGAGCGCACCAGTGGGCCCCGGTGTCACGGCAGCGTCCAACCGGCGTGCACTCGTGGTCGAGGACGAGGTTTCCCTGGCGACGGTGATCGGCAGCTACCTGGAGCGCGAGGGGTTCGAGGTGCACCTCAGCCACGACGGCCTCGACGCCGTCGAGCAGGCCCGGAAGGTGGACCCGGACGTCGTCCTGCTCGACGTGGGCCTTCCCGGGCAGGACGGCATCGAGGTGTGCCGGCAGCTGCGCACCTTCTCCGATGCCTACGTGGTCATGCTCACGGCCCGCAGCGACGAGGTGGACACCCTCGTCGGTCTGTCCGTGGGGGCCGACGACTACGTCACGAAGCCGTTCAGCCCCAGGGAGCTCGTGGCGCGCCTGCGAGCCATGCTGCGCCGGCCCCGCAGCATCGGGGCCGGTGCCGCAGAACAGGTAGATGTGCTCCGCTTCGGTGACCTCGGCATCGATGCGGTGGGACGCGACGTGTGGCTGGAGGGCGACGCGGTCGACCTGACCCGGACCGAGTTCGACGTGCTCGCCGCGCTGGCGGCCAGACCGCGGATGGCGTTCAGCCGCCGCCAGCTGATCGAGGCCGTCTGGGGCGAGTCCTGGGTGGGTGACGAACACCTTGTCGACGTCCACATCGGCCACCTGAGGCGCAAGCTCGGCGACGACGCCACGTCCTCCCGCTACATCCGCACGGTCAGGGGAGTCGGCTACCGGATGGGGACAGGCCAGTGAGCCCAGCCGACGGGGTCCGGGAACGCGCCGGCCTCGGGCTCGCGACCCGGCTCCTCATCGCGCAGGGCTTGGTCCTGGTCGCCGGCGCTGCCACGACGTGGTTGGTCGCCAGCTTCGTCGGCCCTGGGATCTTCCACGAGCACCTGCGTCGCGCCGGGGTGGGGCACACCTCCACCGAGGCCGGCCATGTCGAGGAGGCGTTCACGTCGGCGCTGCTCATCGCGGTCGCGGTCGCGCTCGCCGTCGCACTCCTGATGACCCTCGCGGTCAGTGCCTACTTCACGCGGCGGGTGCACCGCTCGACCACCGCTGTGACCCTCGCGGCGTCCAGGATCGCCGAGGGTCACTTCGAGTCCCGCATCCCCAGCCCCGCAATGGGTCTGGAGTTCGAGCTGCTCGCCGACACGGTGAACGCGCTGGCGCAGCGGCTCAGTGATGTCGAGCAGACCCGCCGGCGGATCCTCGCCGACCTCGCCCACGAGATGCGCACGCCGCTGGCGGCCATCGAGGCGCACCTCGAAGCCGTGGAGGACGGGCTGCGGGAGCTGGACGCTGAGACCTTGGCGGTGCTGCACGGGGCAACCCAGCGACTGCACCGCCTCGCAGAGGACATCGGCACCGTGTCTCGTGCGCAGGAGGGCCAGATCGACCTGCGCAGGACCAGCATCAGCCCAGCGACCCTCATCACGAGCGCGGCCGCGGCCGCCGAGGAGTCGTATGCCGGCAGTGGAGTGGCGCTCGTGGTGGCGGACCGGCGTGCACCAGACGTCCTGGTGGACCCTGAGCGGTTGGGCCAGGTCATGGGGAACCTGCTCGAGAACGCGCTGCGGCACACCCCGTCCGGAGGAAGGGTCGAGCTGGCAGCGTCACCGTCCAAGCCCGGGTGGGTCGAGCTGACGGTGCGGGACACTGGTGCCGGCATCGCCGATGTGCACCTGGCGCGGATCTTCGAGCGCTTCTACCGGGCGGACCCCGCCCGCACCCGCGAGCGAGGCGGCAGCGGGATCGGGCTGACCATCAGTCGGGCGCTGGTCGAGGCCCACGGTGGGCGGCTCACGGCCCACAGCGCAGGCGTGGGCCACGGTTCGACCTTCGTCATCGAGCTGCCAGCAGCGCGGCCCCGCGGCGGGACAGGGCGGCGTGCAGGAGGTCCTGGGTGAACACCGGTGCGTTGACCTCGTCGACGGCCGCCGCATCGTGGCAGGCGTGGGTTGCCGATGGTCTGCACCGAGCCACTTCGTCAGGTCGCCTCAGGTGATGCAGAACTCGTTGCCCTCGGGGTCCTGCAGCGTCACCGCGAAGTAGTCGGCCCCCTCGGGGGCGTTGACGTGGGCGACGTTCGACCCGAGGGCGACCAACCGCTCGACCTCGGACTCGACGCTCGCGCGCCGCGCGGCATACGCCATCTGGTCGCGACCCGGCGTGTGGCGCACGTCGACGTGCAGGCGGTTCTTCACGCTCTTGCCCTCGGGCACCTCCTGGAACCAGATGCGCGGCAGCACCCCCTCGGGGTCGATGATCGCGCCGCTGCCGTTCTCCGCGCCCACCAGGTCCGTGTCCGGGATCCCTGCGGCGCGCCAGTACTCCAGCCAGCTCGCCCACCCGGTCGGGGCCGGCTCGGGAACGTAACCCAGTGCGGCACACCAGAACTGCACCAGCCGCGCGGGGCTCGCGCAGTCCACCGTCAGCTGCCACGTCTTGACCATGGGCAGAGTGTGGCAGCGATAGGTGTCAGCGGGCGTGCGCAGCAGTGGTGAAACGTCCACCCCACCTGGCGAGGAGGTCGAGCACCTCGGCAGGTGCGTCCTCGACGGTGAACGACGCCTCCAGCACGCCGAGGCCGAACGCCGCCCAGTGGGCCTGGCGTCCGTCCATCTCGACACGGCAGGAGCGTGCATCCACGGCGGTGACCGTCGCCCACCGCGCGATGTGCTGCTCGACCTGCTCGGCCGGTGCCTGCACCAGCACGCGCAGCACCGCGCCGATCTCGTTGCGGGACAGTCCGCCTCGCACATATGCAGCCGCATCGCCACCCGGGACCTCTCGCGGCCGGAACCGCGTGCGCGTCCCCGCGGGCTCACTCAACCGGTCCAGCCGGAACGAACGCCAGTCCTGCCGGTCGAGGTCGTAGGCGAGCAGGTACCAGCGGCGTCCGACGGTGACGAGCCGGTGCGGCTCGACGTGCCGGCCGACCTGCTCACCTGCGCCGATGCCTCCGCGCGCCTGGTAGGTGAAGCGGATGCGTTCGGTGTCGCGGGTCGCCTGCGCCACCGTCGCGAGGACGTGGGCGTGGACCGTCGGGGCCTGGGCGAAGGGGGAGTCGTCGGTGACCGCCCGCAGTGCCTCGGCGCGGCGACGCAGCTGGGGCGGCAGCACCTGCACGACCTTGGACAGCGCGCTGACCGAGGCCTCGGCCAGCGGACCGGCGGTGAGCTGGGCGGCACCGTTGAGGGCGACGACCATGGCAATCGCCTCGTCCTCCTCGACGGTGAGCGGTGGCATGGTGGCCCCGGCACCGAGCTGGTAGCCGCCCTCGATGCCACGCACCGAGTCGACGGGGTACCCCAGCTCGCGCAGCCGCTCGACATCGCGACGCAGGGTGCGCTCGGACACCTCCAGCCGACCGGCGAGGTCGGGTCCGGCCCAGAAGCGGTGGGTCTGGAGCAGCGACAGCAGGCGCAGTGCTCGGGAGCTGGTGTTGGCCATGGATCCAGCATGCCCGACAAAGCGGTCAAGAACTGACCGCAAGTCTCCCTAGCGTCGGTGGTGGTCCACGAGACAGGTGGGCCAGAGCACGAACGACCAGAGCACGAACGACCAGAGCACGAACGACCAGGGAGAGAGCCATGACCGCCAGCGCCACCGCCGTGCAGGACCCCATCGAGCAGGAGCCCGCGCCCACCGCAGCCGGAGCTGGAGGCAGGGGCGGCCTCGCCCGCAGCCCGCTGCCCGTCGGCAGGGCCCGCACCATCGCCTTGCTCAGCCTGTTCCTCGCCTCGACGATGGAGCTGCTCGACAACACGATCGTCAACATCGCCCTGCCGACGATCGAGGCCGGACTCGGGGCCACCGCTTCGCAGCTGCAGTGGATGGTCGCGGCCTACCCGCTCGCCTTCGCGGTGGGCCTCATCACCGGCAGCCGGCTCGGCGACCTCGTCGGGCGCAAGCGGATGTTCGTCGCCGGGCTGGTCGGGTTCACCGTGCTGTCGGCAGCCTGTGGACTCGCGCCCGACGCCGAGGCCCTCGTCGCCTTCCGGGCGCTGCAGGGCCTGGCCTCCGCGGCGATGATCCCGCAGGTCCTGTCGAGCATCCAGGTGATGTACGCCCCCCACGAGCGCGCGAAGGCGATGGGCCTGTTCACCGGACTCGCCGGCACCGCCGCGGTGGCCGGCCCGGTCGTCGGTGCGCTGTTGACCGAGGCCGACATCCTCGGATGGGGCTGGCGCTCGATCTTCCTCGTCAACGTGCCCGTAGGCGTGTGCGCCGTCGCCGCGGCACTGCGCTGGGTGCCCGAGTCCGTCGCCGCCAGCCGCCCCCGCCTCGACGCGCGTGGTGTCGCCCTCCTGGCCGGCTCGCTGCTCGCCGTGCTCTACCCCCTCACCATGGGACGTGAGCTGGGGTGGCCCACGTGGGTGTATGCCGTGATCGCCGCAGGCGTCGTCGGCCTGGTCGCGTTCGTGTCGCTGCAGCGTCGCGCCGAGTCTGCTGGGCGCGAGCCGCTCGTCGCCCTGAGCCTGTACCGAGGACGGGCGTTCGCCGCGGGCTCGGGTGTCTACGCCTTCATGTTCGCTGCGATGGGTGCGCTGTTCATCGCCCAGACGATCTACTTCCAGGCGGGTCTCGGCTGGTCGGTGCTCAAGGCCGGGCTCGCTGGCTTGCCGTTCGCCCTGGCCACCACCGTCACGGCGGGTCTGGGGGTGGCTGTCCTCGGACCGCGCATCGGGCGCAAGGTGCTCATGCTGGGCGGCGGTGTCTGGGCGCTCGGTGCCCTGGTCATGGCAGCCACCGTCCACGGCGCCGACGCCTCGACCTCGACCTGGGTGTTCCTGCCGGGGCTGTTGGTGTCGGGCGCCGGGTTCGGTCTGATGGTGGCGCCGGTCGGTGCCTTCACCCTCGCCGACGTGCCGGTCGAGCACGCGGGTTCGGCTTCGGGGTTGTTCAGCACCACGGGCCAGCTCGCGAATGCCGTGGGCGTGGCCGTGATCGGCACGGTGTTCTTCTCCGTCGTCGACGCGCAGGGCTCCCGGGTGCCGTCGGAGCTGTTCGGGCCGGCGTTCCAGGTCGCGCTGCTCGTCGTGGCCGGGCTGATGGTGCTCGCCGGAGCTGCGGCCCGCGCCTTCCCGGCCCACGCCGGCCTCGCACCCCGACCGGTCGAGGACTGAGGCCGTCGTCCACCGCGACCATCCGTGGCTTCGGCGCCACCGATGGTCGCGGCGTCCGGTGCGCCGACCATCCCGACGTGGCGGGGTCAGGGCGCCAACGAACCCAGCAGGTAGCCGAGCCACACGGCGGGCAGGCCGAGTCCGAGCGACAGGGCCAGGTTGGCGGCGAACGGTCGCCACTCACGGCGCTCGAGGAACACCCAGGCCTCGAAGGCCAGCGTCGAGAACGTGGTCAGCGCACCGCAGAACCCGATGCCCACGAGCGACAGCAGCCACGACGGGGCGGTCGACCAGCCTGCGGTGACGCCGAGCACGAGCGACCCGACGACATTCACGACCAGGGTGCCGATGATGGTGCCGGCGTCGAAGCGGGCCCGGGCCCAGCGGTCGACGAGGAAGCGCAGCGGTGCCCCCACCGCTGCACCCGCCATGACGAGCAACGCCCCCGCGAGGTCGGTCACCGGCGGTCACCGAAGGCGCGCTGGCCCAGCCATAGGCCGGTGCCGATGGCGACGAGGCTGACTGAGAACGACAAGAGCACGTAGGTCAGGGCAAGCCCCGTGCGACCGGCACCGCTCAGCGCGTGGACGTCGAGGGCGAAGGACGAGAACGTCGTCCATCCCCCCAGCACCCCGACCCCGAGGAACGGCCGCAGCATGGGGTGCGGGTCGACCATCGACAGCACCCAGGCGACCAGCACCCCCATCGCGAGCGATCCGGTCACGTTGACGCCGAAGGTCGCCCACGGGAAGGCGCCGGTCACGTGGGGCAGGGCCAGTCCCACGGCATACCGGCCCAGCGATCCCACCGCCCCGCCGACGGCAACAGCGCCGAGCAGCGCGGGAGCCGGAGAGGTGCGAGTGACGGACACCGCGCCAGTGTCGCAAACGCGGGGCACGCGCGATCCGCTGCCTCAGGACCTGCGCGTCTCCAGGAACTCGCCGATCCGGCCGATCGCCTCGGTGAGCACCTCGACATCGGGCAGCGTGACCAGGCGGAAGTGGTCGGGCTCGAACCAGTTGAACCCGGTCCCGTGGGTGACGAGGATCTTCTTCTCGCGCAACAGCTCGATGACGAACTGCTGGTCGTCCTCGATCGCGTAGACCTCGGGGTCGAGCCGGGGGAAGCAGTAGAGGGCGCCGTGCGGTTCGACGCAGGAGACGCCGGGGATCTCGTTGAGCAGCCGCCACGCCATCTTGCTCTGCTCGTAGAGCCGTCCACCCGGATGGATGTACTCCTCGATTGACTGGTAGCCACCCAGCGCGGTCTGGATGGCGTGCTGGCCGGGCACGTTGGCGCACATGCGCATGTTGGCCAGCAGCGTCAGGCCCTCGAGGAAGTCGGCCGCCATCGACTTGGGGCCCGACACCATGACCCAGCCGGCACGGAAGCCACACACGCGGTAGGCCTTGGACAAGCCGCTGAACGTCAGGCAGAGCACGTCGTCACCGGCGAACGTCGCCGTGTGGTGGTGGACGGGCTGGTGGTGCTCGTCGGCGAAGAGGATCTTCTCGTAGATCTCGTCCGCCATCAGGACGAGGTCGTGGCGGCGGGCGATGTCGACCAGCCCGCGCACGACGTCCTCGCTGTAGACGGCACCGGTCGGGTTGTTGGGGTTGATGACGACCAGCGCGTGGGTGTTCGGCGTGATCTTCGACTCGATGTCCTCGAGGTCGGGGTCCCAGCCGTTCGACTCGTCGCAGCGGTAGTGGACCGGCGTCCCACCGGCCAACGTCACGGCACCGGTCCACAGGGGGTAGTCCGGCGCGGGGATCAGGATCTCGTTGCCCTCGTCGACGAACGCCGTGAGGACCATGGAGATCAGCTCGGACACGCCGTTGCCGATGAAGACGTCGTCGACGTGTGTGTCGGTCAGGCCGCGCGACTGGTAGTAGTGCGCGACTGCCGTGCGGGCCGAGTAGATGCCGCGGGAGTCGCTGTAGCCCTGGGCGTTCGGCAGGTGGTGGACCATGTCCTGCAGCACGGCCTCGGGCGCCTCGAAGCCGAACGGTGCGGGGTTGCCGATGTTGAGCTTGAGGATCTTGTGTCCCTCTGCCTCGAGCCGTTGGGCCTCGACGAGGATCGGCCCGCGCACGTCATAGCGGACCTGGTGCAGCTTGCGGGACTGGCTGATGCGGCGCACGAGGGGCAGTCTGTCAAAGGTGGGCGCGACGCGGGGCGGGTCGCCACACCGCGGACCGGCCCCCGACAGTCTGCACGGTGGTGACCACCCGAGTCACCCCTGGCGCTCGCGGCGTGGAGGAGAAGCCGAACCGGCACGGCGGGTCCACCGGGGCCAGGGTGCCGAGGTCGGTCCCACGCCACGAGCCCGTCAAGGACGTGACGTGGTGCAGGTCCCGCGCGCCATACCACTCACGCCGTCCCGACCGGGCCTGCCCGCGGGTGCGCACCCCGCGCAGGACGGCGCCGGCCACCGGGTCGACGGCGGCGGCGAAGAGGGGGCTCGCCGCGAGCGGCGGGGGTATGGCGCGCAGCAGCCGCCCGAGGGCCGCGCGGCGCCCGACCACGAGGACCAGGTCCAGACCGGCTGCGCGGACGGCCCAGCGCGAGGTGCCCGCGGCGGCAGAGGTCGACGGCCCGGTGCCCGCGGCGGCAGCGGTCGGCGGCGTCGTGACCGCCGCCTCCACGTCGGTGACCACCACCTCGTCGAAGACATAGGTGTCGGCCACGAACTCGGCCACGGCGGTGCTCGGGGCGAGGAGCACGCGGTGCCCGTCGGGCTGCTCGAGCATGACGTCCGCGAAGGCCCCCAGCGGCGACGCGTCCCACCGCCCGATGACGACGCGCACCCCGGAGGTGCTGCCCACTCCCGCGATCTGACCGTGGAACCTCGCTCGTCCCTGCACCCGACCACCCTGTCACGGCCCCCCGCGGCCTGCTGGAGGACAGGCGGAGGACAGGCGGAGCCGCCGCCAGGGCCCCGAGGTCCGCCCACGAAGGGTGCCGCGCCCCTAGGCTCTGGTCATGTCACCCCGGACCCCCCTCGGCGAGCTCGAGGTCGAGCTCACACGGCTGCTCCGCCGGGCGCGCAGCTCCCAGCAGCGGATAGCGTTCGAGGTGCACCCCGACCTGGACGCCTCCGGGTATGCCGTGCTCATCACCGTACGCGAGCTCGCGGAGGCAGGGGGAGGAGCACGGGGCGGCGACATCTCTGACGCGCTGGGGCTGCACAAGTCGACGATGAGCCGCAACCTCGCCGTGCTCGAGGAGCTGGCCCTGATCGAACGCATCCCCGACCCCCTGGACGCCCGGGCCCGCCAGGTGCGGCTCACGGCAGAGGGTTCGGAGGCCCTCGAGCGGTCGTTCGAGGGGCGCCGTGAACGGCTGCGCCAACAGCTGCTGACCTGGGAGACGCCCGACATCGCCGAGCTCGCCCGCCTGCTGGGCCTGCTCAACGACACCGCGCTCTAGCCTCCCTGGCTCAGAGCTCGGTGAGGTGTCCGTCCTCGACGTGCCAGCGGCGGGTGGCGCGGACGTCCGCGAGCATCCGGCGGTCGTGGGTCACGAGCAGCACGGTGCCGCCGAAGGAGTCGAGCGCCTGCTCGAGCTGCTCGATGGCGGGCAGGTCGAGGTGGTTGGTCGGCTCGTCCAGGACGAGCAGGTTCACCTCGCGGGCCTGGAGCAGGGCCAGGGCTGCGCGGGTGCGTTCGCCTGGGGACAGCGACTCGGCCGGGCGGTGGACGTGCTCGGCACCGAGGCCGAACTTCGCCAGCAGGGTGCGGACCTCGGCATCGGGCCAGTCCGGCAGGGCCTCACTGAACGCTCGGGCCAACGTCTGGGGTCCGAGGAAGAGCCCGCGCGCCTGGTCGACCTCGCCGAGGCGGACCGAAGAGCCGAGCCCGGCCGTCCCCTCGTCGACGGGGATCGTGCCGAGCAGTGCCTCGAGCAGGGTCGTCTTGCCCGACCCGTTGGCGCCGGTGATGACGATCCTGTCGGCCCAGTCGACCTGGGCGTCGATCGGCCCGAGGGTGAAGTCGCCGCGCCGCACGACCGCGCGCGAGGCGCTGGACACGACAGAGCCGGACCGCGGCGCCGCAGCGATGGTCATCCGGAGCTCCCACTCCTTGCGTGGCTCGTCGACGACCTCGAGGCGCTCGATCATCCGCTCGGTCTGCCGCGCCTTGGCGGCCTGCTTCTCCGCCGAGTCGGCGCGGAAGGCCGCGCCGATCTTGTCGTTGTCCGGCTTCTTGCGTCGGGCGTTGCGGACACCGACGGTCATCCAGCTGCGCTGGGTGACGGCCCGCTGCTCCAAGCGCTCCCTGGTACCGGCGAACTCCTCGTAGTTCTCGCGTGCGTGCCGTCGGGCGACCGCCCGCTCGGCGAGATAGCTGTCGTAGCCGCCCTCGTAGACGGCCACCCGCTGCTGGGCGAGGTCGAGCTCGACGACACGGGTCACCGTGCGGGCCAGGAACTCCCGGTCGTGGCTGATGATGACGGCGGGGCTGCGCAGACCGCTCACGTACTGCTCCAGGCGTTCGAGCCCGTCGAGGTCGAGGTCGTTGGTGGGCTCGTCGAGCAGCAGCACGTCGTAGCGCGACAGCAGCAGTGCGGCGAGACCCGCGCGGGCGGCCTGACCACCGGACAGCGCCGTCATGGGGGTGGCGAGGTGGACGCCCAGGCCGAGCGAGGCGGCGGTGGCGGCACTGCGTTCGTCGAGGTCGGCGCCACCGAGCGCGAGCCAGGTCTCGAGCGCGAGGGAGTAGCGGTCGTCGGCGCCAGGGGCTGCGTCGGCGAGAGCCTCGGCGGCAGCGTTCATCGCGGCCTCGGCGGCAGCCACTCCGGTGCGGCGGCCGATGAACGCCGCGATGCTCTCGCCCGCACGACGTTCGGGCTCCTGTGGCAGGTGGCCGACGGTGGCGCTGGCCGGGGTGCGGGTGACCGTGCCGCCCTCGGGCTCCAGCTCACCGGCCAGCAGGCGCAGGAGGGTCGACTTGCCGGCACCGTTCGCGCCGACGAGGCCGACGACGTCACCCGCTCCGATGACGAGGTCGAGGTCGCAGAAGAGGGCGCGGGCGCCGTGGCCGGCAGCGAGGCCAGAGGCCTGCAGGGTGGTGCTCATGTCGCGAGCGACGCTACCGGCTCGCGACCGTTCGTCGACACCGGGTTGGTGCTCGCAGACCTGAGACCGACACGGGTTGTGGTGGACGCCTCGAGGGGATGGGATGGCCTGAGCACCCACCGCCAGGAGGCCGAAGATGTCCACGCAGGCACTGTTGTCCCACGCCGTCGGCGAGCTCGACCCGCCGCTGCTCGAGCAGACCATCCCCGACAACCTCGACGCGACCGTCGCGCGGTTCGGGGAGCGCGACGCCCTGGTCGACGTGGCGCAGGGGATCAGGTGGACGTATGCGGAGCTCGGAGCCGAGGTGGACCGGCTCGCCCGGGCGCTGCTCGCCGTCGGCGTGGCCAAGGGGGACCGGGTCGGCATCTGGGCGCCCAACTGCGCCCAGTGGACCGTGGTGCAGTACGCCACCGCGAAGATCGGCTCCATCCTGGTCAACATCAACCCGAGCTATCGCACCCACGAGCTCGAGTTCGTCCTCAAGCAGGCCGGGATCTCCCACCTGTTCCTCGCGGAGTCGTTCAGGTCCAGTGACTACGTCGCCATGTTCGAGGAGGTCCGCGACAGCTGCCCCGACGTCGCCGGAGCCCACGTCCTGGGCCGCGAGAGCTGGGACGCCCTGCTCGCGCGGTCCGCCGAGGTGACGGCCGAGCAGCTCGCCGAGGTGCAGGCCGGTCTGGACCGCTTCGACCCGATCAACATCCAGTACACCTCGGGCACCAACGGCTTTCCCAAGGGCGCGACGCTCAGCCACCGCAACATCCTCAACAACGGCTACCTCGTGGGCGAGCTGTGCCGCTACACCGAGGCCGACCGGGTCTGCATCCCCGTGCCGTTCTACCACTGCTTCGGCATGGTCATGGGCAACCTCGCGTGCACGAGCCACGGTGCTGCCATGGTCATCCCCGCACCGGGATTCGACCCGGCTGCCACGCTCAAGGCGACGGCAGACGAGAAGTGCACCTCCCTGTATGGCGTGCCAACGATGTTCATCGCCGAGTGGTCCCTGCCCGACTTCGCGGCATACGACCTGTCCTCGGTGCGGACCGGCATCATGGCTGGATCGCCTTGTCCTGCAACGATGATGACGAAGCTGATTGACGCGGGGATCACCGAGATGACGATCGCCTACGGCATGACCGAGACGTCACCGGTGTCCACGCAGAACCGCACCGACGACACCTTCGAGCAGAAGGTCGGCACCGTCGGCCGGGTCGGCCCCCACCTGGAGGTCAAGGTCGTCGACCCCATCTCCGGGGAGACGCTGCCGCGTGGCGCTGCGGGCGAGCTCTGCACCAAGGGCTACTCGGTGATGCTCGGCTACTGGGGGCAGCAGGACAAGACCGACGAGGTGCTCGTCGACGGCTGGATGCACACCGGCGACCTCGCGGTGATGGACGAGTCGGGGTACGTCCAGATCACCGGACGCATCAAGGACATGGTCATCCGCGGGGGCGAGAACATCTACCCGCGCGAGATCGAGGAGTTCCTCTACACCCACCCCGACATCCTCGACGCCCAGGTCGTCGGTGTGCCGGACGAGAAGTACGGCGAGGAGCTGTGCGCGTGGATCCGCATGCGGGACGGGGCGACGCCGCTCGACGCCGAGGCGGTGCGCGAGTTCTCGACCGGCAAGCTCGCGCACTACAAGATCCCGCGCTACGTCACCGTCGTCGAGGAGTTCCCGATGACGGTGACGGGCAAGGTGCGCAAGGTCGAGATGCGCGAGAAGTCAGTGGCTGACCTCGGGCTCGGTGGCTGAGTCCTCGGCAGGCGTCGACTCCCGCCGGTTCGAGGTGAACACGCCCGAGTTTCCCGGCGTAATCACCTCGAACCAGGGTCAGCTTGGTGCGCGGTGGGCGCCGGCCCGGTCGGCCGGGTGGCTGGGCCACCAGAACCGCTCGCCGAGCAGGCTGACGACGGCCGGGACGAGGATCGACCGCACCAGCAGGGTGTCGAGCAGCACGCCGAACCCGACGATGACGCCGATCTGCGCGAGCTGCACCAGCGGCAGGACACCGAGGACGGCGAACACGGCCGCCAGCAGGATGCCGGCGCTGGTGATGACGCCACCGGTGACCGCCAGTGCGGTGACGATCGACTCGCGGGCGTGGGAGCCGCCGGCAGCCTCCTCACGGGCTCGGGTGGTGAGGAAGATGTTGTAGTCCACGCCGAGGGCGACGAGGAACAGGAATGCCAGCAGCGGGGTGCTGACGGCCAGTGGCGGGTAGCCGAGCAGGTGCTGGAAGGCGAACCAGCTCGCGCCCATGCTCGCGACGTAGGTGGCGACCACCGTGGTCACCAGGACCAGGGCCGCGACGACCGAGCGCAGCAGGAGCAGCAGCACCAGGACGACGATCCCGAGGATGAGCGGAAACAGCAGCAGCCGGTCGCGGTCGGCCGTGGTCCGGGCGTCGAGAGCCTCGGCGTCGGAGCCGCCCACGAGGGCGCCCGCGTCGGGCACGTCGTGGACGGCGGTGCGCAACGCGCGGACCTGGTCGAAGGCTTCGGTCGTGCCGGGGGCCGCGGTGAGGATGGCGCTGAGCTCGACGAGCTGGTCGTTGCCGCCGGTCTCGCGGACCTCCTTCACGCCGGTGACCCCCTTCACGGCGGCGGTCACCGCGTCGGTGGAGGAGGCCTTGGCGATGATCGTGGTCGGCTCGCTGGTCCCGGCGGGGAATGCCGCCGCCAGCTGTTCCTGGCCGACGACCGCCTCGGGCTTGTCGAGGAACTGCTCGTTGGGGGACTGCCCCACCGAGAGGCTGAGGCCGCCGAGGGCGAAGGTGAACAGCACGGCCACCGCAGCGAGGCCCACGACGACGGGGCGTCCGGTGACGGCGTCGCCGAGGCGGCGCCACACCCCGGCGTGGCTGGGGTCCTCGGTGCCCATCCGGGGAACGAACGGCCAGAACAGGCGCCGCCCGAAGAGCACCATCGCCGCCGGCAGGACGAGCAGCGCGTAGACGAGGGCGATCGCGATCCCCATCGCGCCGGCATACCCGAGGGACTGGGCGAACGGGTCGTCGGCGAGACCGAGGCTGAGCAGCGCGAGGATCACGGTGCCACCACTGGCGAGGATCGCGGGAGCGGCCGAGCCGAGCGCTGCGCGCATGGCGTCGTGGCGGTCCTCGGTGCGGCGCAGCTCCTCGCGGTAGCGGGCGATGAGCAGCAGGGCGTAGTTGGTGCCGGCGCCGAAGACGAGCACCGAGGTGATGCCGGTGACGGCGCCGTCGGCCCGGACCTCGCTGATCCGGGACAGGATCGCCAAGGCCTTGCTGGCGACCTGGTCGCCGGTGCCGACGACGCTGAGCGGGACGAGCCACAGCCACGGGCTGCGGTAGGTGATGAGCAGCAGGATCGCGACCACGCCGGCGGTGGCGCCGAGCAGCTTGATGTCGGCCCCGTCGAAGACCGCCCCGATGTCGGCGGAGAACGCCGGGCCACCGGTCACGGTGGCGGACAGGCCCTGCGGTAGGCCGTCGCGGACGGCGGTACGCAGGGCGCCGACCGCCTCGGAGACCTCGCCGTCGGCGAGGTCGGCGCGCAGCGGCACGACCACGAGGGCGGTGCTGCGGTCGGAAGAGACCTGCGGGGGGATCTTCGAGGCGGCGGCGTCCCCCGAGGCGGGCGCCCACGTCTTCGTCGCAGCGATGGCCCGGTCGCGGGAGGCCTCGACGGCCGCGGCGTCGAGGCTGCCGGAGGTGGTCGTGTAGACCACGATCGCCGGGGAGACGCCGCTGGCCGGGAGCTGGTCGCGCAGGGCGCTGACCTGGGCGGCCTCGGCGGTGTCGGGCAACGCGGCTGCCGTGGTCGAGACAGCCTTGGGCTGGCCGGCGAATGCGAACGCCGCGGCCGACACGAGCACGGCCACCACGACGACGAGCCACTTGACCCGGGGCCCGACCAGCCTGCCGAGGGTGCGACCTGCCCTCGAGTGCTCGTGTCCATCCGTCACGTCGTGCCTCCCTCGCGCCCAGAGCACTTCTGCCAAGAAATAGTTCTACGATGGAAACAATACCGTCCGGGAGGGGAGGTGGCATGTCGACGTCGAGGCCCCAACGACCCCAGGGCCCAGCGCTGGCACGGGAGATCATCGACGCCCTGCGTGCCTTCACCACCGAGATGGACCGCTACATCGCCACCAGGGGTGGGGCGGCCGGGCTGCACCGCACCGACCTCAACGCCCTCGCCCACGTCCTGGACGCGCGCCGCTGCGGTGGTGAGCTCTCCCCGGGTGAGCTGGCGCACGCGCTCGGGCTCAGCCCGCCGGCCACCTCGGCGATGCTGCGCCGGTTGGAGTCCGTCGGGCACGTGCGGCGCACCCACAGCCAGGTCGACCGCCGCCGCGTCTCGGTGGAGATGACCGACGACGCGATGGGGGTGGCCGCCGGGATCTTCGGGCCGATCGCGACCACGATGCGCGACACCATCGCCTCCTACTCCGTGGCCGAGCGCGAGACGGTCTTGCGGTTCCTCACCGACGCGGTCGAGGCGGCGACGCAGGCCCGGACCGACGGCGACGGCGGGGCCCCCAGCGACGCGGGAATGGCTTGACGATGCGCGTCGTTGGAACAGATGGTTGAATATTGAACGAAATAAGGAGTGTCCGATGCCTGCTGTCACCGTCGCCGACCTGACCGTCCTGCCACGCGTCCCCGCGCCTGCACCCGCAGCCGTCCAGCGCCGGGTCCGTGCGCTGTCCACCGCCCCGTCGGGTACGGAGGGTGAGGGCTTCCCCGTGAAGCGCGCCTTCGCCGGGGTGGACCTGCGCGACCTCGACCCGTTCATCCACATGGACGAGATGGGATCGGTCGAGTACGCGCCCGGCGAGCCCAAGGGCACGTCGTGGCACCCGCACCGCGGCTTCGAGACCGTCACCTACATCATCGACGGGATCTTCGACCACCAGGACTCCTTCGGGGGCGGCGGCACGATCACCAACGGCGACACCCAGTGGATGACAGCCGGGTCGGGCATCCTGCACATCGAGGCCCCGCCGGAGCAGCTCGTCGTCACCGGCGGCCTCTTCCATGGCTTCCAGCTGTGGGTCAACCTGCCCAAGACGGACAAGCTCAAGGCGCCGAACTACCAGGACCTGCGCTCCTCCGAAGTCGGCCTGCTCACCTCGGCCGACGGCGGCTCGCTCGTGCGGGTCATCGCTGGCGACGTCGGCGGCCTGTCCGGTCCCGGCTCGACGCACACCCCCATGACGATGGTGCACGCGACCGTCGCCCCCGGTGGCGAGCTCGTCCTGCCGTGGCGCAAGGACTTCAACGCGCTGGTCTACGTGATGAGCGGGGACGGGTTCGTCGGTCCGGACCAGACGCCGATCGGTTCGGGCCAGCTGGCGGTGCTCGGCCAGGGCGATGCCTTGCGCGTCTCCTCGGCCCGGGCGCAGCAGGAGCGGTATGCCGCCGGCCTGGACCTGCTCGTGCTCGGTGGCCAGCCGATCCGCGAGCCCGTCGCCTGGGCCGGGCCCTTCGTCATGAACGAGCGCTCCGAGCTCGTGCAGGCCTTCGAGGACTACCAGGCCGGCCGCCTCGGCCAGCCCGTGCCACACGGCGACGTGGGCGGCACCGCCTGACCCGGCGCCGTACCCGACCCGTCACTTCGGCGACTGATGCGCGCCCGTCGTCCACGCTGTGGACGGCGGGCGCGACCACGCTCCCAGGTTCGCCCCATGGGCCGGCGTTTGCGCCTAGGTTGCTTTCCACGCGAGCCCAACGACGGGAGAAGCAGTGCTGATCGGTGTACCAGCAGAGTCCAAGCCGGGGGAGGCCCGGGTCGCTGCGACGCCCAAGACCGTGGGGCAGCTCATCGGCCTCGGGTACGAGGTGGCGATCGAAGCCGGCGCCGGGGCACGGGCGTCCTTCTCGGACGAGGCGTACGCCGCGGCTGGCGCCAGCGTCGTGGACGGCGCCCAGGCCTGGGCGGGTGACCTCGTCCTCAAGGTCAACGCCCCCACCGAGCCCGAGATCGCGCTGCTGCGCCCGGGTGCGTTGCTCGCCTCGCTGGTCTCCCCTGCGCTCAACCCCGACCTCGTGGCCCGTCTCGCTGCCGCCGGGGTCACGGCGTTGGCGATGGACGCCGTGCCCCGGATCTCCCGCGCCCAGTCCCTCGACGTGCTGTCGTCGATGGCCAACATCGGCGGCTACCGCGCGGTCATCGAGGCGGCGCACGAGTTCGGCAGCCTGTTCACCGGCCAGGTGACCGCCGCCGGCAAGGTGCCGCCGGCCAAGGTGCTCGTCGTCGGGGCCGGCGTCGCGGGTCTGGCCGCCATCGGCACCGCCAACAGCCTCGGGGCGATCGTGCGGGCGTTCGACGCACGCTCCGAGGTCGGCGAGCAGGTCGAGTCGATGGGTGCGGAGTTCCTGCGCATCGACGTCGAGGACGACGGGCCCTCGGCCACCGGCTACGCCAAGGAGATGGGCGAGGACTTCAACGCCAAGGCAGCCGCCCTCTACGCCGAGCAGGCCAAGGACGTCGACATCCTCATCACGACGGCGCTCATCCCCGGACGGCCCGCACCGCGGTTGTTCACCGAGGAGATGGTTGCCTCGATGAAGCCGGGGTCGGTCGTGGTCGACATGGCAGCGGCCAACGGGGGCAACGTCGCCGGCTCGGTCGCCGACCAGCTGGTCACCACCGCGGGGGGCGTCCGCATCATCGGCTACACCGACCTCCCCGGTCGGCTGCCGACCCAGGCCAGCCAGCTCTTCGGCACCAACCTCGTCAACCTGCTCAAGCTGCTCACCCCCGGCAAGGACGGCCGCGCCGTCCTCGACCTCGAGGACGTGGTCCAGCGGGGCATGACGGTGTGCCGCGACGGCGAGACCCTGTGGCCCCCACCGCAGGTCCAGGTCAGTGCCGCACCGGCCGCTGCTGCGCCGGCCCCCCTGGCACCCAGGCCCGCGCCGAAGCCGCGCGGCCCCCTACGCAAGTACGTCCTGATGGCCCTGGGCGCGGTGCTGTTCGGCCTGGTCGCCAGGAGCTCGCCACCAGACTTCCTCGGCCACTTCACGGTGTTCGCGCTCGCGGTGATCGTCGGGTTCTACGTCATCTCCAACGTCTCCCACGCCCTGCACACCCCGCTGATGGCCGAGACCAACGCGATCAGCGGCATCATCCTCGTCGGTGGCCTCCTGCAGGTCGACAGCGACGACTACGTCGTCAAGGTGTTGGCGCTGCTGGCCATCACGGTCGCCAGCATCAACATCTTCGGTGGGTTCGCCGTGACCGGTCGCATGCTCCAGATGTTCCGGAAGGACTGAGGCGCGATGACCCTCAACCTCGTACAGGCCGCCTACATCGTCGCGGCTGTGCTCTTCGTGCTGTCCCTCGCAGGCCTCTCCAAGCACGAGACCGCCAAGGAGGGCAACGCCTTCGGCGTCACCGGTATGGCGCTCGCCCTCATCGCCACGGTGTGGGGGGTGCTTGACCGGTCCCAGCACGCGCTCACGACGTTCGTCTTCATCGCGGTGGCGATGGCCGTCGGAGCCGCCATCGGCCTGTGGCGGGCCCGCGTCGTCGAGATGACGCAGATGCCGGAGCTCGTGGCGATGCTGCACAGCTTCGTCGGTCTGGCGGCAGTGCTCGTGGGCATCAACTCCTTCCTCACCGTGGGGGCCGACTCCGACACGGTGCACAGCGTCGAGGTGTTCCTCGGGGTCTTCATCGGCGCGGTGACGCTGACCGGCTCGATCGTGGCGTTCCTCAAGCTGAGCGCCCGGATCAAGTCCTCGCCGTTGATGCTGCCGGGTCGACACTGGCTCAACCTCGCGGCGCTGGTCGTCTCGGCGCTGCTCCTCTGGTGGTTCGCGTCGTCGCACTCGATCGTCCCGCTGCTGCTCATGACGGTGATCGCCCTCGCGTTCGGCTGGCACCTCGTCGCCTCCATCGGTGGTGGCGACATGCCGGTCGTCGTGTCGATGCTCAACAGCTACTCGGGTTGGGCGGCTGCCGCTGCGGGCTTCATGCTCGGCAACGACCTGCTGATCGTGACCGGTGCCCTGGTCGGCTCCTCGGGTGCGATCCTCAGCTACATCATGTGCAGGGCGATGAACCGGTCGTTCGTCTCGGTCATCGCCGGTGGTTTCGGCCAGGAGGTCTCGCTCGGTGAGGACAAGGACTACGGCGAGCACCGCGAGACCATCGCCGCCGATGTCGCCGAGCTGCTGCGCGATGCCTCGACCGTCGTCATCACCCCCGGCTACGGCATGGCGGTGGCCCAGGCGCAGTACCCCGTGGCCGAGCTGACCTCGCACCTGCGCAAGAAGGGCATCAACGTCCGCTTCGGCATCCACCCCGTTGCGGGACGGCTGCCCGGCCACATGAACGTGCTGCTCGCCGAGGCCAAGGTGCCCTACGACATCGTCCTGGAGATGGACGAGATCAACGGCGACCTGGCCGACACCGACGTCGTCCTGGTCATCGGCGCCAACGACACGGTGAACCCGTCCGCAGCCGAGGACCCGACGAGCCCCATCGCCGGCATGCCCGTGCTCGAGGTCTGGAAGGCGCGCAACGTCGTCGTCTTCAAGCGCTCCATGGCCACGGGATATGCGGGGGTGCAGAACCCGTTGTTCTTCAAGGAGAACAGCCAGATGCTCTTCGGCGACGCCAAGGAACGCGTCGAGGACATCATCAAGGCCCTCTAGGCGCGGGCAGACCCCCGTTCCGCAGTGCCGACCGTCATGTGACCGCCCACTGAACAGAGACGGTCAGTCGTCCTGGTCGTCGCGCCGGGGTGCCCGTGGGTGGCGGATCGGGATGGGTCCGGTGTCGGCGCTGCGGTCACGGTCCGCCAGGTCGGGGCTGCGGTAGAGCGAGTCGGCTGTGGCCCTGTGGCGCGGGTCGTCCCATCCCGCATAAGGGTCTGGTAGCGGTGCGGCGCGCGTCGTCCCGCCCTCCCCGTCCGGGTCGACGACCGCGTCGTCGTGGTCGGAGACCCCGAAGATCTCGGTGCAGATGGCGCGGTAGTGGTGGTCGGGCTGCGGCACCCAGTTGACCTCGCGAAGGGCCTGGTCCTGGCCGGCGGACTCCATGACGAACCGGCCGTAGCCGAGGATGCGCCCCGGGACGGAGCGCTCGTACGACATGTCCGTCACCTTGCGCAGCGGCATCATCGAGACCTTGCGGGTGATGAACCCGTAGAACAGCAGGAGCCGCTTGTCCGTCGCGACGAACCAGTCGTGCCGCCACTCGGCGACGAGGTAGGCCGTCCGGAGCACCAGCGCGAACCACGCCCACCACACGATGGTGCTGACGACCCCGATGGACGGAGCGATGCTGGCGTCCGCCCATAGCGCCACCACGAGGCCGGCCACGGCACTGGCGACAGGCTCGGCGACCTTGCCCCAGTGCTGGTGGACCGCGGTGACGAGCCGCTCACCGTCCAGCAGGTAGCGATCGAGCTCGGCGTGGCGGCGCTCACTGGCGCCCATCGGCGGGCTACCCCCGGCCGAGCAGCGCGTCGAAGAAGTTGCCGAGGTTGCGGACGCCGTCCGCGAGGATCGACCACGAGGTCTTGACGATCTGAGCCGCCTGGTCGGGCGAGGTGAAGATCGCGTAGGCGGCGAACGCGACGAGGACCCACAGCAGGATCTTCTTCACGCGGTGCATCGTCTTCTCCTTGGTCTGGCGGGCGAGGACTCGCCGGACAGGCGCACCTCAGCGACCATGGTGTCCGATGAGCCCCACGGAGTGGTACAGGCGCGCCGGTGGGCGTTCGAACGAGGACTCAGACGACGCCATACAGGCGGTCACCGGCGTCACCGAGCCCGGGCACGATGTAGCCCTTCTCGTTGAGCCGCTCGTCCATGGCGCCGGTGACGATGGTGATCGGGATGTCGAGGTCGGCGAGCGCGTCCCCGACGGCCTTGATGCCCTCGGGGGCGGCGAGCAGCGTCACAGCGGTGATGTCGTCGGCTCCACGGTCGGCGAGGTAGCGGATCGCGTCGGCGAGCGTGCCGCCGGTCGCGAGCATCGGGTCGATGACGTAGCACTGGCGTCCGCTGAGGTCGTCCGGGAGGCGGTTGGCGTAGGTGATCGCCTCGAGGGTCTCCTCGTTGCGCTGCATACCGAGGAAGCCCACCTCCGCGCTCGGGAGCAGGCGGACCATGCCCTCGAGCATGCCCAGGCCGGCGCGCAGGATCGGGACGATGAGGGGCTTGGGGTTGGACAGCTTGATGCCCGTGGTCGGGGCGACCGGCGTCTCGATGTCGAAGGTCTCCACGCGGACGTCGCGGGTCGCCTCGTAGGCGAGCAGCGTCACCAGCTCCTCGGTCAGCCGCCGGAACGTGGGACTGTCCGTGCGCTTGTCGCGCAGGTAGGTCAGCTTGTGGGTGATGAGCGGGTGGTCGGCAACGTGGACGCGCATAGGCGAAACTTAGCGCGTGACCTCCTCCCGCGGCCCGGCCGCCGACGCGCGGTATGCAGCGTGGATGGGCCAGGCGCTGGCCCTCGCGGCCGACGCAGCGGACGGCGGGGATGTCCCCGTGGGCGCGGTGGTCGTCTCGGCGGACGGCGAGGTCGTCGGGGCGGGACGCAACCTGCGCGAGGTCGAGCAGGACCCGACCGCGCACGCGGAGGTGGTCGCCCTGCGGGCGGCGGCTCGACGGCTCGGGTCCTGGCGTCTGGACGGGTGCACTCTCGTGGTCACCCTGGAACCGTGCCCCATGTGCGCCGGAGCGCTCATGCTGGCGCGGATCTCCACGCTCGTGCTCGGCGCCTGGGACCCCAAGCTCGGCGCGACCGGCTCGGTCTGGGACATCGTCCGCGACCGTCGGGCCACGCACCGGGTCGAGGTGGTCGGCGGGGTCCGGGAATCAGAGTGCTCTCAGGTCCTGTTGACATTCTTTGAGAAACACCGGCGCCCACCCGGCCACGGCAGCCCACCACAGCAGGGAGCACGCTCATGAGCGGGTTGGTCAACAGCCTCGTGGACACGGTGCTCAGTGCGCCGCCTTGGCTGGTCTACCTGATCGTGGCCCTCGTGGTGTTCGCCGAGGACGCGCTCTTCGTAGGCTTCGTGCTGCCCGGCGAGACGCTGGCGATCATCGGCGGGGTCACCGCCAGCCTCGGGCACACCTCCTTGGGGTGGGTGCTCACGGTCGTCATCCTCGCGGCCGTCATCGGGGACTCCGTGGGGTACGAGATCGGGAAGCTGTTCGGCCCGAGGGTGATGGCGCACAGGATCTTCGACCGCCGCCGGGCGAAGCTCGAGAAGGCGCAGGAGTTCCTCCAGCGCCGGGGTGGCTCGGCGGTCTTCCTGGGACGGTGGACCGCGTTCTTCCGGGCCGTGATGCCGGCCCTCGCCGGGCTCAGTGGGATGAAGTACCGCGTGTTCCTGCCGTGGAATGCCGTCGGCGGCATCGCGTGGGGTGCGGCCGCGGTGACCGCGGGCTACCTCGCGGGGGAGTCCTACCACCGGGTCGAGGCGTGGCTGGGCCGTGGTGCCGCCGCGATCGTGGGTGTCATCGTGCTCGTGGCCGTGGTCGTGTGGGCGGTACGCCGCCACCGTTCCGAAGGTCGGCCCGAAGCCGCCTGATCGTCCACGCTGGTCACCTCGCTCGGGGGTCGGTGTGCAACGGCTCCAGCGCGTGGCCGGGGCGATTTCGTCGGTCGTCACCTGCTCTAGTAACCTGCTCCGCGGTGGCGTGTCCGAGCGGCCTAAGGAGCACGCCTCGAAAGCGTGTGTGGGGGAGACTCCACCGTGGGTTCAAATCCCACCGCCACCGCCGAGAGGGACTTACCAAACCTGTAGGTCTTGAGTGACGAAACCCCGGCTGGACTTCACGTCCGGCCGGGGTTTCCCCATGTCTGGGCCTAGTTCGGGGCCGGCCGTCGTTTTGAGCGCCGCTCGGCCCGCGGGCTATGAAGCAGTTGAGCTGTTCGGGTGTGCGGGGCTGCTGTTCCGGCGGGTACCGGGCGCGGCTCAGGCGGCGAGGGGTGGCGCCTTTGGTTGGGCGGGTGTGCTGGTGCCGGCGCCGGAGTCTAGGTCGAAGAGGTCGCCGTTGTCGGGGACGACGATGAGGGTCAACCGATCGAGGGTCCAGTTGTTGGTGGGGCACCCGCCCGAAGAGGTTGTCCGCCTGCTGGAAGAGCTCGCGGCTGTGGGGGTGGTCCTGTCAGGTGAACGTCGGACGCAATGGCTTTACGGTGTCAGCATGGCAGAAGGGTACGAATCTGCCCTATTGGATCGATGTGACAGATCGTCACCATCTGCCGTGCGATGGTGGGCATGGCAGAAATATTGGACATCGACACGAAGCTGAGCAGCGAGGGCCGGGTGGTCATCCCTGCCGTGGTCCGCACCGCGCTCGGCGTCGGACCGGGGGACCGGATCCGGTTCGTTGTCGAAGATGGAGAGGTCAAGCTCGTGACTGCCAAGTCGCTCCTGTTCGCCGTGTGGGCTACCAACCGCGGCGGTGACGCCGGGGACGCGGTTTCCGACGTGCGCCGGTCTCGCCGGGCCGACTCGGCCCGGTCGAGCGCCAAGGGGGACCGGGTTGCCGCCAGCGCCCAGGATGATGTCCGCAGCGAGCAGGAGATCGAGGATGGGCTCCTCGCCCAGCTCGGGCTTCACCAGTGATCGCCGCCGCTGCGCGCCCGGGTCCTCCCCAGGCTAAGCAGTTGTGCCTGGACTCGTCGGTGGTGTGCACCCTCCTGCTTCAGGAACGGGGCTGGCAGGCCATCCTGAACACGATCCAGCGGCCGGAGATTGACGGCATCCTGCCTGGACCCTCTTTCACCGAGGCGATCTGCGTGACGCGGCGCAAAGGGAACCAGACGCCCCCGATCCAGATCCGCACGACGCTGGATGCCATGGGTTTGCGTGTCGAGCACCCGACCGATGACGACCTGGTGCGCGCTGCCGAGCTCATCGAGACCTCACACGACAACCCTCGACCGTCTGCGCCGCGTTCGAAAACGGATGCGACGCTGCCTCTTGGTGACGCGCTCATCCTGGCCGTCACTGAACGGCTGGAGTGCATGGTGCTGACCCGCGACGGCCACTGGAAGTGGATGGTCGACGAGGGTCACCTCAAGGTGCGGGTGGTCATCCCCTGACCGTCCGCTTGAGCAGGACCGTCTACGGTCCGCGGTAGAGAGCGTGGGGGATGACTTCGCGAGAATGTGGGGGCTCCCGCGACCGGCCCCGGCAAATTGACGTCATCCACGCACGGCGTGGAGTTTCGCGACCCCCTCGCCAAGAGGGACTTACCGAACCTGTGGGTCTTGAGTGAAACCCCGGTTGACTTCGTGTCCAGCCGGGTTGTCCACCGCCGGCAGTAGAGAGAGCGCGGAATGGCTTCGCGAAACCGTAGGGGCTCCTGCGGCCGCCCCTCGCGAGGGGTGTCCCATGCCCAACCTCATGCTGGGTAGGAGGCCGTCCGGTGGGCCGTCGAGGTGGGTGCGGCGGTCGCGCTCGTAGCCCGTCTCACTCGCCCTGCGCGAGGCTGGCCCGAACACCGCCCCCCGGAGTCACCTCGGCTTCACCCGAAATCGCTGCTCTCAGGCTCGGGGTGGCCTGCAGGGCGATGATGTCGGCAGGCATCTCGATGCCTGCTTCGTCCAGCGCGGTCTTCACCGCCCGGATCGCGGAGTCCATCGCCAGCACCACGTCGTGCTGCTCCGGACCGCACCAGAAGCGCGCCTCGATGTCGACGGTGGAGACTCCCAGCTGGGTGACGACGGCTTCCGGCTGCGGGGTGTCTTCGAGGCGGGGAACGTTCTCGGCGAGCGCCGTCTGGATCACCCGGCACGCCTCGCCGGTGTCGTTCTCGTAGGCGACGCCGACCACGAAGTGGACTCGTCGGCTCGAGAAGTGCGTACGCACCGTGATGACCGACTTGTAGACGTCGCGGTTGGGGATCAGCACGAGCTGCCCGTCGAACGTCTTGAGACGGGTCTCGCGGATGGTGATCGCCTGCACGGTGCCAGAGATCTCACCGACGGTGATCTGGTCTCCGGAGCGGAAGGGCTGGCGCAGGATCAGCAACAGCCCGGACAGGAGGTTCTCCAAGATGTCCTGGAAGGCGAAGCCGGCTGCCACGGAGAAGAAGCCGAGCCCGGCGAGCATGTCCACCGGCTTCACCGACGGGAACACCGCCACGATCGCGGCCACGACCGAGAACGACAGCAGGATCCAACCGGCCAGCTTGCTCATCACTGTCGCGAAGCTCGGGGTCCGTCGGGTCTGGAGCAGGCGGTGCAGGAGCCAGCGGATCCCCCGCGAGAGTGCGTACCCGATGACGACGATGATGAGCGCGGTCAGCAGCCTGGGCAGCGCCGAAGTGAAGGCGTCGAGCAGGTCGGAGGCCTTGGGTCCCATGGACCGCAGGCTAGCCGAGCGGCAGGCTACGCCGGGTCTGACGTCAGGGAAACGCGGCCGAAGGACCGGGACCGAGCAGGAGGATGGGCGCGGTCCACGGGAACACCCTGTTCACCACGAGGCGGCTCAGCTGATGAGGCGTTGACCCAGCCAGATCGGTCGTGACGGATCGCCCGACTCGAGAGCGATCCATACCCCGTCGCCGATGGCGGGGACCTGCTCGGCGTCGCCCACCGGCAGGCACGCCGCGGCCCATACCGATTCGTCCGCGCTGACGTCGGGGACCCGAACGAGCAGGCGCCGCTGCTCGAGCGGGTCTGCATTGTCGAGCACGGTAGCTCGGTGAAGCCCGCAGGAGGCGCGGGCTGGGTCCTCTAGCTCGTCGTGACGACCCATTGACCGGCCCCGACGTGGGTTGCCCAGGTACGCCTGCGCCGCGAGCCGCTCGGAGTGGCTGCTGAGCAGCTCTCCGACCAACGCGAACAGCTGCAGCATCGCCACGCCCGGATCGCTGTCGGCCGTGTCGGTCCAATCCCGCAGCTCGGCGCGAGCACGGTGGACCAGGCCTTCGAGCGGTGGCCGGTCTGTGGCGCCTCGATCTGCGCTCATCGGCTCGACGGTCTGCTCATGCTGGTCATTATGCTCATGCCGTACCTCCCGCGCTCACGTCGTCAGGCGCGGACGAGCGACACCAGCTGGGCGGTGAGGACCACCGCTCCAAGCACCCGCCGAAACGGGCTCGCGCCGCGAAAGACCTCGTCGAGCGCCCAGACGAGAAGCGCCCCGCGGCGTATGCCGTCGACTGCCGTCGCGTGGGGGGACGACAGGTCTAACCTCCCTAGGACCAAGGTGATCAGCCAGACGCCCAATGCCGCATTCGGCAGCTGCCACAGGGTCAGGCGCCCGTCCGAGGAGCGGAACCACCACGAGGCGGAGGTCAGGCGAGCAGAGACGGTATCGGTCGTCGAGGGGGCGGTCACACCGCCAACGTACCCAGCCTCGAGGCCCGCAAGGCGGGCGTGTGAAAGAGCCGCTACGAGATCCTGGTCGAGGTACGGGGATTCGTGCATGGTCGCTGCCGCCGGCGGGTGAGCCGGACCAGCGGTGGGTGACCCTTCAGCGAGGCCCCCGACCGAGGGGCGTCGATGGATCGTCCACCCGCGAGCTCAGCCAAGGGAACCTACCCACAGTTCGACGCCGAAACCCTCGCCAGACAGGTCGACCAGCTTGCCCACCAGCACGATCGGCTGATCGACCAGCCGGTCCAGGCGATCCTCGAACGCCGGCCCGTAGACCGCGATGAGATCACCGTCGGCCAGCAGCCGGTAGGCGAGCCGGTCCCGCCCGCCGGGTGTGCTGAGGGCGGAGGCCGCCCTCAGCACACCCGAGATGGACTGCTCGGGTTCGGGTCTGTCGTCATACCAGCTGTCGGTCATGGATCCTCAGGTAGCCGTTCACCGGGTGCGAACGTGGGCCGCCCAGTACACGGTAGGCGCCGCCGCCGGAACCCTGAAGCCCCTGATCCGCAGCTTCCAGACACCGTTGGCGATGCGCCCGCCGACCTGTGCCCGTTCGAACACGCTGGGGATCGAGACGCTCGACGCCCGGGTCGACCCCGAGGGGTCGATCAGGTGGAGGTCGACGTCGCTGTGCCAGTCGATCTGGAAGCCGAAGATGCGCACCCCGCCCTCAGGCCACCACAGGGCGGCGTCGAAGGTGTTGGCCCCTTCGGCGTTGACCGCGATGGGGATGTCGACGTTCTCACCGTCGTGGACGCTGACCTTGCCCCACCAGGCGACCCCGTTCGTCGGCAGCTCCAGCGGCCCGGCCCCCACGGTGTTGGTGAAGGGGTACGGGTTCTGGCCCGACAGGATCATCTGGGCGTAGACCTGGCCCGGGTCGATCGACCCGGTCGGTCGACGCAACCAGTTGCGGAGCAGTGCGGCGGCTCCCGCGGCGTAGGGCGTCGCCCCGCTCGTGCCACCGAACACGCGGCGCGCGGTGTCGGAGGCGTTGCTCGCCGTCTCGGTGTTGGTGGGCGCCTGGATGTCGGGCTTGAAGCGGCCGTCGGGTGCCGGTCCCCGGCTCTGGGATGTCACCTGGGATCCCGACTGCACGTCGAAGTTGCCGACCCCGATCGCCTTGTGGGCATTGGCGGGGACGTTGACGGTGCTCGCAGCCGGACCGTTGTTGCCGTTGGCCGCGATGATGACCGCTCCTGCGTCGAAGGCGTTGTCGGCGGCCACCGCGATGGCGCTGCGGTCGTCGCCCGAACCCTGCATCTCGGCCACGATCACCCGGTCGAGCACCCGGACCGCGTTCTCGAACCCCCTGACGGCCGCCGTCACGTTGAGGAAGCCGTTGCAGTTGCCGTTGGCGTCGACCGAGCTCGGGTAGACCTTCCAGCTGTCCAGCGTGATGCCGGTGACCCCTCGAAAGGCGTTGCCCTGGCGGGCGTTGGCCGTGATGATGGCGGCGCTGGAGGTGCCGTGGTTCCAGCAGTCGTCGATGGGGTTGAGCGCGTTGCCGGTGTTGCAGTCGGCACCCCCGTTGACGCAGTCGCGCATGAAGTCGAGGTGTGAAGGTGAGTTGAACAGGACGTGGGTCCGCCGCACACCGGTGTCGAGCAGCCCGATCCAGCCGGCGGTGAGCCCGAGGTCGAAGTAGGGGTCGGTGACCATGTCCCGACGACCGTCCACGACGTCGTCCTGCGGAGGCGCGTCGTCGGTGTTGTCAGGCTCGATGTAGAGGACCTCCTCGTCCTCGGCCAGCCGCTCGACCCCGGCCAGCGGCATCCGGACCTGCATGCCGCGGATGAGCCAGAAGGTGTCGGCCACCTTCGCCTCGACACGTCCGAGGCGTTCGCCCAGCTGTTCGTAGTCACCGGCGCGTTCGCGCCGAATGGCGCCGACGAGCTCATCGGCCCGCTCGAGCTCGCGCTTGTTGTCGCAGCAGTCACGAGGTTGGTCGATGTCGGGCTCGGGGAATCGTGGCATTGCCAGGTCGTCCCGGAAGGTGACGACGACCGTTTCGATCTCGCCACCGTCCCGCTCCCGCGCCCACTGCGTCAGGAGCGGATGGATCTTCGACTTCGGGTCCTGGTGGTCGACGAGCTCGAAGGCCGGCTCGTCGGTGCACTTGTCCTTGCGCTCCGTCTCGCGATGGCGGACATCGTCCGGCAGTCGGGCCGCGTCGTATCGGACCAGCTCGCCACCGGATAGGACTGCCTCGTGGACGACATCGAACTCGTCCTCGTCGGCTGCCAGTTCTTTGAATGGGTCATGTGTGCTCATGGCTTCCTCCTTGGTGGGGAGGAGGGCGGACGAGCCGACCTGATACACGACCAGCTCCGACCGGTGCCAGGTGCCCAAGCGGCGCACCTGGCAGACCACAGTCGTGCGCCCGCCGAACTGGGCGACCTCACCAGGCGGCTCGACGAGTGCGAGCCGGTGGTGGCCTACTTCGAGAGCAGCGCCTCGAAGCTGCTGGCTCCCAACACCGGCAGCAGCTTGGCTGCCGCGCTGGGGCAGCCCTCGGCAGCAAGGGCGTCGATGTCGGCGCCGTCGATGTCGGTGAGCAGCCCCTTGTCGGTGTAGAAGGCCAGGAGCGCACCACCGAACGTGGCGTATGCGTACTCCGCTGGCTTCAGGTCGATGACCTTGGGGGTCTCGTCGGCCAGGAAGCCGCACAGCTCCTTGGCGGTGAGGGCTGCACCCTGATCGGCCTCGCCATCGAGGTTGGTGTCGCCGGACGTTGCACTGCCGAGGTCCGAGGGTGCCACCGAGGCCGCCTCCCGGACGCCGCTCGGGGGGTCCGGCACATTCGATCCCGCGCATCCACCCATTGCAGTACCGAACAGCATGGCCGCTGCCACCGTGGTCCATCGTGACGCCATCTGAAGTCTCCTCGCTCGCCATGGGCAGTGCTTGACCGGCCGAGGCGAGCACCGTGCTTCACGGGCGCATCACGACGGCTTCGTCCTTGAGGAGCGCCGCGAACCGCGGCTGATACCTCGAGGTCCGCCACCAGCTGCCGGACCGTCAGCCCGGCATCGGCGTCGACCCACCCGCCACCTCGTAGCTCCAGACCTCGCTGTGCGTCGAGACGGGGCGGGAGGCCTCCCCGCCCGCACGCTCTACGGCTGAACGATGCCCCTCGGCGAACCCGGGCGAGCTCACCCACGCCTCAAGACTGTCACTGGGCCCCGGACCGCACCAGGACCTTGGCCCATGGTCAACGGCGCGTGGTTGGAGCAACGTGATGGGTGGAGATGATGAAGATGCGCAAGTCGACTGTTGTCAAGCTCTTCGTGAGCAGCCTGGTGGGGATGGCTGCGTCCGTCGTGCTGTTCGTCGTGGCGGGTGCGCTGGCCCTGGGGACCGACGTCTTGGTCATGGACGGGCCCGACGTCGTAGGGATCAAGGCGGGCCTGTTCGGCTGGACGATTCTCGGCCTCGCCGGGTTCGCCGGGTTGGGCATGCTCGCGGCAGTCGCCGTGCAGTTCCTCGCCTGGGTCGGCGCGGTCGTGAACACCGCACAGCTGCCCGACAAGACCTGGTTCGTTGTCGTGCTGGTCGGTGGCCTGGTCAGCCTCGGCTTCCTCGCGACCCTGGCATACGTCATCGGCGGCCCGAGCGGCGAACAGCCAGTAACCGGCGCGCCCGCGCAGCCACTCGACCCGAGCACGACGGCTCCCACGGCAGCTCCCAGTACGGAACAGAACGGGCAGCGAACCCCGGAACAGCGAACCCCGGAACAGCGAACCCCGGACCTGGTCCATCACGGATGACCACCACGGGCCATGACACAGAGAGCACCAAGGAGACGACCATGAGATCCCTCGTCGTGTACGAGTCCCTGTGGGGCAACACCGAGCAGGTGGCCAGGGCTGTTGCGGCCGGCCTGGGTGACTCGATGACGGTCGACGTGGTGCAGGTCGGCGCCGCTCCCACCGCACCGACAGACGACGTGGACCTCCTGGTGGTCGGCGGCCCCACGCACACGTTCTCGATGTCCCGGCCGAGCACCCGGTCCGAGGCGGTCACACGGGGCGCCGAGAACGCCGCTTCCGGGCCGGGGATCAGGGAGTGGATCGCGGCACTGCCGAAGGCCAGGGACGGCCTGCTCGTGGCCACCTTCGACACCCGGGTGGACAAGGTCCGCCGACTGCCGGGATCAGCCGCACGCAAGGCCGGCAAGCTCTTGCGCCATCTCGGCTACGCGCAGGTCCTCGACGCGGAGAGCTTCTACGTCGCCGACATGGAGGGCCCTCTGCTCGACGGGGAGATGGACCGTGCCCGGGTCTGGGGCAGCCGACTCGGCGACGCCGCGCTGGAGTCGATGGCCGTTGGTGGGGCTAGCCTTCGACGGTGGCTTTGACGTGGGCGAAAGTGCTTGGGTGGCGGTTGCGACGTCAGCTGCTCGACCCTGTCGGCACCGGGTCGGTAGAGGACGTGGTCGGGCGGCTCGGGGCGGTGCCCGCCTGGCCTGACCTGGCGGTGGAGCTGGCGATCGGAGCCCGGCGTCAGGGCGCAAGGCACGGTGACGCGGCGCGGGCGTTGGCAGCGGGGGACCTGGTCAAGGTCTTCGCGTTCCGCGGTGCCACGCACCTGATGACGCCACGAGATGCTGGCGCCTACCTGGCGTTGCGCGCCTCGAGCCGAATGTGGGAGCTGCCGAGCTGGCAGAGCTACTACGGTCTGGCGCCGTCGGACTGGCCGCCGTTTCGAGAGTATGTGCGGCGGGCCTTGGACGATGGGCCGCTGACCCGTTCCGAGTTGGCCGCCGCGCTCGGTCGGAGCAGCCGGTACCGGCACCTGCGCGAGGTGGTCGCCGAAGGCAACGACACGTTGCTCAAACCGCTCACGTGGCAGGGCGACCTGGGTCTGGGACCGGTCCGGGACGGCGAGATGACGTTCCTCCGGCTTGATGGCGTGCGTGGTTGGGCCGGGATTCCCGACCTCGACCAGGCCGGGCCGACCGTGGTCGCTGCCTATCTGCGCACCTACGGTCCGGTTGCTCCGGACCGGGTCCAGGACTGGTTCTGCAACGGACTCGGGGCGAAGCGAAAGGCGTTCACCCAATGGCTGGACCAGCTCGCCGACCAGTGCGAGCTGGTCGATCTCGACGGCGATCGCGTCCTGGCGCTCCGGGAGGACCTCGATGCCCTCCGGGCAGCGGTCGCCTCGACCGCTGTCCGGCTGCTCCCGGGACGCGACCCCTGGGTGATGGCCCCGGGCACCTCCGACCCCCGCATCGTGCCGCCCGCACGCCGCGAGGCAGTGAGCCGGTCGGCCAGCCTCGTGGTTGCCCGTGGCGTCGTGGCGGGTACGTGGACGTTGCGCGGGGCACGTCTGGACATCGCCTGGTTCAAGGAATCCGGCCGGGTACCCCGCACGGCCCTCGAAGAGGAGGCCGCTTCCGTGTCGGCCTTTCTGGACCGTCCGCTCGAGGTTGCGGTGGAGCTCGCCCCGCCCAGCTCCTGAAGAGTCGACGAAGCGTCCCCGGATTGCGGCGCGTCAGGTGTGTAGGGGTGGGGCGTGCGCCACGTTGACCGTGGAGACGCCCACTCCGGACCGCGCGATCACGGCCAAGGACGGCTCATGACCCGGGTTCGTCTCTCGGTGCACGGTGTATGCCGGGACGCGGACGTAGTCGCCCGCGACGGCGTCGAGCCAGCCCTCGACGCCCTCGCACTCGAGGCGCAGCACCCCGTGGACGACGTAGAGCATGGAGGTGTTGGAGTCGTGGTGGTGCCACCCCGAGCAGGCTCCGGGCTGGGTCACCACCTGGCCCGCCCACAGGCCAGGCGCCTCGAAAGCACGCCGACGCAGCATCCCCGACGTCGGGTCGGCCTCGAGCAGCTCGGCATCGCGGACGACGCATACGGGTTCGGGATGTTCCATCGGGCCACGCTAGTCCCACGACCCTGGTGGGAAACAGGACGAGCGACCTGGCGTCGTTGCTGGCGCCGGTCCGGCACTAGTCTCGCGGTGTGCCCGAGTTCAGCTGGCGACCGGCCAACGACGCGATGAGCGAGGACGTCGAGGCGGTGTTCGACGCCGGCGGCGCCCGCAAGTGCCGCTGCCAGGCGCTCAAGGTCCCGGGCTGGATCTGGCGCGACACGACCCAGCAGGAGCGCGACGCCGCGCTCCTGGAGCAGGCTGGCTGCGGCACGAGCGGCCCCACGTCCGGACTCGTCGGGTACGTCGACGGCGAGCCCGCCGGCTGGGTGGCGGTCGAGCCGCGCGAGGACTACCCCCGGATCTGGGCCCGGCAGAAGTCGTGGATGCGGATGGATCCCGACCTCGATGGCATCTGGTCAGTCACCTGCTTCGTCGTGCGCAAGGGTTTCCGTCGACAGGGCCTGATGTACGAGCTGGCCGCCGCCACCGTCGAGTACGGGCGGCAGGTCGGCGCTCGCGTCCTCGAGGGCTACCCCACCGAGCCTCCGCCGGGGAAGACCGTGATCTGGGACGAGGCGTCGGTCGGGCTGCTCCAGGTCTTCCTCGCCGCGGGCTACGAGGTCGAGGCGTCGCCCACCCTGCGCCGGAGGGTGGTGCGACACCGACTCGGCGCTTCGTCCTGACGGTCGGTCGCGCAGATGCGGGGAGGCTCATGAGCCGAGAACGCGCGGTCACGTGGACGGGATGTCGGGGTCATGGAATGCGAACTTGGGCGGCACCCCTGGCAAGCGGAAGATCTCGTCCGGTCTTGTCGGTCTGGAGAATGAGGACGGACCCGCGGCGCCTCTGTCTCGGGGCAGTCGCGCTCCGCCGCGCGAGCCCGTCATCGGCCGGTTCGTCCTCGAAGTAGCTCCCCCCGAAGCTCGGCATGAGTGGGCTCGGGGTTCTGGATCGTCTCTTGATGAGCGTGAGCGGATGGTCGTCGTGGTGTTCCTTCCCGGTCGCTCGACCAAGTCCCCGGTCCGATAACAGTGAGGGATTCTCCCGCCGGTGGGTCAGGATGGGCCATATGGACTCCCACGCCACCCGCACCGACCCGCAGCGGTTGGCGCGGTCGCTCTCCGTACACGGGCAGCAGCGCCGAGCACCGACCCGCCGCCTGCACGAGTTCCTGACGTGCGTGGAGGACGGCGACCTGGACACCTACGGTCGGGGCGGAGCGGTGGCCCGGCTGGAGGGACGCGTGGCCGAGCTGCTCGGCAAGGAGGCGGCGGTCTTCATGCCGACGGGTGCGATGGCCTCGCAGGTCGCGCTCAGGTTGCATGCCGACGCCCGCACCTGTCGCACGATCGGGTTCCACCCCAGGGCGCACATCGAGGTGCACGAGCACAAGGGGTACGAGATCGTCCACCAGCTACACGGGATGCTGCTCGGCGACCACGACCGCCTGGTCACCGTTGAGGACCTGGAGGCCGTCCGCGGGCCCCTGGCCGCCGTACTCCTCGAGCTGCCCCAGCGCGACCTCGGCGGGCGCCTCCCCTCATGGCAGGAGCTGACTGCGCAGACGTCCTGGCTGCGCGCCCGAGGCATCGCGGCCCATCTCGACGGCGCGCGGCTGTGGGAGGCGCAGCCGTACTACGGGCGTCCGCACGCCGAGATCGCCGACCTCTTCGACACGGTCTACGTCTCCTTGTACAAGGGCCTTGAGGGTCTTTCCGGGGCGGTCCTCGCCGGGCGGTCCGACCTCGTGGACCAGGCTCGGCAGTGGCGGGCTCGGCTGGGTGGGCAGCTGCACCACGCTTGGCCGCTGGCGGTATCGGCGGAGATCGGCCTCGACACGCTCGTCCCCAGGATGCCTGCCTTCTGGCAGCGGGCCCAGGAGCTCGCGGCGGCCCTGCGAGACCTCCCGGGCGTCGAGGTCGTCCCTGATCCTCCGCAGACCCCGCTGTTCCACGTCATCGTCCCCGTGCCGCCCCAGGCACTGGCGGCAGCACACCAGCGGTTCGTCGAGCGCCGGGGACTCGAGCTCTTCCTCTACCCGCGACCCACCACGTCGCCGAGGTGCAGCCGGTTCGAGGTCACGGTCGGTGAGAACGCGATGACGGTCG